>JAZNFF010000120.1:0-25938 GCA_045588995.1 Acutalibacteraceae bacterium
GAGCCCGATGCATCGCGGTAACCGCCCATCTGGAGATTTGTTGAAAGGTTTTTAAGCATAACAACCAAGGGGCGAAGCTCCTGAGTGAAGTAGGTTGAGGTGCTATTATAATCGGTCCAATGCCATACGATTGAGAACAACAATACGGTAATAAATGCGGGAACTGCCATAGGCACCATAACGCTTAAGAAGGTCTTAAACACGCCGCATCCATCAATTTTAGCTGCTTCTTCAATTTCAACGGGAAGTCCCTTGAAAGATGAATAGAAGATAAAGATAAAGATACCGTTACGAAGTCCGCAAGCGAACATTGAAGGTAATATAAATACCATTGGGTTTTCGAGAAGGTTGAAATCCAAACCAACTATAGAGGTTATTCCGCCGAAATCAAAGAAGCGGTACAAAATATATGTAGAACTATAAAGTACCTGAGGGGGAACAACGATGGTTAAGATAAGCAAACCAAAAACGACAACTTTACCCGGGAACTTAAATCTTGCAAGGCCGTAACCTGCCAAGGCGCAGGAGCAAAGTGCTGCTGCGGTTGAACCCAAGGTAATAACTGCGGTAAGACCTGCAGATTTCCAATAATTCATTTCCTTTAATGCGCCCTTAATGCCTTCGAGGGACAACTGTTTGGGCACCCAGATAACAGTGGGGTCTTCAATAGATGAAGGTGACTGGAAGCTGGTGATAAGCATATAAAGAATGGGATAAAGGAAAAGGTAGCAGATACAGATGCAGAACAAAAGTCTGAATACGGAAATTGCCATTTCCTTTGCTTTTTTCTTATTAGCCAAGGCATAGCGGCTATCAAATAAATTTTTAATACTCATATAACCGCCTCCTTACGCTCTTGATGATGACTTCTTAGAGCCATTTGAAAGTAGGAATATTACGCCGATCACTAATCCGATGAATATAAAATATATCCAAGCCATTGCGGTAGCTCTGCCATACTTGGCGGTACCGATACTTGAAGTGATAAGCTGCATAACCGAGTTTGACGTAGACGAGTAACTGTCAACAACGGTATAAATAGCGTTAAGAAGGATGGTAGGAACAAGCATAGGAACGGTAATCTTACAGAAACTTTCCCACGAGGAAGCGCCTTCAACGGAAGCTGCTTCATACAAACTTCCCGGAATACCCTGAAGGCCCGAAAGGAAGATAAGCATCTGGATACCTGAGTTCCAAATAAGGTTAAAGAAGTTATTGGTTATTTTGGTAACGAATTCAACTATCTTTTCCTGAATTCCTGCCTGGAGAAGCAGCTGATTAAGGCCCATTGTCTGATTAGTGGCGCCGCCATCATCAATAAGGGAGCTGCCGCTTGACATACTGGATACAACCAAGTCGCTCTGGATAATCTGCAATACGATACCTGCAGAGAAGATAACGGGAAGGAAGAACACGGCGCGGATAAATATTCTGCCTCTGAATTTCTGGTTAATAAGGATAGCCAAGAAAAGTGACAAAACAAGGATTACGGGTGTTTTCCAAAGAAGGTTACCAAAGTCGGCCAAAATTCTGGTATTGAAGGCCGCATCTTCTTTGAAAATGAAGCGGTAATTTTCAACACCGATGAACTTTGTATCGTAACCATTAAGGGATACCTTAACATCACTGAATGAGAATACGATGGACTGAATAATGGGCTCTAAATAGAAGAACAGGAAGCCCAAAATAAATGGCAAGAGGAACAGCAAACCGTTCAGATTATGTCTGTCACTAACAGACAAGCGTGATTTATTAATCTTTTTCATACTGTTACCTCCTCTCAACCTTCTACAAAGCTTCTGGCTTTAACCGTTACATCTTCAACGGTTACATCCTGCTTTGAATAATTAACGTAAACTACTGTGCCGTTTTCGTAGGTGGTTTTAATTACATTATCCTGAATTTCAACGTGATCTACGATAACTTCATTTTTGATTTTTTGGAAGAGTTTTCCATACTGCTCATTATACTTAACTGCCTTATCAAGCCAGATAGTATAGGTTGAGCTATAAAGATCTTCTTCACGGAGGCCACGAACGAGAGTGGCATCCTCATATATACAGTTGAAAAGAAGACCAGTGCCTGTTTCAACAGCTTTTAAAAGTTCAGTATCGGTATTGATTTCGGACTGAACAACGCCGCCCGTCATAGGAATATAACCCTTTAAAACTATCTGATAGAAAGGAACTTCTTTATCAAACATCTTATAGGCACTATTCTTGGTGGGGGTATTATAAATCTTGGTTACATAGGGCAATGCATAGGCATTTGCGCTATCGCCGATTACATTATATTTCTTGCTATAATTTTCAAGAACTTCGGCGGCGGTTTCGGCCATTTCGGTTCTATAAGAGCCCTTATTCTGATGGAAATCGGAATAGAGGGTATTTGTAAGGGTAGAAAGGCCGACATTTTCTATGGACTTACTAAGCGACTTAAGGTAGGAAGCGGAATTCTTTTTAAGAGTAGCTTCATTTAACATAGTCCAAGGGTCAACGGTAAGTTTAGAAACATAAACGCTACGGAGATACTGATACTGCCACGCTTTTTTATTGAATGCGGTGGTTGCAACCTTATTTATGGAGCCCGAACGGGTTAAAACAAGGTCTGCATCGAAGGCGGCGGAAACATCATTTTCCTTCAGGTATTTCTGAAGGTCATTGAAATCCTTTTTACCACCTAAAACTCCTAAAATTTTGCTATTCTTAAGCTGACCTTTATTGAATATACCATCATTCTGCCAACCGATATATCTAACGCCTAAATCTTCGGGGGCTATTCCCTTCTCTTCAAGGGCTTTGATGATTACTTCAACATCTTCATAGCTTGTGAGCTTTTTGAGTTTCTTATACTTAATACCGAGGAAGTTTGCCTGAGTTTCAACTGCGCCATAAACATTTAAGCTAATCATATCGTTGGCTTTAATTTTCTCAAGGCCTTTCTCGTTAACGAGAAAGTCACGATAAACTTCCGCCATATCAACATAGCTTACGCTCTCGCCTGCTAAAAGTTCATAGTTAACAGAAAATTCGGGAAGCGAATATTTCTGCTCTGCTATACGGAAAAGCGCATTAGAAGTGCTTGTAGAATGGGTTACGAGTTCATCCTCGCAGATAAAGGCATATTCTAAAACCGAATGAACAAAGTTCCAAGCATTAGAAGCATTACCTACAACTGCTCTTACAGATGCGGCGGCATCGCCTTTTTCTACATAAGCCACATAACCGCTCGTGCCCTTTGACATACCAAATACGGGCATACGGATATTTTCGGTATTTGAATAGCTGGTTTCCTTTTTATTTGAGGTTTCGGTGCCGTAAACATTTGCTTTATACACATTGGATGCGGCGCCGTTATTAAAGTTTGCAAGAACGCCCGAACCATCGGGGATGAAGAGATATCCCTGCTCCTCTGCGCCTGCCGCGCCAAAGGTTGGAAGCAGATAGATTCGGATAAGTCCGCAATCTTTGCCCTCTTTAATGTTTTTAGTATCGATTTTTGCATTAAATGTGTCACCCGAAATGATATATTCAACGGGAATTGTGAAGCCAAGTCCCGAGAATACATATTCAACACGCATACCGTTTTTAATGGTTTTTATATTGATTTCGCCCGAAATGGCACATTCTGCATTACTATTTGAATTGTAAACAAGTCCGCCCGAGGCAAAACCTTCATGAATTACATAATCAACGATAAGTTCTGATTTATAGGCAACTTTTTCTTTTCTTTTGGTTATTTCGTCTTCATCGAGTCCTTGGGGAACGCTATACCATTTATCACCTGATTTTTTATTCTCAAGGTAAAAATGGCCTTCCTCCATTTCTGCATACATTGCGATGCTATCGCTCTCGGCAACCAAAGTATATCCTTCGGCGGCCTCGGCTCCTTCGGTTTCCTCGCCTTTAGCGGCCAGACTTACGACCGAGCCGGAGGTTACCAATAACGCAATGGCAAGAACCAAACAAAACAAACAACGCATTTGTTTTAATATACCTTGCAAAGAAGATTCCTCCTTTTATATTTTGTATTTGTTTTTATCTCAATCGTAATTCTTCCACTATTGCGGTGAAGAAGTACAGTACCTGCTGAACAAGTGAGAACAATAGGAATAAGAGAACGGCAATAATAATCATTGCAAATACTGATAAAATCGTTGTTACAACGGTCTTGCCGATATAGTACTGATGCACTTGACTCAGACCTACGATAAGAATCATTCCCGACCATACAAGACCAACAATGCTTACGATGCTCATAATCATTGCTTCATCTAAAGTGAGGAAGTTTGAGAGCACAGTATTTACAAGTAAGCTGACTATATATGGAATTATGGCATAGGCCGTAACGGATGCGATTTCCTTCATCTTACCGTTACCATCCATAAGTGAGCACACTGCCCAGTTTCCTATTACAAACAAAACATAAATTACAACCGAACCGATTAAGGTTGAAAGAATGGAATAATCTTCGGGTTCATTTGTATTGAAAATATATCCTGTTCCGAAGAACTCATATACCTTTATGAAGAAGAATGCCACTACGATAATTGCGCTCATCAAGAAGGAGGGCAATTCGGGGCGATATTTAAACTGACCGAAACCGTCTGACGGGTGGGTCAAAGTATATATCGGGAAGGTATATTTATTTTCGAGAACGGTAAAGGCCTCATTGCCTGATGCCTTTATCAAGGCCTTTTTAATGAGCTTCATTGCAACTGCAACAATCGCTATTGCTGCTACTGCAATCAAGAGAAGCCAAATAAGGTTATCCGTTGCATACTCTTTACGATATTCATGGAAAGCATCGGAATATTCATTATTGGAAGAAGCGAGTTTGAAGTTATCCATAGCGGTTTTATAATCGCCGAGTTTCTCATACGCCATTCCTAAACCGTAATAGGGATAAAGACTGTTGGTATTATATGTCTTAACCTTTTCCCAAAGTTCTATCGCGCGTTCGGGGTCGCTTGTATCAAGGTCGATAAAAGCATCGCGAAGGAGCAATGTATAGTCGGTAGGATTAAACTCTGCTATTCCGCACTCGCCCGAATCAAGAACTAAAACTCTGCTTCCGATGGTTTCGATAGCGATGGGTTTAGAGAACATTCCTCGCTGGGTACCATATCCACCAAAAACGGAAACCAACTGACCGTTCTGGGTATATTGGAATACCTTACCACGTCCTTCATCAAGAAGATGAACGAAGTTTTCATTATCGATATCCACGTCGCTAAAAGAGGTGAAGTGGTTATTTCTTAAGATATTGCGAACGCCTTCAAGGTCGCCGTAGGTAGAAATAATACCTTCGCTCTTTATAATGTTTTTACCGCTGAAGTTAAGTTTATTAAGGGTTGCGGCGGTACTTGTACCCGATTTGGTTACGGTATAAACAAATCCTTCTTCATCAATATCGAAGTTGAGGATTGTTGCGGGAGAGTAGTTCTGAAGTTTCTTAATCTGTTCGCGGGTCATAAACT
Organism: Acutalibacteraceae bacterium; assembly: GCA_045588995.1. Taxonomy (GTDB): domain Bacteria; phylum Bacillota; class Clostridia; order Oscillospirales; family Acutalibacteraceae; genus UBA737. Next base: position 5,480 of record JAZNFF010000120.1, read on the forward strand.
GCTTACGGATATAGTTAAGAAGAACTTCCGCTGTACGCTGAACGGTGCTGCGGCCGAAGAAATATGTAAATTCATGGTTTTCATCGAACACGAATGCGCCGTTATTAACGCTTCCTGCGGTAACATAAACATTACCTTGTGTGCTAACAAGAATCTTGGATACATCGAAGGTATAGTCATAACCAACCAAGGTAGTATTAGGTTTAACTATAACATCTTTAACCATGCAACTGCTATCGGTTACGATAACACGGAGGTTAGTTGTATCCGCAATATAAATGGTGCCATCCTTTGTGACGGCAAGACCTTTTGCGCCTGCAAAATTATAGGTTTCGCCTTTTTCATCTACAAAGTTTTCAAGGAGCCCTACCGCCTTAAGATTTTCATCAAGGCAAATAATACGGCTATTATCGGCATCAAGAATATAAAGCATACTTCCCGACCAGAACATATCTGTAGGGTTAGTGAGGGGCTTATCGAGGCCCATATCCTCATAGGTTATGAGGTTTTCAAAAATATAGGTTGCGGGAGCCGCTACGGATTCCCTGTCTGCATTGTATTCATAGCCCGAATATGGAGCATACTCAACATCCTTGGCAGAAACGGTGAAAACAGATGCGAACAGGCAAATGCACAAAACGGCAACTAATAATCTTTTTAATGTACGCAAATTTTTCACCTCATTTCAAACCGGAGTGGGACATTGTTTCCATAACGGAGCTTTGGGTCCACAAGAAAACTGCGATGGGAGGAATCATCATAATTACACCAACGGCTGCGGCCGCGCCTGCACGGGCGATACCGCCTGCGGCGATGGTGGAAAGAGCAGTGGGAAGCTCTTTCAAATCCTCGCTGAATATGTACTGCTTAGTACCTGCGGCATTCCAAAGGGATTGGAAGGTAAATACAAGTACGGTCATAATAGCAGGTTTAATGCTTGGAATTACGATGGTTCTGAAAATTTTAAATTCGCTCGCGCCGTCAATTCTGGCCGCTTCAAGAGTAGCATCGGGAACGGCGGAGATAACGAACTGTCTGATAAGGAATACGCCTGAAGTTCCGCTTAAAGGTGTTAAAATCAATGCCCAATATGTATCGATAAGGCCGAGCTTTGATACGATATAGTAAACGGGAATTGCGGTAACTTCGGGACGGAACAAAAGGGCAAGAACGATAATGGTATATAACATACCAACGCCCTTGAATTTACCTTTTGCAAGGGTATATCCCGACATAGCTGCCAAGAACAGATATGCTACCGTACCTACGATTGTTACGAAGATACTGTTAAATAGGTATCTTGTAACGGGAACGGAAAGAGTTCCTGTTAAGGTAAACACCTGAACGAAGTTATCAAATGTGGGGTTAGTAACATATAATCTCGGGGGATAAATGAATATTTCATCAATGGGTTTTAGTGACTGCACTATTGAGTAATAAAGGGGTAAAATCATAAATACGCTTACCAATAGTAAGAACGCAAATATCATCACTGTACCGCCTTTAGAACGGGAAAGGACTACCTGACGCGGTTTAGCCATTTTTATTACACACTCCTATCTTTATTTTTCGGTTGCCAAGTATTAGTCAGTAAATCGTCTTAATACTTTCTGGATCAGTAACCAGGACAGTACCATTACAACGAACAACATTACTGCCAAGGCAGATGCATAACCCATTTCGTAACGGGTAAGTGCGTAGTCATTGATGTGTAGCAACCAGGTATGTGTGGAATAACCACTGCTGGGGAAACCGGTCAAGGTCTGGCTGACAGCACCGGTAGCAAAAGCGCTGGAAATTGACATAACTGCGCCGTACATAAGCTGGGGTCCCATCTGGGGGAAGGTTACATAATAAAGTTCTTGCCAACGGTTTCTGAGTCCGTCAATAGCGGCGGCCTCAAAATAGGCGCGGTCAAGAGATTGGAAACCGGCGCGGAAAGAAAGGAATCCTGAACTGAAGGACATCCAGATGGAAACTACTATAACAACCGACATACTATATTTGGCATCTGTAAGCCAAGCGATCGGTTGGGTAATCATACCGAGTTCCATCAATACGCTGTTTATGATACCGTAACTATCTGCCGAGAAAATGTACTGCCAGATAACATATACGTTGGCGGAAAGTGACGGAGCGTAAATAAAGAAGGTCATCCAAGGTCTTAGTTTCTTGGGGACTTCATTGATAAGCCAAGCGAGAACGAAGCTTAGCATAAATCCGATAGGTCCGATTACTACTGCAAGAATAAGAGTATTCTTGAGAGCTTTTATGAAAATCTTATCAGAAAGAAACATTCTCACATAGTTGTCAACTCCGACAAAATTATTGACGGAAACCAAGTTAAAGTCCGTAAAGCTGAAAACTATTGAAATCAGGATGGGGGCAACGGTAAATACTATAAAGAATAGCATAAAAGGTGCCAACATCGCATAGAAAGGCATCTGAGAAGCGGCGTAATTCTTTCTGCGGAGTTTACTTGCGCTATCAGTCATTTAATCCAAACTCCTCTCTTTTTCTATTAATTTCTTCGTTCATATCTGCATTGTAAAGGAGCAATGCGCGGCGGGGTCTATTGGTACCGTCGATAACTTCACGAAGAGCGGTTGTAAGGTCACGGTTAATGGCGTAACTACCAATAACAGTGGGTATATTGTTAAGATGCTCTCTCTGCTCATCAAGAACGGCTTTTTCTGCCTTGCTCCAGTTGAGAGAGTCAAAAGCTTCAAGGTTTGCAGAATAGTAACGACCTGCGATACCGAGGGTTACTTCAACATCGTTACAATATTCTATCTGGGTTTCTGCGCTTACCCACCATTTAAGGAATTCATATGCCTCATCAGCAACGCCTTTTTCTTCGGCGGCTTTAAGCATTACGCATCCTGTAACGGTAGAGGATTCGCTACGGTCTATCTCCCCTGTTTCTTTATTGAGAGTTCCTACCATAGGAGCCATAGCCCACATTCCTCTGATTTCGGGAGCGGCAGCTATGAGCTGTGAATATGTAGCAAAGTTTGAGAAACCTACGGGAACTTCACCTGTTCTGAAACGGCTATAGAAGTCGATAGAACGGTCGATGCCGAAATCGGTATAGAAACGGGACCACTCGGTAAATGCCTGATATGCATTTTCAGTAGTGAACAGTGTCTTTGAAAGGTCATCGGTGTAGTAAGATTTTGTTCCCTTCTGGAAAAGAAGTGAAGAGAAAATGCTTAGTGAAGCAGATACACCCATTTCTGCGGCGTTGATTTCCGCCATACCTACATTAAGGTTATTACTCTGAATAACTTCGAGCATTCTGTAGAACTCATCCCAGGTATCAGGAACTTCTAATTCTAACTGTTCGAATATATCGGTACGGTAGAAGGTTACCATAAAGGACTGGGATTCGGGAACGGAATAAATTCTGTCTTTATATTTGAAAGGAATCCAAGATGAAGGATGGAAATCATCATAAACATCGTCGCTTATGTAATCTGTAAGGTCAACAAGAGCGCCGCGGGCTGCAAGTTCAACGGGCTGTCCCTGAGCCATCATAAGAGCAACATCGGGTCCCTTACCTGCAAGAGCCGCTCTTAAAAGGGTTTGGTTGGTATCAACCATATTAAGTGTAACGCCAATGCCTGTCTTCTCAGTGAATTCAGAGGCGATAAGGTTCGAAATAATCTGGGCCTGGTCGCGACCGGTATTTATCCATACAGTAATTGTCTTGCCCGATTCACCTGCGGTAGAGCCCAAAGAGCTATAGTCACTGGTAAAGGAATAGAGGAACTGTTTGGTCATAAATACGAGACCATCCCAGAAACTTGCGCTAACCTTGGGAAGCTTAGCATCAACGGGCATAAATCCGATATAGTCAAGTTCCAAAGGTTGTTCGCAAAGAGCAAGAATAATTGCTCCCAATTTTTCGAGAACGCCCTTAAAGGTGCTTAAAGATTCGGGAATTTCATAGGGTGCATCTGCATAATCATTTATGGTTTCTGCACAAAGCTTAAGGGTAGTTGCTTGAGAACCGGTGGTGCCAAGTGTAGCGCAAAGATCATCATAGGTTTTCAGCATACGCTTAGCAGCATCGCGAAGGTCATCCTCAAGAGTAGGAATCTTATCTTCAAGGTCGTAATCCTGATATGTATCGGGGGTAGCAGATGTAATAGCAAGAATCTGACGGTAGAGATGGTTAAGATCGTTATTGATATTCTGAACATTTCTTAAAACTACTGCGGTATCACCGGAGTTAGAAGAAAGACTTATGATATCACCCGGCTCAAGATATACAAGATATTCTTTATCGCCGTTACCCAAGGTAAATATCTGCCAACCGGTGCTGTAATCAAAGGAAATCTGTTCAGCTTCGGCAAAGGGCAATTCTCCGTTTACAAGAAGTGTTCGGTAAGAGTTAAGGCCTGCGTTAACACTCTGACGGCCTCTCATAACAATTTTGTAAAGACCGGCTTTCTCTACATCGGCCTTCCAAGAAATTGTTTCACCTTGGGATCCCCAGTTACTGCCACCGATGAGGTTGAGTACCGTGTTCTTGGGATCAGAGGGGCTCATAGAAGCGCTGAGGTTATCGTAGTTAGGGTAAATAGATGCATTGCTTACAGATTCTGCAAGTTCTGCTTCTATAAACTTACCTTCGCCTCCCTTAACCTCTTTGCCCTTATACTGAGCGAGATAATCTTTGTAGGAGATAGCGGTTTCAACCTGGAGAGTAATACCGCTTACCGAAATAGGTGTTTCAGTACAAGTGATACGGATAGTGTGCTTGCCCTTTTCAAAGTAGAAGAAATAAGGGTCATCATAAAGTCCTTGAACATCTTCAAGAGTGGCAGAAAGCCAACCTTCAACCTGCACTTGTTCGGGACGGATATCATTACCGCGGTTATCCTTTTCGAAGGGATAGTCACCCTCTAAAAAGGCGCTTCTCCATTTTCTTGAAAGAGAGATATTAGCGGCCTCGGTGAAGGGCAGTTCCCCATCAACCGTAATCTTAACGGTAATATCCTTATCGAACTTAATATCGGGAAGATAATCCAACTCGATATTATATGCAGCGGCCTCGTCAATATCAACGGTCCACTCGCACCAAGAGTTTTCTTCACTCAAAGTAACTGCGGTACGGTTAAGAACTTCCGATTTTTTGCCGTTTTCAACGGCGGCTTTCTCGGCATCAAGCTCATATACCTTTTCCGCATCGGCGAATTCTTTTACCGTATCATACTTACCAAAGTAACCGTTAGCGGGTGCATTGGCAACAGAATCGGAAGCGCCGATATCAGCCGCTGCATCATTCTTATCGGCTTTCTCTGCAAATGCACATTGTGCAGATGTTATGAGCAAAGCTGCGACAACTACTACAGCGCCTGATTTTTTGAGTAGTTTTTTCAGTAAATTTGCTTTCATCTTGCTGCTCCTTTTTGAAGAATTGATAATTATACATAATACACATATTTTATCATAATACATAATACCACATTTTACACAAAAAAACTATGCGATTTTTTATCATAAAGTCGCATTTTTTTACCTTTTTTTATCAACTTCACATAAAACCTTTGTTTATTTTGTATATTTTAACCTTGAAATCTGAAAAATTGCTATTTTTTATCCACCAGAAACCGCATAAAGTAAGACACAGATTTCCCTAAATCTGTATCAAGATAAAATATCGCAATTTTTCAAAAATGGCTGAATCATATGTATTAAAAAAGGTTTGCAGGATTATAGAACTCTTAAAATTTTATTATTGATTATAAATTTTAAAGTAAAAAATCTGATTTCTTCTTGAATGAAATTTTGCGATTTTTTTGCAAAAAGAAACGGCTCTGCAGTTTGCAGAGCCGTTTGATATATATTATTAGGAGTTTATTGCCAAGGAGTCCATCCATCCATAGATTCCTTATTGGGATCGCTGGAAGTCGTATTAGAATTCGTGCTCTCAGAATTCGAAGAATCACTGGACTCGCCAACCGATTCATTTTCTGAGGACTCATTTTCTGAGGACTCATTTTCGGATGTATTTCCTTGAGATTGGTTTCCGGATGTAGTATCAGACGATACATTGCCCGAAGAAGTATTGGATGAAGTGTTTGATGATGCATTGGATGAAGTAACATCGGAATTTGAACTGCTGTTGCTTGAAGAAATAACAGATTCTGTATCGAAATCTACCTCTGCATCAACAATATCATCATTTAATTCGATTTCATCAAATCCATCCACTTTATTAGTGGCGTTATCAGTCCCTGATTCATTATGATTCTTATCTTTGCAGGCGGTTAATGAGAATACACACATAACCAAAACCAATAACAAAGAAAACAGTTTAATACTTTTCATAATCACCACTCGCAAATCAGAGACCCAGTTCGCCGTCTACGCCTTCATTATCGCCTTCAATTACGCCGCCTTCGCCGCCATCGACAATATCTTCACTGGCTGTTACAATATCCATAACCGAAAGTTCAATGATTTCAGCTTTAGGATCAAAATAATTCTTTTTCATTGTTTTTGCCTCCATAATCATTGATCTTACGCGGGTATAAGCGAACTATCGCCCGACTTAACTTCGTTAGAGAATATGTATTTATCAGCTACGCTTTCGTTACCTTCAGCGTAGTTATAAGCAACGGTAGTATATATTCTATTTGCTATAGGATTGATAACTCTTACTGCATACTGAAGGTGAGCAACACCATCAACGGTACCCATCCACATATGCTTTGTTTGAGCAACACAAGCTACGATAATAGATTTGCTACCATTATTGTATTTAACTCTAACTTTCTGACCTGCTGTTGCACCGGCATTAATATACATCTTAGCCAAAGCTATGTAAAGTTCACTGGCTGTTCTGCCTTGTTCGGTATAATGTGCCATAAAGTCAGCATAAGAACCGTTAGTTGCTTCATCCATAATGAGCAATGTACCATACTTCTTGCCCGCGGTATTTACTGCATAAGAACCGAACTGAATACCTTCATCATATCCTTTGTTTTCATCAGCACCGCGACCGCTTACACCGAAGGTTGTAACACCAACAGCTGCTTCGGGAAGTTTGAAAGAAGTATAAACAGTACCACTAGCAAAGTTACCGTTTTCATCCTTTTCAACAGCAGTAGTGCCATCAAAAACGCTTCCATAAGGAATGAAGTAACCCTCGGTAGTACCGGTAACGGAAGAAGTTGTATCAATACGAACTACGATAGCACCGGCATTCTTGGTAACGGTGCAAGCAGCTTCGTAAGCATCAACAAACTGACCGGTAACAGTGATGGGGTATGTACCCTCTGCGGTTTCTGCAGGGATATTTACATCAAATGCAACATCAAAGCCCTCAGTAGTTCTAACATCGAGGAATCTGATAACATTACCATTTACAACATAGTTGCTATCCTTAACCCATTCAAAGCCACTCTTAACTTCAACTTCATTATTAACTACGGTGAATCCTGTGGGGAGGGTTATGGTTAAATCGGAACCATAAACTGCACCGAAGTTCTTAGTATGTAACTCAACAGTTACGGGTTTGCTTATATCACTTGAATAAGCAGTTGACACATTAACGGAAGTGCCTTCGCTTGCAGCATTAGCGGTCAAGCAGGTGAAAACCATTGCGAGAGCTAAAACAACTGCAAATGTCTTTTTAAATAAAGATGCCATAAAAAAACTCCTATCCGGCATAAGCCAATTTTATAAAATTCTAATAATCCGCCCTACGCTAAGGCAGATTTTTGAGGGTGACAAAATTGCATAAGGGTACAATACGCCACCTTTTAAACTATTGTAATTCAAAACCCTTGGAAAAACAATGCGATTTCTTATCATAAAACTGCGATTTCTTATCATTTTTGATATTTGGCCTGTTTTTCCCTACGTTTATATTGTCAATTTGCCCAAATGCTATAAGTTAAAACTTAAAAACACTTGAAAAGTGCTCTTGACTAAGTTATAATTTATTATACACTATAATGTTTAAAGTTGCAATAAGTATATTAATTTTTTTCAAGTATCATGGAGATAGTATATGAGTAATAAACAATGGTTAACAAACGGTAATTTCGATGATTTCGGTAATCCTAACTACTTCTTTCAATGTACATATTCCCGAACTTTAATATCCGAAGAACATTACCACGATTTTTATGAAATTATATATGTATACTCAGGCGGTTGTGTTCACGTTGTAAATTCTGTTCCCTATTCTTTCTCGACGGGCGATATAACCCTTCTTTGCCCCGAAACCGTTCATTACTTTAAGGACCAGCAACCCAACACCTCGGTTATTTCCTTATCCGTAAAGAAGGAAGAGATGGAGCGATTTATTTATCCCTATGCACGCGATGACCGATTTGCCAAAAACAATGAGCCCATAACAGTGCATCTTGACCTTTCGGAGCAAAGAAATATTCAAAACGCATATTTGCCCATCATTTCCGCGCCGAAGGAACTTGAAGAAGCATACTGCAAGATACTGCTAGGCGTTGCCCTTCCCATATTTTATTCAAAATATATTATCAACAACGACAACAAGATGGGCGCTCCCCATGCCTTCTCACTTTTACTTTCGGCAATGATGGAACCGGAAAATATTAAAAGGGGCATTGATGCAATGGTGGATATATCCAACTTCAGCCACTCTCACCTTTGCCGTATGTTTAAAAAATATATGAATGTTTCTCCCCATCAATATATAACTTCTCTCCGTATGAATTATGCCTTTGACCTCGTGACCTCATCGGATATGTCTTTCGAGGCCATTGCAGAATCCATCGGATACGCTTCCTTTAGTCATTTCAGTCACAAATTCAAGGATACATACAGAAAAACCCCCGCCAATATGCGAAAACTTTATAAGAACAGAACAGTATAACAAAACCGCCCTCTTGAACGAGGGCGGTTTTAATATGTATAAATATTACGCTTTTATAAGTAAATCAACGGCGCCGCTTAAAAGAACTATAGCTATTATGCCTATCGTTACTCCCAAAAACTGAAGTTTTGAGAATTTTTCCTTATATATAACGGCTCCCACAACTGCGCAGAGCAGAACTAATGCGCCGTTGAAAATCGGGAAAAACACGACCGAAGGAAGCTTTGCCGCAAGAGTAAGATTAAACCTATTATATAAACAACTGAGCACACCAGCTAAAACTCCATAGAAGGCCTGCCTTTTGGAAAGGGTAAATTTCTCTTTCGTGCTAAACGAAAGAATGAGAAGAAGTACAACCATTGTTACTGCCGAAACCATTATCATATTGGAAGGGTTGTTCTCTCCATTCCCCGATTTGCCAAACATTTTAAATACAACACCTACTGCCGAACAGAAGAGGAAATAGAAGAAGCAATAAATTCCCCATTTAATAGTCATCTTCATATCAGATTTAAGGTCAACGCAAAGAATTACGGAAGCGAGAATAGCCGCAAGACCTATGAACTGCAATACAGAAGGATTTTCTTTATAAGCTATTGTGCCGAAAAGAGTTGTTACAATCATTGAGCAGTTGCATACAACAGAGGTGATTGATATGGGACCTGTACTCATTGCCCTCATTTTAAAGAAAAGGAACAAGGCCTGAACTACACCGTAAACCACACCGAAAATTATCTCTACGGAATTTATCTGCTGAAGATTTACAAAGGGCAAAAGCCCTACTATCCAAACCGCCGAAGATAGAGCGGTAAATAAGAATCTGCTATATTTGCCTTCGTTTGCAAGCTGATGGTAACAAATATTATTGCCCGTTGCAAGAAGTATAGAGCCCAATAACATTAAATAATAAAGAATTTGCATAAAGATCCCTCTAATCTATTTGGTCGAAATAGATTATACCATACTTTCCTACTAATTTCCATATATTTTTTAGTAATTTACAAGTTTTTTACCCCTTATTGACATCAATCGCTTTTTGGTGCTATAATTATAATGTAATCAAAAATGATTTTAGAAGGTGTTTATTTTGAAAAAATTTTATGCGCTTATTCTAATCGGTTGCATAATTCTTTCTCTTGCGGGATGTAAAACGGATACGCCCGACGGCGAAAGCTTTTACAGTTACTTTGAATATGTTGAAGATTCCTCGGACACCAACGAAAGTGAGGAATACACATCTTCATCCAAGGACACACAATCAAGTTCTTCTAAAACCGAGAGTGAAAACGGTACTCCATCTCAAAATTCTTCGGTAACCGCTCCTCAAACTCCGCCAAAGGCCCCCGAAAAACCAACCGCGGAAAATAATTCACCGACCGTTGAGAATGTTACTGTAAATAAAGAAGAAATCAAAGAGCCCGAAACCGAGAAACTTGAGGAAGAGGTTGTAATCGAAACTCACCACACTCCTCTTGCGGCTTCAAAATACTATCAGTTCTCTACCCTTTCGGCAACGGCAAAAGAGATTTACGGCGTGATTTCCGCCTCCGCTTCAAAATCACTCAATGTAGCGGATATAAGCAAATTTGAAGTCAAATATGAAACTGCATATTCAGTACTTCAAAAATTCATTACCGATAATCCTCAATTTTTCTATATTTCAAGATCTTATATCATAACTTCAAATGCCGATACGGGCAATGTTCTTGCGATTATTCTCTCTTATACCGACGGCACGGTTACGGATACTTTTGATAATTCCCTTAACCTCACCAAGAGCGCCGACCGCAAGATTATAGCAGACAAGATTGATAAGCTTACTAAAGCCATTGAAAAGATTCTTGAAAATATCCCATCTAATTTCACCGAACTTGAAAAAGAAAAAATCATTCACGACTATATACAGAAAAACGTTACCTATGATTATGTAGCGGCCGGTACTAACTATGCATCCGCCGCCGCCCTCCCCCACGCCTACGATATTTACGGCGCGGCAGTGGAAGGCAAATCGGTTTGCGAAGGATATTCAAAATTATTCCAATATCTATGCTACTGCACAGGTATTAACGCTACTCAGATTGCAGGCACTGCCGATGGCGGCGCACATATGTGGAACGCGGTTAACATTGACGGAAAATGGTATCAGACAGATGTTACCTGGGATGACGGAAGCGATTATTTGAGTTATGCATATTTCAATCTGACCGATGCCGCCATAGGCACCGACCATAAAGCAGAGAAGAAATATACATCTGTTCCCGAATGTAAATCAACAGAAAGCTCCGCAACCAATACATTTGTTATTTATGTCGAAGACACATCAAATCCCCCTGTAAATTACAAAACCGCCATTGATATTGCGGCAAAACTTAAAGATAAGCGAATATATATTTATTTTGCCAATCCGAAAACAAATAACGGCCTTATAAATCTTAACCATTATATGCCCTATATTCAAAATCATTTCTTTGATAAAAACGGCGTTGTGGGCTCTTATCTTAATAAAAAGGGTATTGATGTTCAAAACACAGTAAACGGTGTTGGCAATCTGATTTATCTCACCGTAAAATAATTCAAATTAAACAGAAAAACACCGCTTAAGCGCCACGCTTAAGCGGTGTTAATTTTTATTCTTCGGAAATGGTTTCTACGGTTTCTTCTACTTCTCTGACAGGGTTAATTTCGGCATTTTTCATACCTGTACCTGCAGGGATAAGCTGACCGATAATAACATTTTCCTTAAGACCAAACAAGGGATCAACCTTACCCTTAATAGCAGCTTCGGTAAGAACACGGGTGGTTTCCTGGAAGGAAGCGGCTGACATAAAGGATTCGGTTGCCAAAGATGCTTTGGTAATACCGAGAAGAGTAGGTTTATAGGTTGCGAGGGTAAGTCCCTCCTCACCTGCCTCAATTCTTGCCTTAACCGCCTTGTTAGCATCGGATATTTCTTTATATTCATAGCTAACATTCTGGATTAAGTCGGTAGAACCGGGATCTTCAACTCTGAGTTTCTTCATCATCTGACGGATGATAACCTCAATGTGCTTATCGTTGATATCAACACCCTGAGTGCGATATGCATTCTGGATTTCAGCAATAATATATTCCTGAACGGCCTCGGCACCCTGTGCCTCAAGGATATCCTGAGGATATTTAGCGCCCTTAACGATAATATCACCTGCGTTTACATAGTCACCATCCTGAACTTCTATCTTAGAGCCATAGGGGATTCCTATCTTCTCTTCCTGCATAGTTTCTTCATTGTTGATTACAACCACATTGCTGCGCTTTTCTTCAACAAGACGAACACGGCCGGAAATCTTGGCGATAAGACCGCAACGCTTAGGTCTGCGGGCTTCAAAGAGTTCTTCAACTCTGGGAAGACCCTGTGTAATATCTTCGGTAGATGCGATACCGCCCGTATGGAAGGTACGCATGGTAAGTTGTGTACCGGGTTCGCCAATGGACTGGGCTGCCACGATACCAACTGCTTCACCCGTTGTAACGGGTTTATTGGTAGCGAGGTTAGCGCCGTAACACTTCTGGCAAACGCCGTGATGGCTATGACAAGTAAGAATAGAACGGATTTCGATAGCAGTAATACCTGCATCTACGATTCTCTTTGCATCTTCCTTGGTCATCATATGATCGTTATCACAGATAACTTCGCCTGTTTCAGGATGAACAGCGGGTTTCAAGAGGTAACGGCCTATCAGACGCTCTTCAAGAGTTTCGAGAACGTGGTTTCCGTCCTTAATATCGGTAATCATTAGGCCTTCTTCGGTGCCGCAGTCATTTTCGCGAACGATAACATCCTGCGAAACGTCAACAAGACGACGGGTAAGATAACCTGAGTCGGCGGTACGAAGAGCGGTATCGGCAAGACCCTTACGAGCACCACGGGAGGAGATAAAGTACTCAAGTACGTTAAGTCCCTCACGATAGTTAGCGCGAATGGGGATTTCGATAACCTTACCTGCGGTATTTGCAATAAGTCCGCGCATACCTGCAAGCTGACGAATCTGAGCCATAGAACCACGGGCGCCCGAATCTGCCATCATATAGATGGGGTTGAATTCATCAAGGTTGCCCTTAAGCGCATCGGCTACATCTTCGGTTGCCTTATTCCATATCTCGATGATATGACGGCTACGTTCTTCATCATCAAGAAGACCTCTTCTGTAATCACGGGATACAAGGTCGATTTCTTTTTCGGCTTTTTCGAGTATTTCCTTCTTCTCGGGAGGAATAACCGCATCAATAACTGCTACGGTGATGGCGCCCTTGGTGGAGAACTTGAAGCCGGTTGCTTTAACATTATCAAGAACTATCGAAGATTTGCTTGTTCCGTGGATATCGATACAACGGTCAATTATCTTGCCAAGTTGTTTCTTACCAACTTTATTCTGAATAATATCATCGTTGCTTTCAACCTTATTGGTAACATTTTCCTTAACAGAGAAGTTCCATTCAAGGTCGCAAGCGCTCTGAGGATCGTTTCTGTTAACAAAACCTAAATCCTGAGGAATGGCTTCATTAAAGATAAGGAAACCTACGGTACACCAAACAAGTTTGCTGTTGCCCTTACCGTCGCTCAGACGAACGCGGATAGGAGCATGAAGGCCGACAATATTATCATTATAAGCCATAATAGCTTCATCTTTATCGCGGAACACCTTATTAGCACCCGGTTCCTCGGCTTTAACGAGGGTCAGATAGTAAGAACCGAGAACCATATCCTGAGTAGGAACGGCAACGGGCTTACCATCAGAGGGTTTAAGAAGGTTATTTGCAGCAAGCATAAGGAAACGGGCCTCTGCCTGCGCCTCTGCGGAAAGGGGTACGTGAACTGCCATCTGGTCACCGTCGAAGTCGGCGTTATAAGCAGTACATACAAGAGGATGAAGTTTAAGCGCTTTACCCTCTACGAGAACGGGCTCAAATGCCTGAATACCAAGTCGGTGAAGAGTAGGTGCGCGGTTAAGAAGAACAGGATGCTCTTTAATAACAAGTTCAAGCGCATCCCAGATTTCAGTAGAAGCGCGCTCTACCATCTTTCTTGCAGATTTGATATTTACGGCGGCTTTAGTTTCAACAAGACGCTTCATAACAAAGGGCTTGAAGAGTTCGAGAGCCATCTCTTTGGGAAGACCGCACTGATACATCTTAAGCTCAGGTCCTACAACGATAACCGAACGGCCGGAGTAGTCAACACGTTTACCAAGAAGATTCTGACGGAAACGGCCTTGCTTACCTTTAAGCATATCTGAAAGGGATTTTAATGCGCGGTTGCTTGGACCTGTAACAGGTTTACCGCGGCGGCCGTTATCGATAAGAGCATCAACTGCTTCTTGGAGCATTCTCTTTTCATTACGAACGATTATATCGGGGGCCTTTAACTCAAGGAGTCGTTTAAGGCGGTTGTTACGGTTAATAACTCTGCGGTAAAGGTCGTTTAAGTCACTGGTGGCAAAACGGCCGCCGTCGAGCTGAACCATAGGACGAAGATCGGGGGGAATTACCGGAATAACATCAAGTATCATCCATTCGGGACGGTTACCTGATAGGCGGAATGCCTCAAGTACTTCAAGACGCTTCAAAATGCGAACGCGCTTTTGACCTGATGCGCCCTCTAATTCCTCACGGAGTTCGTTACAAGATTTTTCAAGGTCGATTTCGCAAAGGAGCTTTTTAATTGCCTCTGCGCCCATTCCTGCCTCAAAAGCATTTTCATACTTTTCGCGCATATCGATATATGCCTTCTCATTGAGAAGCTGACCTTTTTCGAGGGGTGTATCACCCGGATCGGTTACGATATACTGGGAGAAATAAAGTACCTGCTCAAGCGCTTTAGGCGAAATATCGAGAGCAAGGCCCATTCTTGAAGGAATGGTTTTAAAATACCAGATATGAGATACGGGAGCGGCAAGTTCAATGGAGCCCATACGCTCTCTACGAACTTTAGCGCGAGTTACCTCAACGCCGCAACGCTCACATATCTTACCTTTATAGCGGATTCTTTTATACTTACCGCAGTGACATTCCCAGTCCTTTTGGGGTCCGAAAATTCTTTCGCAAAAAAGACCGCCTGTTTCGGGCTTAAGTGTGCGGTAGTTAATGGTTTCGGGCTTGGTTACCTCACCATAAGACCAACTTCTGATCTGCTCGGGAGATGCAAGACCTATTTTAATGGATTCAAATTCAAATTGATTTTCGTTCACCATTTTGCTCTCCTTTACATATCTTCTTCGTCGGTTTCAACGATATCTTCGCCGTTTTCATCCTGAAGGCCGTAACCATCAAGGTCACCGTCCTCCAAAATTCCCTTTTCTTCTTCAAAAAGGTCTTCGGATGCTTCATCGGGGAAGTTTACTGCAGGAGTAAGACCTGCATCTTCATCGTCAAAATTCTGTCTTAAATCTACTTCATTATTATCCTTATCAAGAACGCGAACATCGAGTCCCAAAGACTGAAGTTCCTTAATAAGAACCTTAAAGGATTCGGGTGTTCCTGCTTTAGGAACATTCTGACCCTTAACTATTGCCTCATAGGTCTTAACACGGCCAACAACATCATCGGACTTAACGGTAAGAATTTCTTGAAGTGTATAGGCAGCGCCGTAAGCTTCAAGGGCCCAAACTTCCATCTCACCGAAACGCTGACCGCCAAATTGGGCTTTACCGCCGAGGGGCTGCTGGGTAACGAGTGAGTATGGACCTGTAGAACGGGCATGAATCTTATCGTCAACAAGGTGATGGAGTTTGAGATAATACATATAACCTACGGTTACGGGATTATCGAAGGGTTCACCTGTGCGTCCGTCATAAAGTTGAGTTTTTGCATCCTGTGTTAAAGGAATACGTGAGAAATCAAGACCTGCGCAATCGGCAGCGGCGCTATCGCCTTTCTTGGTGGAATCTTCAGCCAAACGGAAGCACTCTCTGATGTCTTCTTCGTGAGCGCCGTCAAATACAGGTGTGCAGATATTCCAACCAAGTGCCTTTGCGGCGTAACCCAAGTGAACTTCAAGTACCTGACCGATGTTCATACGGGAAGGAACGCCCAAGGGGTTAAGAACTATATCAAGGGGTGTACCATCGGGGAGGAAGGGCATATCTTCACTGGGAAGAATACGGGAAACAACGCCCTTATTACCGTGACGTCCGGCCATTTTATCGCCTACGGAAATCTTACGCTTCTGAGCGATATAGCAACGAACAACAACATTAACTCCGGGGCTTAATTCCGAAGAGTTTTCACGGGTAAATACCTTAACATCAACTACGGTACCATATTCACCGTGAGGTACTTTAAGGGAGGTATCTCTAACCTCTCTTGCCTTTTCACCGAAGATAGCGCGGAGAAGACGTTCTTCTGCGGTAAGTTCGGTTTCTCCCTTAGGAGTAACCTTACCTACAAGAATATCGCCTGCCTTAACTTCAGCGCCTATACGGATAATACCGCGCTCATCAAGATCCTTAAGAGCATCCTCGCCCACATTGGGAATATCGCGGGTAATCTCTTCGGGTCCGAGTTTGGTATCTCTGGATTCAATTTCATACTCTTCAATGTGAATTGAAGTATAAATATCTTCGCGAACAAGACGCTCGTTAATGAGAACCGCGTCCTCATAGTTATAACCTTCCCAGGTCATAAAGCCGATAAGAGCATTACGGCCCAAGGAAATTTCACCGTTATTGGTAGCGGGACCATCGGCAATAACTTCGCCTTCTTTAATCTTCTGACCTACCGTTACGATGGGTCTCTGGTTAATGCAGGTTCCATGGTTAGAACGCAAGAATTTAATGAGGTTATACTCATCAATCTGGCCGTTTTTAGCGCGTACCTTAATGGTGGTTGCGCTAACGAAGGTTACTGTACCTGCGCGTTTAGCAAGAACAACAACACCTGAATCCACGGCGGCTTTATATTCCATACCTGTTGCAACGATGGGGGTTTCGGGACGAAGTAGCGGAACTGCCTGCTTCTGCATGTTTGATCCCATCAAGGCGCGGTTGGTATCGTCGTTTTCAAGGAAGGGAATCATAGCAGTTGCTACGGAAACTACCATCTTAGGTGATACATCCATAAAGTCAACGCGCTTTGCTTCAACTTCCATAAATCCGTCACGATAACGGGTATTAACCTTCTTATTTGCAAAGAAGCCATTTTCATCCAGGGGCTCATTTGCCTGAGCTACAATGTAATCGTCTTCTTCATCGGCGGTCATATATACAACCTCTGAGAGTACCTTGCCTGTGCCTGCTTCAACGCGGCGGAAAGGCGCCTCAATAAAGCCATATTTATTTATTCTTGCATAGGTTGCAAGATAGGAAATAAGACCAATGTTAGGACCTTCGGGGGTTTCGATAGGACACATACGTCCATAATGGGTATAGTGAACGTCACGAACTTCGAAGGATGCACGGTCACGGGAAAGACCTCCGGGACCAAGAGCAGAAAGACGGCGTTTGTGGGTAAGTTCAGATAAGGGGTTGGTCTGGTCCATAAACTGAGAAAGAGGTGAAGAACCAAAGAATTCCTTAATTGCTGCCACAACGGGTCTGATATTTATAAGGGATTGAGGAGTGATATTTTCGGTATCCTGCGACTGAAGGGTCATCTTTTCGCGGACAACTCTCTCCATTCTTGAGAAACCGATTCTGAACTGATTCTGCAAAAGTTCGCCTACAGAACGGATACGACGATTACCAAGGTGGTCGATATCGTCTACATTTCCAAGGCCGTTATAAAGGCCAATATAGTAGTTAACAGATGCGAAAATATCATCAAGCACAATGTGCTTGGGAATAAGGGCATCAGCGGCCTCAAGCAAAGCGGCTTTAAGTTCTTCGCCGGAAAGACCCTCAGCGAGTATTTCCTTAAGAACATTTAAGCTAACATTTTCATTGATACCCTTGCAGTCAAGCTCGGCAAGTTCATCGGCAGAGAAATCAACAAAATCCTTAAGGTCAACCATTCCGTTGGAAAGAACCTTAACTTCTTTTACATTGCCTTCTGCATCCTGAACATTTACATATACTTCGGAAACGCCCTTGGTTTCGAGCAACTGAGCAAGTTCTTTGGAAACCAAAGTATCGGGCTCAGCAAGGAGTTCGCCTGTCATTGGGTCAACAACGGGACGAGCGATAACCTTATCTCTGATTCTGGCGCCGATAGCGAGTTTCTTATTATATTTATAGCGGCCAACACGGGAAAGATCATATCTATGAACGTCAAAGAATAACTGCTCAAGATATGCTTTAGCGCCCTCGGTGGTTACGGGCTCACTGGGACGAAGCTTCTTATAAACTTCGCGGAGCGCTTCTTCAACCGTTTTGGTTTCATCAGCTTCAAGGGTTGCATCCAAACGCTCGTCCGCGCCCAAAAGGTCACGAATTTCCTGATTTGTACCAACGCCCAAAGCTCTGATAAAGGTGGTAATGGGGAGCTTTCTGTTCTTATCAATACGAACATAAAGCACATCATTTATAGAAGCTTCATATTCAAGCCAAGCACCACGGTTAGGGATGATGGTTGAAGAATAGAGCTTTTTACCTGTTTTTTCTTCTACTTTATAGGCATAATAAACTCCGGGAGAACGAACCAACTGGGAAACAATAGCGCGCTCTGCGCCATTGATTACGAATGTTCCCGACTCGGTCATAAGCGGGAAATCGCCCATAAATACTTCGCTTTCCTTGATTTCACCTGTCTCGTTATTTAAAAGACGGGCGGTCACACGGAGGGGAGCGGCATATGTTGTATCGCGAGCTTTACACTCGGTAACATCATATTTGGGTTGCTCATCAATGCGATAGTCAATAAAGCTAAGCACCAAATTACCGCTATAATCGGTAATCGATGACATATCATCAAAGACCTCTTTCAAACCTTCGGTTATAAACCAATTGTATGAGTCTTTCTGAATCTCAATGAGGTTAGGGGTATCGATAACTTCATTGATTTTAGAGAATGTCATACGAGTGTTATTACCCAATTGGATAGGTTTAACCATTTTAGTTGGCTCCATAGGTTTACAATCACTCCTAAAAATTTTTTACGGCAACGGGCCGCAAGTGTTGATAATAGTAGGTTTTTCGACCTTTTTTTCATCTTGAAAACCACCATTTTCTAAAAAAAGGCGCAAAATCCCCCATCATCATTAGTAATTCATAATTATAGGACAAAACCAAAAATAAGTCAAGAGATTTTTTATATTTTTTTCAAATTTTTTTAGCTTTTATTTTCAAGAGATAAAATCGCCCTTTTTTTCGGTTGAAAAATCGCCGCAAATTTGGTATTATCTTCTTAACAAAGAGTAAAAGGAGTGAGAATATGCGAAATTTACCCGAAGTTTTATCCCCCGTGGGCTCCAAAGAGAGTTTGGAAGCGGCCGTTAGATCGGGAGCCGACGCGGTTTATCTCGGCGCTAAAGATTTCAGCGCCAGAAGAAATGCGGAAAACTTTAATATAAAAGACCTCAAAGAAGCAGTGGAATATTGCCATATTCGCGGCGTAAAAGCATATCTCACCCTTAATATAATGATTAAGGATTCCGAACTCACCGATGCTTTTAACCTTGCCAAAGAGGCATACTGCGCGGGAATTGACGGAATTATAATCGCAGATTTAGGTCTTGCCAAAATATTAAGTGAAAGAATTCCCGATTTAAAACTTCACGGTTCCACGCAGATGACCGTCCATTCTCCATCCGCTCTCACCTATCTTAAAGAACTGGGTTTTGTAAGGGTAGTTGCCGCACGAGAGATAAGCAGGCAAAGTTTAGAAGAACTATGCCTTGCCGCAGATAAACTTAATATGGAAGTAGAAGTTTTTGTTCACGGTGCCCTATGTATGTGCGTATCGGGGCAATGCCTTATGTCTTCCATTTTGGGTGGCAGAAGCGGAAACCGCGGACTTTGCGCAGGACCTTGCCGTCTGCCCTTTAAGGTTTCGTGCGGAACGGGTTACGATTTAAGTTTGAAGGACCTTTCCCTCATGGATTATATTGGCGAACTAACCGAAATGGGTGTTGCTTCTCTTAAAATTGAGGGCAGAATGAAACGCCCCGAATATGTAGCCGCCGCAACCCATTCGGTTAAATCCGCCGTTTTAAATCAAAGCGTTCCTCATGAACTGAAAAATTCCCTTAGTAATGTTTTCTCCCGTTCGGGCTTTACGAAAGGGTATTATGAAAATAAGCTCGGCAAAGATATGTTCGGTATCAGAACTAAAGATGATGTGCTCTTGGCGGACAGTAAAACCTTTGGTCTAATTCATAATATATACAGAAATGAGCGGCAGAGCGTACCTATAAATATATCCTCCGAAGTCAAGGCGGGTGCGCCTATATCCTTAGAGGTAACCGACGGCGAAAATAATATTACTGCTATAGGACCTGAGCCGCAAATAGCGCAAAACAAGGCCGCAACAGAAGAAGATATAAAAAAATCCCTTGCAAAATGCGGCGGAACGCCCTACTTTGCAAAGGAAATAAATATAGCTCTTGATAACGGTTTGTTTGTAAGCGCGGGAACGCTTAACGATATGAGAAGGCAAATTCTCGCTGAGCTTAGCGAGA
>JAZNFF010000121.1:0-9308 GCA_045588995.1 Acutalibacteraceae bacterium
GATGTTGAGGTAACATTACCCTCCGATTATACCAAGGTTGGCTCTAAACTATCTTTGTGGCTTGACGGTAAGCTGTTTAAAGAAAGTGAAAAACTTGATTTCTCAAAACTTGATAATCATACATTTAACGGACTTGTTTCCACCGAGAAAACAATGTATTTTACCGTTAAAATTTATGATGAAGATGATAAAAAATACTATGACTATCTTGAAATAAAAGTAGATACTTCCAGCGGTAAAGTTGGCAAAGTCAGCTCCTATGATGATTATAAAAACGCAACATCAACTCCGCCCACAACCGATTCTGATGAAAGCACACAAGGATGAACGGTGTAATTTTAAAGGCCATTTCGGGATTTTATTATGTCTGTTATGATGGTCAGATTTATGAATGTAAAGCCAGGGGAAACTTTAGAAATAATCAAGTTTCCCCAATGGTAGGCGATAGGGTTGAATTTTCTGTCACTAAAGATTTTTGCGGTGTGGTGGAAAAGATTGAGGAAAGAAAAAATGTTTTATCCAGACCGCTTATTGCCAATATGGATAAGATTTTTATAGTTTCTTCTTACACTATACCCGCGCCCGATACCTTAATGATAGACCGATTAACCGCAATTGCATCATTTCACGAAATTGAACCGATTATTGTGTTTAATAAGTGTGATATGGGGGATTTTTCCGAATTTGAAAGTATTTATAAAAATTCGGGATTTAAAACATATGTAGTATCCGCTAAAGAAAGTATCGGAATCGATGAATTAAGAAAAGAAACAGAAAATTGTATTAGCGCTTTTATTGGTAATTCAGGCGTAGGTAAATCCAGTATTCTTAATGCAGTTTTTGGCGAACTTAATTTAAAAACCGGTGAAGTAAGCAAAAAACTCGGAAGGGGTAGGCATACAACAAGGCATACTGAATTATTTCCCCATAAATTCGGGGGTTTTGTTGCCGATACACCCGGTTTCTCTTCACTCGAAACTATGGCAGAAAATTCATATGAATTCAAGGTGAATCTTGCCGAATGTTATAGAGATTTTGTAGAATATTTAGGTGGATGTCGTTTTACTTCCTGCACACATACCTGCGAAAAAGGTTGTGCGATTTTAGCTGCAGTAAATGAAGGTTTAATTAGCAAAAGTCGTCATACAAGTTATAAAATTATGTATGATGAATTAAAAGACATTAAACCTTGGAACAGTAAATGATTGTCGGATGTGTTTATAATGAAGCGGCCTATGTTTTGCGGCGCTCTCATCGCCATCGCATGTATTATTATTTCTTATATTAATAATAAGACCACACTGCTTTGCGGCGTTGGTCTTATTTGTTTTCTTTTGATGATCCTTACCGATAAAATTGATATGAAAAAATTATCGGCTTTTGTTGCAGCAACACTGGTTTTCATTTCTTTATTAAATACCTCTAAAACTATAGATAGAATTGATAAACTAAACGGTGAAGTAATAACTGAAACTTTAGATATTACCGATGTAAAAAGAACAGTTGATTATTGCAGTGTAACCGGCAGTATCATCAGCGGAAATACCTTGCCTAAAAGCACAAAACTTGTCTTATATGTCGATTCTTCTTATAGTGGTATTACTATGGGTGACCGCGTAACTTGTAATATTAAAATTACAACAATCAGTAAAAGAGAAAATAAAACATACTATTATTCAAAAGGCGTATACGCTATCGGATATCTTGAAAGAGTTATTGAAAGACATTCTGATAATATTTTTCTTCGCAGAGCTGGGAATATTAAACGCTATGTAAAAATGAATATTGCGGCGACAATGAAAGAAGAAAACGCTGCCACTTTACTTGGAATAACCATCGGTGATAAAGATATGTTTAATCAAATGTTTGCTGATAATGTTAGGAGGACGGGCGTAAGTCACGTAATGGTTGTTTCGGGTATGCACTTAACTATCATATTGGGCGCGCTCTTTTGGTTTTTGGATAGAATATGCTATAATTCGTATGTGCGATTTATAATATCTTTTATCGCCATAGCATTTATCGTTTCAATATGTGGCTTCACGCTCTCAATTATTAGAGCAGGACTTATGTTCTTCTTTATGGCTTTAGCGCCGCTTGTAAAAAGAGACAGTGACTCTATAAATTCTTTAGGCACTGCAATCATAATTGTATCAATATTTTGTCCTTTTGCCATATTAAATGTAGGTTTTCAACTTTCGGCTTTGGCAACATTTGGTATAATATACATTGTTCCCTTTATTGAAAGTCATTTAACCGTTAAAAATCCTTTTTTAAGAGATATCATTTTGTCATTATCTGTAACGCTTTCTGCCACTATCACAACATTACCGATATCCATTTATCATTTTGGCTATGTTTCGTTAGTGTCGCCGATTACAAATATTTTAATATCTTTTGCAGTTACATATGCTTTATGTATTGGTATTATTGGAATCCTGTTACGAAAATTTGAGTTTTTAAGATTCGTTTCGAATATAGTTTTGGCCGTATGCGAAGCTATTGTAAGTTACATAAATTATATAATAAATACGCTCGGTTCTTGGCCGCTTGCCGCAATTAGCGTTGGTAAAGTTGCATTTTACATTTCATTACTTTTTGCTGTTTCGGTTTTATTGTTTATATACACTTGTAAAAACAATGAAAATCTGTTAAAATCAATTTATAAGAAAAGGGAGGTAGCAAAATGATTTTTGAAGATGAATTATCTAAATCAATAACCGAAGGTAAGTTTTATGACGTTTACTTTATCTTCGGCGAAGATGCCTACCTTAAAAATTATTATTCCAATAAACTTATTGATAAAAGTTATGATGGCGACCCATTCTTTAATTTGCAAAAATTTGAAGATAATGTTGATTTACAAGAGGTTTATGATGCCGTAAATCAATTTCCTATGATGTCGGATAAGAAGTGTGTTGTTTTATCAGATTTTGATTTCGAAGGGTGCTCTCAAAAAGAATTTGAGCAGCTTTGCGCTCTTGTAGATGAATGCGCATTAGGATGTACTTTGATTTTTAAATTTGATAGTATCGAGGTGGATGACAAAAGAAGCGCTAAAGCGAAGAAGCTCATATCTGCCGTGGAAAAGGCCGGAGGTTGCATCGTAAAATTAGAACATAGAAATGCATCTCGCCTTTGCAAAATGCTCATTGATGGCGCTAAAAAGCGTAGATGCACGTTAAGCGAGGTGTGCGCTCGTTATTTAATTGAAAATGTTGGTGAGGATATTTTTATTCTCAAAAACGAGCTTGATAAACTTTGTAGTTTTGTTAACGGTGGCATTATTGATAAAGATACCATTGATTTGGTATGTTCTAAATCCGTTGAGTCCTCTGTCTACGATTATATAAAGGAAATTTTAGCGCAAAATGTATCGGGTGCTATGAAACTGCTTGATGATATGTTTTATATGCATATTGACCCGATGGCTATTCTTTATAACGCATCATCATCTTATGTCGATATGTATCGTATGTTGTGTGCAAAAAGAGAGGGTATTAATTCAGGGGTTGTTGCTAAAGAATTTAATTATAAAAATAAAGCATTTTTGCTGGATAAGGCATCTTATAACTTAAGAAAATTTGATGATAAAAAATTGTCTCTGAGTTTTGATGCTCTACTTAAAGCTGACAGTGAATTAAAAGGATTTACAAAGGATCCGAGGGCAGTGTTGGAACAACTCACAGTTCGTCTTATATACATTATTTCGAAGGGTGAAAACGTTGATTAAGATTAGACAGTGTGTTGTTGTAGAAGGAAAGTATGATAAAATTACGCTTTCCAATATTATTGATGCTACAATCATTACTACCGATGGCTTTCAAATATTCAAAAACAAGGAAAAAACAGCCATAATTCGCGCTTTCTCTAAAAAAACGGGAATTATCATTATGACCGATTCCGATAGCGCAGGCGCTCAAATACGGGCGCATTTGAAAAGCGTGTGTCCTGATGGAAAACTTATTAATGTTTATATACCTCAATTAAGAGGAAAAGAAAAACGAAAGTCGGAATGGAGCAGGGAAGGATATCTTGGCGTTGAGGGTATGAGTAAAGAGTGTGTACTTGAAGCCCTTCAACGAAGCGGTGTCTTCAACGAAGAAATTTCAGATTCTGTTAAAATTAGAAAAACGGATCTATATGGCATTGGTCTTTCAGGCGGTAAGAACAGCGCTCTTTTAAGGAAAGATTTGCTTAAATATTTAAATTTGCCTGGTAATCTATCCGCAAATGCCTTTTTAGATGCGATAAACGCATTGTTTACATACGACGAATTTTTTAAGGAAGTGAAAAAATGGCAGCAAGAAGAGGCCAAAAAATAAAACTTTTTTACATTGTGGACATTCTTAAGAAACATTCTGATGAAGAACATCCTTTGAATGCCGGCGAAATCTGTGATAAACTTGCTGCTTTTGGCATCACTGCAGAACGCAAGGCAATTTATGATGATATAAATCAATTAATGGATTATGGTTTTGATATTATCAAAACTCATACACCGAAATCAGGTTTCTTTTTGGGCTCCAGAGAATTTGAAATCCCCGAAATTTATCTGCTTTCAGATGCGGTACGCGCCGCCCGTTTTATCACACCTAAAAAATCACGTGAACTTATTTCAAAACTTGATTCAATGCTCAGTGTTTATCAAATAAAATCGCGTGGTAATAATATATATTTTGATAGTGTCGGCAAGACTAAAAATGAAGAGATTTTTTATAATATAGATACTATAAGTCGTGCGATTGAAAATAATCATAAAATTAGCTTTAAACATATAACTAAGTCCCTTGGCGAAAATAAGGAAATAGTTACAAATATTAAGGACAGAACAATAAGTCCCTATGCGCTTACTTGGCAGGATGACTATTATTATCTGATAGGCAATTATGATAAATATGATAATCTTATCCATTTCCGCGTCGATAGGATGAAGTCGGTTAATGAAACTGATATCACTTCAAGACATTTTAGTGAAGTTTCTGATTATGAGGATGTTTTTGATATTGCTGATTACACCAATAAGCTTTTTGGAATGTTCACAGGCAATACTGAAGAAATTGTTTTTCGATGCTCAAAATCGGTTCTTGAGCAGGTGACTGATAGATTTTCTGATGAAATTTTTATTCGTAACGTAACCGATACGCATTTTGATGTTACCGTTAATGCCGTAGTTAGCGAAGCGATAACAACCTGGATTATGAATTATGTCGATAAAATAGAAGTAATTTCTCCAAAACATCTGCGGGATATGATTACCGAAAGAGCAAAAAATATTTTATCAATGTATAATGATAAAAAGTAATTATTAATTTTTTAAAATAGTACTTGATTTTTTAAGGGGCATCAGTTATAATTATCAGGTGCCGTATGGAGATGTCGCCTAGTCCGGTCGAGGGCGCACGATTGGAAATCGTGTAAGACGCTAAAACGTCTTCGAGAGTTCGAATCTCTCCATCTCCGCCAAATTTAAAGCCAATCCATCTGGGTTGGCTTTAAATTTTTTAGATATTGATGGAGAGATTCGAAAAGACCGGTTCGCGTGCGAATTCAAATGGTCCTGCGGCCCATTTGAAAGGTCGGGTGTGTGTCGGCGGCGTTGCCATCGAGCGAATCGAAATGGGATTTAATTAAGAACAGTTAAAAATATTTTTAATATTTCTTGTATTAGTTGTTTTTCTATGCTATAATTATTAATAATAAATATTTGGGGTTAGTTATGAATATAAAGATGTTTAATTATAAAAAAGTTTTATTTGTTTCTTTGATAGTTATATTGGCAATCATCGTTTTAAGCGTGGGATTTGTTTTAACAATTAATGGTGTTGTTGTCGGTAATACCAAAAAAGATATAATTTCCGTTGAAGAAGCAAAAGAATTAAAAGATATAGATTGCATTTTGGTTTTAGGGTGCGGAGTTAAGTCAAATGGAACGCCCTCTAATATGTTAGAAGATAGGTTGCTTCGCGGTATAGAATTATACGAGCAAAAATCTGCGCCGAAACTTTTGATGAGTGGTGACCACGGTCAACCTGAGTACGATGAAGTTAACACTATGAAAAACTTCGCGAAAGAAAAAGGCGTACCATCTATGGATATTTTTATGGACCATGCAGGTTTTTCCACCTATGAGAGTATTTATAGAGCCAAAGAAATTTTTGGTGCAGATAAGATTATTATTGTTACACAAAAATATCATTTGCACAGAGCGTTATATATAGCCAAAGAACTGGGCGTTGAAGCTTATGGCGTTTCAAGTGACTATCGTACATATGTAGGACAAACTGCAAGAAATCTAAGAGAAGTTCTCGCAAGAAATAAAGATTTCTTCACCCTAAAATTTATGCCCGAACCAAAGTATATGGGTGATACTATCGCTGTTGATGGTAATGGCGATGTAACAAACGATAAATAAAATTAAACACTCTGCATTTAATGGCAGAGTGTTTTTATTTAATGATGATGGTGATGATGGTGATGGTGCGAAGAATTTTCGCAATTGGTATGACATTGTGTTTCGTGACAATGTTCACTTTCGGATTCAAGTTCAAGTGTTGCGTGTGAAATTCCGTGTTCGGATAATTCTTCGCGAACCAAATGTTTTATTTTATGCGGGTCATCTGATGTTACAATATGCATAGTAGCATAATTATTAACTCCGTCCATACTCCAAATATGAATATGGTGAACATCGGTTATACCTTCGATTTCAATTAAATGATGTTCTATTTCATTTATATCGATATTATTCGGCGTTTTTTCAAGGAATAGTGCTAATATTTCATTTAAAGTTTTGAAAGAGTTTATCAGAATAAATACCGCAACGATAATGGACATAATCGGATCAATAATCGCAAAATCGGTAAACTTCATAATTATTGCGCCAATGAGTACTACAATCCATCCAAGAACATCCTCGAGCATATGTAAATTTACTGCTTTTTGATTGATATTATCTCCCTCGCGTGTTACCAGCGCAGCAATAAAATTTACTATTGCGCCAATTATTGCAAAAATTATCATTCCGTTATATTTAATTTCCACGGGATTAAGCATTCTATGCACCGCGTTAATTATTACAGCAACGGAACCAAACAGAAGAATAACGGTTGTAACGAATCCGCCAAGGACCGAGTAACGCAAATATCCGTAAGAGTAATTATTATCGGGCTGTTTTTTACTGATTTTTTCTAAAATTAAGGATAGACCGATACTTGCTGCATCGCCAATATCGTGGATAGCATCGGAAACGATGGAAACGCTACCCGTGAAGATACCACCTATAAACTCAAAAACAGAAAAAGCAATGTTTAAAACAAAAGCAATCAATATATTTTTTTCGGTTTTCATAAAATCACCTCAATGTTTTGTAAACACATATTAATTATAATACAATTTATTAAAAAATCAACAGTAAGATCACCCGAAATGACCGCTTGCATTGAAAAAATTTCCGCTTATCTCAATTTGTTTGAAAGCTAAAAAAATTCGCAATATTATATATGCGAAAGGAGGAATACATGTGAAGTTAACTATTAATTTTGATAAAAACAGGGAAGAAGAAATAATAATTTATGCTCATGAAAAAAATAAACTGATTTTTGAAATTGAAAAATTTATTTATGCCGATGAGAAAATTAATGGTTATAAAGAAAAGGAAATTGTCCCATTTAGCGTTTCGGAGACAGAATTTTTTTATTCAGATGAAAATAAGGTTTATGCCGTAACAGCTGATGACGAAGTTTTAGTTAAGTATCGATTATATGAATTAGAGCAAATTTTGCCTGATAATTTTATAAAAATCAATAAATCTTGTATAGCCAATTTAAACTCGATATTATGTTTTGATACTTCGATATCAGGTACTTTGAAAGTTAAATTTAAATGTGGAAAAATTGATTATGTATCACGGCGAAACTTAAAAAATATTAAAGAAAGAATGGGTGTTTAGTATGAATAAATATTTAAAAGAATTTTTGCATAGAGGACTTATGTTTGGCGGCTTTGGGCCTATAATTCTTGGTATAATTTTTTTGATTATATCAAAAACAACTTCAGAATTCGGTGTAACGGCCGCACAAATTTTAATTGGGATAGTTTCTACTTATATGATTGCTTTTTTACAAGCGGGCGCAAGTGTATTTAATCAGATTGATGGTTGGTCTGTACTCAAATCAACTTTTTATCATTTTTTGACCATCTATGTTGCATATATCGGCGCATATCTGTTTAATTCTTGGATCCCATTTGATCCTAAGGTCATTTTGATTTTTACTTTGATATTTGCCGTAGTTTATATTATAATTTGGTTAACAGTTGTTATTTCCATAAAGATAGTAAGTAAGAAACTAAATCAAAAAATTTAGTAAAAATTAAAGCCCCTTTAAATAGGGGCTTTTCTCATTCGCTTATTGAAGGTAGGTTGCCTAAATTATCATTTTCGCAACCGTTAGGAATGGATTTTAGATATTTGGTATCACCGTTATGCGCAATAGCAACTCCCGATATCATACCTTTCAAAGCCATATTTACCGCTTCATCTCTGCTGACTTTGGAATTATCAGACAATTTATAACCGGTTATCTTACCTTCGTTTTTTATAAGACCGACAAT
Organism: Acutalibacteraceae bacterium; assembly: GCA_045588995.1. Lineage (GTDB taxonomy): Bacteria > Bacillota > Clostridia > Oscillospirales > Acutalibacteraceae > UBA737. Next base: position 8,614 of record JAZNFF010000121.1, read on the forward strand.
TGTCTTAGCGTTGTTTTTTGGTGTGGGAATTTCGTCTAGTGTATTTTTTATATTAACTTCATTGTTCATAATCAAACCTCCAAATATATTATTCATTATAATTACTATTTTATTCTCAAAAGTATTTAGAAATAATTTAATATTAAAAGTATTGACAAACTCAATAAATTATCTTATAATATCATCGCTGTGAAAAATTAATATCACTAACGAGGTGTGGCGCAGTTGGTAGCGCACTAGTTTTGGGAACTAGATGCCGCAGGTTCGAGCCCTGTCACGTGGACCAAAACAGCCTTAGTAATCTTTGATTACTAAGGCTGTTTTTATTGTTATTATATACTATATTTGTTTAACATACTTACTAATAATTTTTTCTATCTTTTTTACTAGCTTTAATAGATTTTTCTTGAAATTAGTTTCTAATTCAAAATTCAAAAATGATAATAAAAAAGCTCTATATCCACATAGGTACTGTAAAAATTGAAAAACAGTATTAAAAGGATATACTTCAAGATTTCTGTGTCTTTGTTTTAAAAAATTTAGCTTTACCAAAAAATCATTCTTATCATTTTTAAATGTTTCTATATTATCTTTTGCAAAACTTAAAACATGACGAATATCCCAAATTCTTCCTCTAGAAATACGCAAACCATCAATCTGCTTAACGGACACGATGTTGATGCCGATAAGGTCCC
>JAZNFF010000122.1:0-6665 GCA_045588995.1 Acutalibacteraceae bacterium
TGTCATCACGTTCGATTTCGATTTTAGAAATACCTGCTGTGAAAAGAGTTTTCTTGAGGTATTTACGGAGGTTGTAGTCCTCAACCAAAGTATCACCGAAAACGTTGTCTTTGGCAAACCAACGTGAGTCCCAGTTCTTGATAACGCCTACACGTAAACCGTGAGGATTAACTTTCTGACCCATAACTTAACCTCCTTCTTAGATTTCACGTTCTTTAAGAACGATTGTCATATGGCTTGTGCGCTTTAAGATGCGGTGTGCTCTGCCGTGGTCCTTCGGACGAATTCTCTTAAGAGTAGGTCCGGGGCAAACAAAGCATTCTGCAACGTAAAGACGGCTAACGTCCATATTGTGATTGTTTTCTGCATTTGCAATAGCTGATGCTAAAAGCTTTTCCATATACTCGCAAGCGGACTTAGGAGTAAATTTGAGTATAGCCATAGCTTTGTCAGCGTCCTGATTTCTGATTAAATCAAGAACAATCTTCACCTTACGGGGTGAGATACGGGCATATTTAAGTGTTGCCCTTGCTTCCATAGTTAACTCTCCTTTCGGCCGCTTACTTACCGGTTGTTTTAGCACCGGCGTGACCTTTGAATGTTCTTGTCGGTGCAAACTCACCGAGCTTATGGCCAACCATATCCTCTGTTACATATACAGGCACGTGCTTACGGCCGTCATGAACAGCAAAAGTGTGTCCGACGAAATCGGGGAATATGGTGGACGAACGGCTCCAGGTTTTAAGCACACGCTTTTCACCGGCTTCATTCATTTCTTTGACTCTTTTGAACAACACAGGTTGTACATAAGGGCCTTTTTTAATGCTTCTTCCCATTATGAATTTCTCCTTTCGTGGACTTACTTACGACGCTTCACGATATATTTATCGCTCTGCTTATTCTTCTTACGGGTCTTATAACCCATAGTAGGTTTACCCCAAGGGGTAACAGGACTGGGACGACCGATGGGTGATTTACCTTCACCACCACCGTGGGGGTGATCGCAGGGGTTCATTACAGAACCGCGAACGGTAGGTCTCCAACCCATATGACGTTTACGACCTGCTTTACCGTAGTTTACGTTAGCGTGTTCAGGATTGGACACAGTTCCTACGGTTGCCATACATTTTTCAGGCACGTTGCGAAGTTCACCGGAAGGTAAACGAAGAAGTGCCATACCGTTTTCTCTAGCCATAAGCTGAGCCATATTACCGGCCGAACGAGCAAGCTGAGCGCCCTTGCCGGGATAAAGCTCAATGTTATGAAGGAAGGTACCAACGGGGATATTAACGAGGGGAAGTGCGTTACCGGGCTTGATATCAGCATCGGGACCGCTTACAACCTTATCGCCAACTTTTAATCCTTGAGGAGCGATAATATAGCGCTTCTCGCCGTCCTCGTACTGAACGAGGGCGATAAATGCAGAACGGTTAGGATCGTATTCAAGGGTAAGAACGGTTGCGGGTACTCCGAAACGGTCTCTCTTGAAATCGATTACTCTATACTTTCTGCGGTTTCCGCCGCCTCTGTGGCGAACGGTGATTCGGCCATAACTGTTACGGCCTGCATTTTTCTTTAGTGGCTCAAGCAAACTTCTTTCGGGCGCAACTTTGGACAATTCGGAATAATCCATGGTTGTCATATTACGGCGACCGTTAGTAGTCGGCTTATAATGCTTTATTGCCATTTGTTTCACTCTCCTATTTAGGCTTAGCGAAGTCATCTCGTGACTTCATACATCACCGGAAATATTTAAATTTCCTCTAACGCTTACATAAGACCGTCGAAGAATTCGATGGGCTTAGAATCAGCTTTAAGGGTTACAACTGCCTTCTTCCAAGAAGCAGTGTATCCTTCGTAGCGGCCCATTCTTCTTGCCTTACCGCGTACATTAATTGTGTTTACCTTGGCAACGTCAACCTTGAACAATTCCTTAACGGCATCTGCGATTTCGTACTTGGAAGCGTCCTTAGCGACCTTGAAGGTGTATTTCTTGTCAGCTATACCTGACATGCTCTTTTCGGTAATTACCGGAGCGATAATGATATCCTGTGCGGTTTTCATTATGCGTACACCTCCTCAATTTTTGCGACAGCACCCTTAACCACTACAAGTGTATCGGCATTGATGATGTCATAGGTGTTAATTGTGTTAACCTGAGCAGATTTAGCGCCTGCAATGTTAGCGATACTCTTAACTGCATAAGCATCGTTGTTTTCGAGAACAACAAGAGTTTTCTTTGCAGCGCCGATTGCCTTTAAGCATTCTGCAACGGTCTTGGTCTTAAATCCATCAAGCTTAAGTTCATCAAGAACTATCATATTGCCTGTTGCAACCTTATCGGAAAGAGCAGACAAGAGAGCAAGACGGCGAACCTTCTTGTTAAGAGAATAAGAATAATCTCTTGGCTTGGGTGCGTGGACAATACCACCGTGTCTCCACTGGGGAGCTCTGGTCGAGCCCTGACGGGCATGGCCTGTACCCTTCTGTCTCCAGGGCTTTTTGCCGCCGCCGGAAACTTCTGTGCGGGTCAGAGTGGATTGTGTGCCCTGACGCTGATTGGCAAGATAGTTAACTACTGCCATGTGCATAACAACTGCATTGGGTTCAATTCCGAATACTGCATCGGAAAGCTTGATTTCACCAACGCTTTTACCTGTCATATCAACAACTGCTATATTAGGCATATTTCAAAACACTCCTTCCTTAAGCTTTAACGCTATCGAAGAGAACTACGATGCCGCCCTTGGGGCCGGGGATGGCGCCCTTAACAGCGATTATGTTCTTTTCTGCGTCTACTTTAACTACGCTGAGGTTCTGAACGGTTACACGCTCGTGACCTAAGTGACCAGCCATTTTCTTGCCTTTGAAGATTCTTGCAGGGTCGATAGAACCTAAAGAACCACCGTGGCGGTGAACAGGGCCGGTACCGTGGGTTTCTTTAAGGCGGCCGAAGTTCCAACGCTTAATTACGCCGGCATAGCCCTTACCTTTAGAAGTACCTCTTACGTCAACAGCATCTCCTTCAGCGAAGATATCTGCCTTAATTATGTCGCCCACGTTCATTGCGCTAATATCTTCAAGACGGAATTCGCGAAGAACTTTTTTGGGAGCTACATCGCCTTTAGCGAAGTGACCCTTCATGGGCTTTGTTACCTTAGAAGCTTTCATATCGCCGTAGCCAACCTGAACAGCTTCATAACCGTCGTTCTCGATAGTTTTCTTCTGTGCGATAACGCAGGGACCTGCTTCAACAACAGTTACCGGAACAACATCACCATTTGCATCAAAAAGCTGAGTCATACCAAGCTTTTTGCCAATGATTGCTTTTTTCATTGTTTTTTCCTCCTTTGGTTATTGGTCAGCTTTCGCTGACATGACCTGATGCGGTGTCGAAACGCTTTATTTATATAAGGTGTTATAAATTAAAGCTTGATTTCGATTTCTACACCGGCGGGGAGCTCAAGGTTTGTTAAGGCCTCAACAGTTTTGTTGGAAGGTCTGATAACATCGATGAGTCTCTTGTGTGTCCTCATTTCGAACTGCTCACGGCTGTCCTTATACTTATGAACAGCGCGAAGAATGGTTACAACTTCTTTTTCGGTGGGAAGCGGTACGGGACCGGATACCCTTGCGCCTGTACGTTTAGCGGTTTCCACTATCTTTTCAGCGGACTGGTCTACAAGTGCGTGGTCATAACCCTTTACTCGAATTCGGATTTTTTCTTTTACTGCCATGTGATTTTCGCCTCCTAATTTAGTTGGCGGGCAAAACTTACACCGTGCCGCGTGTTTCTTCACAGCACAATATAAAACCGGCAATTGCTGGGGTCACAGACAATTCCGGAACAGCGGACTATTCCGCCGTTGCACAAAGGATTCGCAAGTATCTTTTGTGCTTCCATAGTTCTTTCGCCCGGTTTAAAATCGGACATACTCCGCGGAAATTTCCCGACTCGACGGTCGGCCACCTCCCGCATCAACGCATGTATTTTACGCCGCATTTGCGCAGCGTACCTATGTATATTAGCATAATCAAGCCTGATTGTCAAGAACTTTTTTGAAAAATTTTTGATGTCTTTTTGTAAAATTTAAATGAAAAATTTACGCAAAAAAGCGAAGGGTTTCCCCTTCGCTTAAATAGACAAAACTATGAATTTATTCTTTTAAATCCTTCGCCCATAATCTCTCCCGCTTCGCCTACAACGACAAAGGCATGTTTATCGAATTCATTAACCACCGAGTAAACTGCAGAGACCTCATTAAGTCGCACAGTGCACATAAGCATTTCCTTTTCGTTGCCGGTATAGGCACCTTTGGCTTTCAGCATCGTAACGCCGCGGGCCACCCTCTCGATAATGGCCTTGCTTATTTCTTCGGGATTATCGGTTACTATATAAATTATCTTACCCCTATCGGAGCCGTAAAGAACCGTATCCATAACCTTTGAAGAAACAAACATTGCAATAACAGAATAAAGCGCCGTTTCAATATTTCTAAAAACAATGGCGGTGATAAGAATTACTGCGCCATCCATAACGAGAAGCACTCGGCCTACCGTTAGATGACGGAATCTTCTATTAATTACTTTAGCGATTATATCAACGCCGCCCGTAGTACCGCCCCGCATAAATACAAAGCTAAGTCCCAGTCCCATAACCATACCGCCGAAAATAGCGGCTAAAATATTATCCGTTTCATAGGTCGGAAGATAATTTTCGGTTATTTCAAGAGAAAGTGAAACCATTGCCGTAGCAATAGCGGTTTTCACAATAAACCTCTTACCGAGTTTGACAAATCCCAATATTATAATAGGTATATTTATAACGAAAACCAAAAGACCGGTTGGAATTCCCGTAAATCTATGAACAAGGGTTGAAATACCCGTTACTCCGCCCGCGCTGAGCATATTGGCATCGATTATAACCGTAATGGAAAGCGCATATAAAAAACTGCCAACAGCCATAAGCAACAAATCTACAATAAATTTAAATACTTTCTTTTTCATAATGCGCCTCCTACCTTATATATATTATATACCGTTTTTTGAAAAAGCGATAATTAGTTATATGAATCAATAATCATACCAAACAATTCTTCCGCTCTTTCGGTTTTGCCCGACAGATGAAGATAGCCGAAAACGCACTCAAGTCCCGTAGCGGTATGATATTCTCCGCCCGTAGCGCTTTTAGGTGTGTTTCCCGTATGAAAATTTCTTCCCCTTTTAAAAACCGCCGATTCTTCTTCGGTTAAAATTGGTTCAATAACCTTAAACGCCTTGGCTTGTGAAGCGGCATTAACCCACTCCACCGAAAGCTTGTGAAGCTCTCCCGAAGGTCTGTTGACGCCCGCTAAATGCGTTCTCACATAAAGTCCATAAACCGCATCGCCAACAAAAGCGAGAACCGAGGGGCTCAAAATTTTTACATTATCCATTAAAATCCCTCCACCGCAAACGCGGTCCCCCTCCCTTTAGGCAAGGGAGGCATAATAGGAAATTTTATATTACTCCATATACTCGAACTCAATATCGTAAACACTTACGGTATCTCCTTCGGTTACGCCTGCTTCCAAAAGGGCATCAATAATTCCGCTTGAGCGAAGCACCCTTTCGAAATACTGAAGCGATTCGTAATCTTCGGGGTCAATGGTATCCATAACCTGCAAAAGCCAGGGCGCATCTTCCACGAAGAAAACACCGTCGCAAGCTCGGATATTGAAACTTCTCTTCTTTTCGAAGGTGAAATCCTCCACCGTTCTGGGCTCGGCCTCATATTTTTTAATGGCAGGAAGGCGGGAAAGTTCCTCCGCTATGCAGTTAACCACCTCGGCGGTGCCTTCAGCAATAGCCGCCATAACAGGAAAGAACTTATACCCTTTTTCTTCAAAATAGTTTTTGATTTCTTCGATTTGTTCTTCTTCGCACAAATCGCACTTATTACCAACAACAATCTGCGGTCTTGATTTAAGTTCTTCGCTGAAAACCGCAAGTTCCTTATTGATTTTATCGAAATCTTCTTTGGGGTCACGACCCTCACTACCTGAAATATCAAGTACGTGCACGAGCATTCTGCAGCGCTCAACGTGGCGCAAAAACTCGTGGCCAAGACCTATGCCTTCACCCGCGCCCTCTATAAGTCCCGGAATATCAGCCATAACAAAGGATGTTCCTTCGTCGACCCTAACAACGCCTAAAACGGGGGTAAGGGTTGTGAAATGGTAATTGGCAATTTTGGGTTTTGCTTCGCTTACTACCGAAATGAGAGTGGATTTTCCAACATTGGGGAAACCGATAAGTCCCACATCGGCAAGAAGTTTAAGTTCCAAAACTACTTCAAGTTCTTCACCGGGATTGCCGCGCTTAGCAAAACGGGGCACCTGACGGGTAGCGGTAGCAAAATGCTGGTTACCCCATCCGCCGTTACCACCCTTTGCAATAACTACGGGCTCATCTTCGGAAATATCGGCAACTATTCTGCCGTTTTCGGCATCCTTAACAACGGTGCCGCGGGGCACCTTAACGATTAGCGGCGCGCCTTTTTTGCCTGTGCAACGGGAAGTTCCGCCATCCTGACCGTTTTCGGCCGCGTATTTTCTTTTATATCTGAAATCCGCCAAGGTTGATAAACTATCATCAACCTGAAAAATTATATCGCCACCGCGACC
>JAZNFF010000123.1:0-2244 GCA_045588995.1 Acutalibacteraceae bacterium
GCAACTGATATACAGGCACATTTAAGTGCTTACCTAAAATATCCCAAAGGGCCATTTCAACTGCAGATAGAGCAGACATAAGCACAGCACCGCCACGCCAATAAGCATCTCTGTAAATATCGTGAAAATGTTTTTCAATATCCAAAGGATTTTTATCAACAAGATATTCTTTAATATGTTCTACTGCACCAATAAGTGCTTTTTCCTTGTATTCAAGAGTAGCTTCACCAACACCTGTTATACCCTCATCGGTATAGACCTTAATAAATACCCAGTTTGTTCTGAAACAATCAACTGTAAAGGTTTTTACATCTGTTACTTTCATAGTTCTATCTCCTTATATATTTCTGCTATAACTTTATTTACACAATCGAATTCCTCGGTTGTTAATTCATCAAACATTCCAATATGTATCGGTACTGTTTTTTGAGCATTTACCCTTTTGGCAAAGCGAGAAGCATCGGTCATATTCATATTATTTCCAACACCATTAACGGGCAAAAACAAGGCATAAATATTTTCTGGAATATCCTCAAAAATTTCTTCGTTATAAAGGGTATCCCCTGTTATGTAATATTTATTTTCGCCATCATCAATTATAACGCCTATCGGTGTTATATCACTATGTTCTGCTTTAACCGCAGTGAATTTAATCCCGTTTTCAGTCCAAGAGGTGTGACGGTTAAATAATACATAGTTATTATTCCCGCCTATTTTCCTGACGTCATCCCAAACAGATTTTGGTGCTAAAACCGTAATATTACTATCCGTAGTTATAAACATTTCTACTGTTTCGGGGTCATAGTGGTCAAGATGGTTATGTGTAAAAATCATTGCATCAGGTTTTATGTCAAAAAAACTTTCATCAACCGTTACCCTACGATAGTTTTTGGGGTTAATTTTTTCAACACTGTTAGAAAGATAGGGGTCTATCATTATCTTAAACCCATCTTTTTCAAACAAAAGTCCTGCCTGACCTAAATATGTAATTCGCATATACATAACCCTCTACTGCTTAATTATAAATCTTTTAAATTTAATACCATCAGGAAATTCAAAACGGAAAATGTCACTTGTACCGCTTAATTTGAACTGACGGATAATCTTGCCTGAATCGTTGCCGCTAACCGAAAGAGAAATACAAGGCTTGTTGCCCACAGTTAAAACAATTGGATACTGCGCCAAAGAATTTGCAACACATTGAGTTTCAAATACAAAAACACATTTTTTGTCATGGTTGTAATCTAATTTATAATCTTTTCCTGATTCTATGTTTTCGATAGATGAAACTATAGTAAAATCTTTGTCATTTAAAGTTGCAATATCAGGCTTTTTACATCCATTATCAACATATTTTTTAAATGTAGGAGACTTTAGGATATAGTTTAGGATATTCTTTGCTGAGTACTGCAAATCTCCTCTTGTAATATAGCCTTCTTTTAGACCTTCAAAAATATTGTGCGGTTTTTCTTCGGCGGAAGCACAAAGCATATAAACATCATTATGTGCGCGTACCATAGCTTTGAGATTATCTAAGTTGCCTGCCTCTCCCTTGCAATTACACTTTGCCCACCAATCAGTCATAACAAAGCCCTTATAACCCCATTCATTACGGAGTACGGTTGTTGTCAGGTCATAGTTCGAAGCACTCCAATAGCCGTTTATAGGGTTATAAGAAGTCATAATAGCCGTAGCATTTCCCTCTTTAACTGCTATTTCGTAACCTTTAAGATATATTTCTCTAAGTGCTCTTTCTGAAACTACTGCATTACAATATAATCTTCCAAATTCCTGATTATTACAACTAAAATGTTTTATTGTAGTTGTACAACCAGATTTAGCAATACCTCTGCTTTGAGCTGCTGCCATTTTACCGGAAAGTAATGGATCTTCTGAAAAATATTCAAAATTTCTGCCACATAAAGGATGTCTATGTATATTCATTCCGGGGCCTAAAAGTGCATCAATATTGTATGCAAAAAGTTCTATTCCCTCAAGCTCGAAAATTTGCTCAGCAAGTTCATCATCAAAGCTTGAAGCGAAAACATATCCGTTAGGAAGTGATGTACTCTTTAAATCACCGCCAATTCTTATACCTGAAGGACCATCGGTAACACAACAAACAGGGATTCCAAAATCAAGAAGTGAATCTGTAACGCCACCAAATGCTCCGCCTGTACCAACGGTTACTTTAGGGCTATTCATTCCCTCTCCGCAAACAATAGCTGCCAAATCATTATCACT
>JAZNFF010000124.1:0-2006 GCA_045588995.1 Acutalibacteraceae bacterium
ATAACTCATAACTCAGAACGGGCGAAAATTCGCTCGTTTTTTTTATTTTTCCTATTGCATATATATAATAGGTGTGCTATACTTACAATAGGTATAAATTTTTTTAAAAAAGGGGATTTGAAAAAATGAAAAACACGTTTAAAAAAATCGCGTCTCTCCTTCTGTGCTTATGCTTGATTATCTCGGGAATGATAATCACCGCATCAGCGGCACCGACCGAAATCGTATTTGAGTTTGGTGATGACAATAATACAGGAGCACATGTCGACGGCAGTACTATTAGTGCGCCCACGTCATACACCAACGGCAGCTACACCTTAACCTTAACAAGTGCCTCTAAGTGTTACGGTGGCGGACACGACCTTACCGGTAAATCAGCGCTTAAACTGGGTACCAGTAGTGCGGTCGGTTCGTTTACTTTTACCGTGCCGGATGATGTAACTTCAGTAATCTTTATGGTTGCTAAGTATAAAAACAACACATCAAAGATTAGCATTAACGGCGGCGCCGCTACCACTCTCTCCAAAAGCTCTAATAATGGTGAGTATGATGCTATCACTATTGATACTACTACAACCAAAACCCTCAACTTTACTACCGTAAGTGGTGGAGTTCGCTGTATGATTGACTCTATCACCTATGTAATTGAAGATACCTCCGGCGGTGAAGGCGGCGGCGAAGAGCCCGTTGATCCTCCTGTTACTCCCGATCCCGAGGAACCTGATACTCCCGTAGTTGAAGATCCCGCGGCCGATTCAACCTTAACTATTGATGAAGCAAACACCCTCGGCGCTTCTAAAGACTCAAACACTTACACCGAAGGAAAATATTATGTTGAAGGTATCATCACTGAGGTTAGTAACACAACCTATGGTAATATGACCATTAAAGATGCGACCGATGAAACCAAGACCCTTTATATTTATGGCTCATATAGCGCAGATGGCTCCACCCGTTACGACGCTCTGACCCTTAAACACGAAGCCGGCGATACCGTTAAGGTTTACGGCGTTATCGGTAATTACAATGGCACTGCTCAAATGCAGAATGGTTGGGTAACAATTCTTAACGATCTTAATCCTCCCGTTGAGCCCGAAGAACCCGATACTCCCGTTGAACCCGAAGAGCCCGATACACCCACCGTTACAGGCGACTCCTATGTTAAAGTAACCGAAGCCCCTGCTGACTGGTCTGGTAAATATCTTATTGTTTATGAAACTGATAAAAAAGTTTTTAATGGTGGACTTGAAACTTTAGACGCCGGCGGAAATAACATTGTTTTATCCTCTGCTATCACTGATAGTACAATCCCTGCTACTAGCGACCTTGAAAATGCTTATTTCACAATTGAACCCAATGGTAGTAAATTTGGCATTAAGTCGGCTAGCGGTAAATATATTGGACAAACCACCTATGCAAACGGTTTGAAGACTGGCACCTCTAAAACTGCAACCGGATATGCTAATGATATTTCCTTTAATTCCAATGGCACTGTTTCTATATCTGTTGCATTGTCTGGCGGTACCGTATCTCTCAAATTCAATGACGCCTCAGGTGATAATAACAACCGCTTCCGTTATTACAAATCTGGTCAAAAGGATATCTGCCTCTACAAATACGTGGAAGCTAAAGCTCCTGTTGCTGATATGGGCAATACCAGCGTTGATGTTAAGGAAGACCTTGCTGTAAATCAGGAAGTTACCGTTAAGCCCGAAGATATCGAAGGCAAAGAACTTCTTATGCACTTCACTATGAACGGCGCTACTACCACCGTTCCTTGCGACCCCTCACAGATAGTTGATAATACGTTCACCTTCACCTTTGATAATATAGGTGTTCAGTGTATGGCAGACCCCATCACCGCTACCCTCGTAACCGTTGAAAACGATAGCGAAGATGTTCAGGCAACCTCCGAATTTAGCGTTAAATCTTATGCTAAAAAAGTTTTGGAAACAAGCACCGATGCTGCAACCAAGAAATTTGTTTCCGATATGCTTCGCTACGGC
>JAZNFF010000125.1:0-3962 GCA_045588995.1 Acutalibacteraceae bacterium
GGAATCGTTCAGCAGTATATATTTTATTATATCAGGGGAAAAAGCAATGGATGAAAATATAAATGATTTACCCAAAAGAAAAAATATAAGATTAAGAGAATATAATTATAGCGAAATAGGTTGTTATTTCGTAACGGTATGTACCAAAGACCGAAAACCGCTATTGTGCAATATCGTAGGGACGGGCGTCCCCGACCGTCCGAAAATAAAATTATCGGAATACGGTATAATTGCTGATAAATATATAAACCAATTAAATAATTTTATAAGGATATTAGCATCGATAAATATGTGATTATGCATGACCATATTATACGAAGCGAAACCGATTATAATGAAATTTGGGAATATATTGAAAATAATCCAAAAAAATGATATTTAATGAATAAAAAATAACGATGCGTAGGGGCGATTCGCGAATCGCCCCTACAATATTTTCTAAACGGGAGGCACTGAGACCCTCCCCTACATATTAAAACAACCGACTGGGAATCCCAGTCGGTTGTAATTTTATTTAGTTTTCAGGGAATTACTGAATTCCTAAAAGCTGTTTGCGGAGAGTTTCCTCAGTTAATGCGCCAATAGCATCTACATCGCAGAAGGTGCCATCAAGCTTATCATCATTATATCTGCTGAGAACACTCAAATCCTTAAGGGTTATGTCGCTTTCATACCAGTTACCGGCAATGTAACCAGCCTTAACAGTGACATTACACTCAAATTCAATACACTTAGTTTCAAGAGCCTTAACGAGTTTCTTGAATTCGTTAGCCTGAACAGGATTTACAGAAGAAAGGTCGATTGCGCGAGCTTCCTCTAAAACAGCCTCGGGGTCAGCTGCGGATGCGGTAATAGCAGTATCGCTATCACCTACATAATCAACATACATAGAACCGAGAGAAACATCAGCAGTGCCATACTTATTGTTGAAACCTAAACGAATAGCAGAAATCTCTACTTCTTCCATGGTTTTGTCGGTCCAGTTCGGATTACCGTTTACATTATCGGCTTCGTTAAGAACGGCAAGTAAAGCGGTCTTCCAATCTGCACCCATAATAGTAGCTATAGAAGTGGTTACCCATTCATCACCGGTATTGCCATCGATTCTAAAGTATGCCTGATTATTCTTTGTATAACCAAACCTACAATCCCAAGCGGTACAACCCTTGATTTCTTCATCACTGTCATTTGTATAAGTATCGAATGCAAAATCTTCATTATAGATATAGAAACGAGCAGCTACATATCCGTCCTCAACGCCTACTGCAGCCTTGAAGCCCTCAGCCTTATATGAGAAGTAAAGGTCTTCAATATCAGCAAGAGTTAAAGGTTTATCGGTGTTATACTCAACAACACCAAGTGAAGCATTACATTCACTGTGACCAACAACGGAATTATTGAAGCTAATGAAGGCATCGCCCTTATTAGATGTTCCATAAACTGTATTATTTACGGTCAAACTATCGCCAAAAGTATAAGCATTGGGCTTAAGGGCTATTTTATCTAATGCTTTAGATGCATCGATAACTTCCTTAGTTGCTGCGATATTTGCCGCTACTTCAGGATATACCTCAAGAGCTGCAGCAAGTTTTTCTTCGAATTCTGCGGTGTTAATATAAGTTGAATAATCAAGGGTTGCCATTTCACCAATGAAATCGGCACCAACCTTATCAGAAGGAGAATAGTAATTCGTTGTTATTAAAGAACCAACTTCAAGTTCCATATCAGAACCGTTTGCCTGAATAGAGAAGAAGTTCATATCAAGAGATGAACCGGCAAGATCAGCAACGGTATAGTTATTAACAGCAAGTAAATCCTTAAGCAAAATCTTATAGGTTTTGCCGGCTTCAATGCCATCAAGATAATAGATACCGGATTCCTCTTTCATACCGGAACCCCCGGGCATAGTGCGGGTATAGATTTTAATGGCAGGTGTTGCAGAAGGATTTGCAATGCTCTTAACATAAATGCTTACATAAGTATCCTCTGTTGAAGCATCACCAGTCCAAGTAGCTCTTCCGTTCATTCCACCAGTAAGCCAAACACCAAAGTTTCTATTTGCAGAAGCGCCAACGCTGATTGCATGAGTCTTTGCAGGACCAAAAGTCAAATATTCAGCATTATCAACTGTATAGCTAACATAATCGCTGATATTGGCTAGGCTACCCGTAGAATAATCAATTCCGGGATATGCAATGGGAGTTAAACTTTCAACCATCTTGCCTGCAGCGGCTCTTAATTCTTCAACTGCAAATTCTTCAGCAAATAATTCTTTGGCAAGCGCTAAAGCATCATTAAATGCCTTAACTTCTTTACTATCAGCTGAATCAGAGTAATCAGAAAGAGAAAGTTCGCTAGCGTTCCATATCAACTCAATATCTGACCATTCATCACAACCTTCAAGATTAGTATCAACGCCGGTTTGTACAAACAGTTCACTTAAATAAAGGTCAGTACTGCTCGCAGTTTTTGCAGAGGCAAAACCTATACAAGCTAACTGGGTCGAATCTTTCATATAATGTTGAGTTATTATATAGTTCCAAGAATATCCGTTATCTACCAACCACTGATCAAAAGAATATCTTACCCATTCGCCGTTTGTGCTAGGTAATGTAAAAACCTCAGTGAAAATAGAATTTTGACGGCTTCCCGCTCCGTTATTACCAATAGCACCAAAACTAGCGGTGATATCAGCGGTTGACTTATAGTAGAAGTACATATCCTTGATATTCTTAACCGGAACGCTGGTTGTAGCATCATAATAAAAGTTACCGGAACTACTAAATTCGTTAAAATAAATATAAGTTCCCGCTGCAGTTATAGGAATTTTACGGTTATCTACAGACTCGGGAGCCTCATCGGGACCTTCGGCATTATAATAATTTACACCTAAAGTTTTATCACCGACATAATTTGCAGAAATTCTATCTGCATATCCATCAAAAGTAAGATTCTGCCAAGCGTTTTTAAGGTCCTCTAATGCATTGTTTTTTGCAAGGTCTGCACCAAAATTATCGAAAACAACATTAAATGCATCAACGAACTCGGTCCAAGTGGCGCTATCTTCAGCATCATTATACTGAGATTTGAGGTCTGCAAGGTCGGTATCAACAACCTTTACAATCCAATCATCATCTGTGAAATTATATGTATCAGCAAGATTGGGGTCGCCCTCGAAGAAGATATCACCGAGAGAGATTTTTGTATTAGTTGGAGCATATAAATTGAAACCAAACTGACCAATCAATGGGTGATTCTTGGCCTCGCTATTATAATTTTTGATTCTATTCTCAAAAGTAGCAGTAGAGTTATCAGTTATAAGCTTATTAAAGGAATAAAGCACCCATTCACCATTTGTTGCGGGGAGAGGATACCAACCGGTAAAGCTACAGTTAACATTGGCGCTTCCGTTATTTTTATAGAACTGAATTTGCGCCATAACGGGCAAATTAGCCTCTGTCTTATAATAAAACCATATATCATTAACGCCGACTAAATCATACTCAGGCATAATCTGACCTGTTCTGGCAGAGTTAGTGATAGCACTGACTGTATAAAAATTGTTAGCGTCATTTTTGCCGGTAAAATCGATAACAAAATTCAATTTGCTCTCGGGGCCATTTTCGCTATCAGGAGCATCCGGGTCAATAGACCAAGTTGGAGACCATGCATTAGCCGAATTATAATTGCAATAATTATGGGAAACACTGGTTAAATAACCATTATACTCTAATGCCTCCCATGCGGCTTTGAGGTTAGATACGGCAGTTGCCTTATCTACGCCCTCAGCGGAGATGGGGATAATGGTAAATAATGAAAATACCATAACCATCGCCAGAAGAATTGAGGTTAGTTTGAAAATTTGCTTTTTCATTCTGTTTTCTCCTTTTTTGATATAAATTTATCGATATATGTAAAATAAAATTAGCGCGGTTTTTAGCTGAAATTGGATACAATACACC
>JAZNFF010000126.1:0-6165 GCA_045588995.1 Acutalibacteraceae bacterium
ATTCGTTAAGCCCCAGCCCCGTAAACTGTTTAAATGATTTAGAAAAATAGGATGGACTCATGGCGAACTGTTCCGATAAAATATCCAAAGTAAGATTTTCTCCGAAATGAGCAGTGATATATTTCGCGGCATTTTGGATTATCAGGGGAGTGCCGCTTAAATTTTCCTTATTTAGTTTAACATCTTCTCGGCTCATTAGAATAAGTAGTTGCCGCAGAAGGTTTTTGCACATAAAAACATAGTTTTCTTCCTTGTTTTTATATTCAATATAAAGCTTCCTAACGACCTTTTCTATTTCATCCTGTCTTTCACTTGATAAAACAAAGTGCTTGGTTTCGGCGCAGTTTTTAATGAATTCTTTATATTCGTTTCCGAGGAACTCATCGTTAAAGGACATTAAAATTCTTTCTGCGTTTCCCGAATATGCGGTTGTATGTATATGGTTCTTTTTAACAAAAACCAAATCTCTTTCGTTTGCCTCGAATATTTCGTTTGTTATAAAATATTTAACCTTGCCCGAAACAAGAAAATATAATTCGTGGAAAGGGTGGGTGTGTTCAGAAACAGCGGTTTTTGATGTTTGACGGTCAAGGGACACATCAATATACTCTAAAGTTTCTGAAGATGAAATGATTTTGGCCATAATAATCCCCCTTTATATCCTTAAACATATTTTATATCATAAAATGTGCGTAGTCAACAAAAATTTAATGGTTTCTTGAGAAAACGACAAAAATATTATAGTAAATATTAAAAAATCGCAGTATAATGAGTGCGGTTTCAAAATATAACTGATTTTTTGGAGGAAAATATAATGAAACATTTTGGTAATCGAGTAGAGGATTTAAAAATTGCATATATCGGCGGCGGCTCAAGAGGTTGGGCCTGGGGCCTTATGAGTGACCTTGCCGCTGCAGATGATATTAGCGGAGAAGTTTATCTTTACGATATAGATATGAAAGCGGCCGAGGATAATGTTATCATCGGTAATAAATTTAACGATTTGGCAGATGCAAAATCCAAATGGAATTATAAAGCGGTAGATAATATTAAAGATGCTCTTACGGGCGCAGATTTCGTTGTTATTTCGATTCTGCCCGGTACCTTTGATGAAATGGATTCCGACGTGCATACCCCTGAAAAGTACGGCATTTATCAGTCGGTTGGTGATACAAGCGGCCCCGGAGGAATCGTAAGAGCCCTTCGCACCTTGCCTATGTATGAAGGTTTTGCATTGGCTATTAAAGAGTATTGCCCTAACGCTTGGGTTATTAACTATACCAACCCTATGACCCTTTGCGTTGCTCAACTTTATAAAACCTTCCCCGAAATCAAGGCATTTGGTTGTTGCCACGAAGTTTTCGGCACAATGGCAGTTCTTATGAAAATGCTTCGCGAAGAATATGGCAAGGAAAATGTTAAAAGAGCCGATGTAAAGGTAAATGTCGTTGGCGTTAACCATTTCACCTGGCTTACCAAGGCACAGTATAAGAATATGGACCTTTTCCCCGCATATAGAAAATTCTGCGAGAAGTATAAGGATATAGGCACCAAGGATAAGAGCGATACCAACTGGATGAATAACTCCTTTGATTGCAACGATAAGGTTAAGATGGATTTGTTCCTAAAAACAGGTGTTATCGCCGCCGCAGGCGACCGTCATTTAGCAGAGTTCTGTCCGGGTAAATGGTATCTTGAAAGCCCCGAAAGAGTTAAGGAAATGGGCTTTGGTCTTACTACGGTTGATTGGCGCAAAAACGACCTTAAGGATCGTCTTGCAAAGAGCGCAAGAAGGGTAAGCGGCGAAGAAGAAATCAAGATTCGCGGAACGGGTGAAGAAGGAGTTCTTCAGATTCGCGCACTTTTGGGTCTTCATAGTTTTGTTACTAATGTTAACATTCCTAACCGCGGTCAGATTCCAAATCTGCCTATGGGTGCAATTGTTGAAACCAATGCCTATTTCTGCGCAGATAGCGTTCTTCCCGTTATGGCAGGGAATGTGCCCGAGCCCGTAAATCAACTCGTTGCTAAAATCTGCAATGAGCAGGAAACTGTTCTTAAAGCCATTAATGACAGAGATTTGGATTTAGCATTTATGGCATTTAGCGGTGACCCCCTTACCACCTGCTCAATAAGTGATGCAAGAGAACTCTTTAAAGAAATGCTTATAAATACAAAAGAGTATTTAACTATGTATGACCTTGAAGGATTTTTAAAGGAGAATTAAAATGTCCCTTAAAGAAAAGATAATTCAGTTCGGCGAAGGCGGTTTTTTGCGCGGATTTGTTGATTGGATGGTTGAAATATTAAATGAAGAAGCGGATTTTGGCGCTTCGGTTGTGGTAGTTCAACCCATAAAAAACGGTATGTGCAAGGTCTTGACCGAGCAAAACTGCAATTATACCCATATTATGCGCGGTCTTCAAAACGGCACTCCTACTACAGAGGAAAAGCATATTACCGCCATCAGCAAATGCGTTGAGCCCTATGAAGATTTTAGCGAATATCTGAAACTTGCAGAAAACAAGAATTTTAGATTTATCGTTTCAAATACTACAGAATCAGGTATAGCATTTTGCGGCGATGATAGGCCCGAAAACGCCCCCGATATAACCTTTCCCGCAAAGGTAACGCTGCTTTTGAAACGCCGCTTTGAATTGGGACTTAAAGGTTTTATATTCCTTCCTTGCGAACTCATCGATAAAAACGGCGAAACTCTTAAAAAATGCATAATAGATTATGCAAAACTCTGGAATTTCGGCGATGATTTTATAGAGTTTGTAGAGGGGGAAAATGTCTTCTGCAATACCCTTGTTGACCGCATCGTTACGGGCTATCCTAAGGATGAAGATTTACCCCTTAAAGCCACTGATAATATGCTGAATACAAGTGAACTCTTTCACCTTTGGGTAATTGAAGGCCCAAAAGAAATAGGCAGTGAATTACCTTTTTATAAAACAAATCTTAATGTTATCTTTACCGATAATTTAGATATATACAGAACTCGTAAGGTGCGTATTTTAAACGGAGCCCATACTTCTATGATTCCTTATGCAATGCTTAAGGGCATAGAAACCGTTAAGGACTGTATGGATAATCAAGAGATGTATAGTTTTGTAAGCGGTTGCGTTTTCGAGGAAATTATTCCAACCCTTGATATGCCCATAAAAGACCTTACAGATTATGCAAACGATGTTTTCGAGAGATTTAAAAATCCCTTTATAAAACATCTTTGCGCATCCATTTCACTTAATAGTATAAGCAAATTTAAGGTTCGTGTTTTGCCTTCGCTTTTAGAGTATATTAAACGTTTTAATAAAACCCCTGAGCGCCTTACTTTTTCCCTTGCAAAACTCATTGAGTTTTATAAAAAGGGAACACCCGCCGATGATAAATCAGTTATAGATTTTATAAAAGAACATTCCGTAAAAGAAATTTTATCTAATAGAGATTTCTGGGGCGAAGATATATCCTTTTTAAATAATGAGGTAGAAAGATATGTTAATCAATAAAAAGGATAATGTTGAGGTAAATCTTTCGGATGGACATAAGTATGCCGTAAAGGATATAAAAAGCGGTGAAAACATTATCAAATACGGCTACCCTATAGGTCACGCTCTTTGTGACATCAAAAAGGGTGAGCACGTTCATACCCATAACCTTAAAACCAACCTATCGGATAGCATAGAGTATACATATAATTACAAAGAATATGAGCAGAATGAACCCGCCAATATTCCTACCTTTATGGGATATAGGAGAAAGAATGGAAGTGTTGGTATCCGTAATGAAATTTGGATAATCAATACGGTTGGGTGCGTTAATAAAACCGCCGAAAAATTAGCTCAATTAACAGGTGCCAAGGCATTTCCGCATCCCTTTGGTTGTTCACAACTCGGCGACGACCAGAAAACCACCCAACTAATTTTAAGGGGACTTGTAAATCATCCCAATGCCGCTGGAGTTCTCGTTTTGGGACTTGGTTGTGAAAATAATAATATCAGGGTATTTAAAGAAGTTCTTGGCGATTATGACGGTGATAGAGTAAAATTCCTCAACTGTCAGGATTTTACCGATGAGATAGCCGAAGGCGTAAAAATTATAAACGAATTAAAAGAAAATGCCAAAAAGCAGGGGAGAGAACCTATAAGCATGTCGGAACTTAAAATCGGTCTTAAATGCGGCGGAAGTGACGGTTTTAGCGGTATCACCGCCAATGCGCTTCTTGGTAATCTTACCGATAAGATGGTTTCTATGGGCGGCGCCTGTGTCTTAACCGAAGTCCCCGAAATGTTCGGCGCAGAGCATCTTTTGATGGAAAGATGCGAAAATAAAGAAATTTTTCAAAAAACCGTTGACCTTATAAATAACTATAAAGAGTATTTCATAAATCACGGTCAGGTTATCTATGAAAATCCATCGCCCGGCAATAAAGAGGGCGGAATCACTACCTTGGAGGAAAAATCCTTAGGTTGCGTTCAAAAGGGCGGCAGTTGCAAAGTTGTGGATGTCTTGGATTATGGTGATACCGTAACAAAAAACGGTCTTTCCCTTTTAAACGGTCCGGGTAACGATATGGTTGCAGTAACAAATCTCACCGCCGCAGGCGCGCATATGATTCTTTTTACTACGGGCAGAGGTACCCCCTTGGGAGCCCCCGTTCCCACAGTTAAGGTTTCCACCAATAAAACCCTTGCGGATAAAAAGAAAGATTGGATAGATTTTGATTCGTCTCCGATTTTAGACGGCAAAAATATGGATGAAATGACCGATGAATTTTTAAATTATTTAATAGAAATCGCATCGGGCAAAGAAACCCTTAATGAACAAAACGGATATAGCGAAATATCTATCTTTAAAGATGGAGTAACATTGTAAGAAAATAATACCCCTTGCCTCCCAAAAGCAAGGGGTATTATGATTTACTTGACACTAATGAGCATTTTGCGATATACTTTTAAAAAAGCAAATAAATTGCAGGAGTATTAAATATGAAACCATATATTATTGGCATCGCGGGTGGTAGCGGTTCGGGTAAATCCACCTTTGCAGGTCGCATCAAAGAAGCGTTTCCCGATCAGGTTTCGCTTATTAGTTGCGATAACTACTATCTGCCCCACGATGAATTGCCCCTTGAAGAGAGGGCTCATCTAAATTACGATGCCCCCGAGGCCTTGGAGTTTGACCTTATGGTGCGCCATTTGGAAGAACTGAAAAACGGACAAGCGGCCGTATGCCCCGTGTATGACTTTTCAAAGCATACTCGCAGTAGCAAGGTTACTAAAATTGAGCCCCGACCTATAATTTTAATTGACGGTATCCTCATTTTCCACGACTCTGATTTACGGGAATGTATGGACCTTAAAATTTATGTAGAAACCGATGCCGATGAGCGAATTTTGCGCCGTGCGCGTCGCGATATGAAGGAGCGCGGCCGTGACCTCGATAGTGTTATCGAGCAATATTTATCCACCGTTAAGCCCATGCATAATACCTATGTTAAGCCCACAAAGGCCTTTGCGGATATTATTTTGAACGGCGGTAAAAACGAGCAAGCATTCCTTTTGGTAAAGGCGCAAATTGAACGGATATTAAAAAAACAGTCACCGTGAAGGTGACTGTTTTAATTTTTTATTGCCTTATAAATTCTTTATAAGAAGTCGGGACGTAAGGCGTTGGATTAGCGTTGTTTTTACTGCTATATGCTCCGCCACCCGTCACATTACCAAACATTTCTCCCCAACCACCATAGTAATTCAAATATTCTCTGAAATCGTTATAGTGGTTATGGGTATAAAAAACATAAACTTCGTCGTTTTCATAGATGCCGTTATTGTTAAGGTCTTGCCTTGCATATACGATTCTTGCAGCGCCGCGATTGATGGAGTTACCTTCTATATATGGCTCAGGGGGATAGCCGGGCGTTGTTGTGCCGGTAGTTCCTATATCCATCTCGTAGTAGCGCAAATCCCCGCCGCAACCGGAAATGTCGGGTAGTTCGGGCTCGTAAGGGTAACGGTCGGTGTCACCTATAAAATAAGAGTGATTAACGCGGAGGTATTCACCCCAAATGCTACTGTTTGGTTTTCCGCTTTTTTTCGACGTGTAATTTGCAGGAATAGTACCGTTACCCCCGAAGGCAAACATATATGCCGCTACTTCTTC
>JAZNFF010000127.1:0-10000 GCA_045588995.1 Acutalibacteraceae bacterium
CAGGATGACAGAAGACCTGCTCTGGTAATCTGTCCCGGCGGCGGATACGGCGGTTGCAGTGAAAGAGAATGGGAGCCCATTGCCCTTAATCTTTTACCTATGGGATTTAATGTTTTTGTTATAAGATATTCTACTGCCCCCAATAGATATCCCACACAGCTTATTGAGGTTGCCGCTCTTTTTGACCTTATAAATAAAAATGCAGAAAATTGGAACTGTGACGAGGAAAAAATCTCCATTATGGGCTTTTCCGCAGGCGGTCATCTTTCCGCTCACTATTCTAACGCTTATAACCTTCCCGAAATCGAAGAGCTTTACGGCGCTACATACCGCCCCTATTCCAGCGTGCTTTGCTATCCCGTAATTTCGGCCGACCCCGAAGTCACTCATAAAGGCACCTTGGTTAATCTTCTCGGTTATTTTCCCGAAGGCCAAGAGGGAGATAAATATTCCTGCGAAAAATTGGTAACCGCAGATACTCCCCCTGCGTTTATCTGGCATACCGCCGAAGATAACTGCGTTCCCGTAGCTAATTCTCTTCGTTATGCCGAAGCCCTTGCAAAAAATAAAATTCCCTTTGATTTGCATATCTATCCCTTCGGCGCTCACGGTCTTTCTACCGCCGATAAGCTCACCTGCAATATTGATTACAGTGACGCCACCGCTTGTAAAAAACTTGCCGACGTTCACGATTGGTTTTATGAACTCAAAAAATGGTTTGACCTTATTTTATAATTAAGGGGAATTTAAAAATGCTTGAAAAAGAATTAATGCTTACAAATTTTGAAGACGTTAAAAAATTTGTTGAAATAACCAACTCGAAGGATTACCCTATTGAGCTTTTATCGGGGAAGTATGTTATTAACGCAAAATCCATTATGGGTATTTTTAGTTTGGATTTAACTAAGCCCGTTACTATGGTGGCTCACTGCGATAATATCGCCGAGCTTTCCCGTCAGATTGCCCCCTTCACCAAAGGACACGAATAATTTATGGACTTTTTATCCCTTCGTAATAAACTTATAGAAAAAGATTTCAGCGGTATGAATTCCCGTCAGTTTGATGCGGTTACCACTACCGAGGGCCCCTTGCTTGTTTTAGCGGGCGCAGGAAGCGGTAAAACCACCGTTCTTATTAACCGTATCGCAAATCTTATTAAATACGGCAATGCCTACGCAAACGATTTTATCCCCCGTTATACCGAGGAAGATATTAAGGCGGGCGAAGATTATTTAAACGGTATTTCCGATTATGTTCCGTCGGTTTTCGCCGTTAATCCCCCAAGACCTTGGGAAATTCTTGCCATCACCTTTACAAATAAGGCGGCGGGAGAACTAAAGGACCGACTAACAGCAAAACTGGGGGACTCGGGCAACGATATCTGGGCGGGTACTTTTCACTCTGTTTGCGGAAAATTTCTCAGAAGAAACGCCGAAAGAATCGGCTTTAATTCCAATTTCACAATCTATGATTCCGATGACCAGAAGCGCGTTATGAAGCAGATTTTGAAGGATGGCAATATTGATGATAAAATTATGCCTCCAAAGTCCGCCCTTGCCGCCATATCTTCTGCCAAGGATTCACTCATAAGCCCCGAGGAATTTGAAAGCACGGTGGGTAACGATATCAGGCAAAAAATGATTGCATCTTTATATAAAGAGTATCAAAAACGCCTCGTTGCCGCCGGAGCTATGGACTTTGACGATATGATTTTTTATACCGTTAAACTTCTGGAAGAAAACCCCGATGTCCTCGAATATCTGGGCAGTCGATTTAAATATATAATGGTGGATGAATATCAGGATACCAACCACGCTCAGTACCGCCTAATCAGTTTGCTCTCAAGCATTCACGGGAATTTATGCGTTGTAGGTGATGATGACCAGAGTATTTACCGTTTCAGAGGCGCAACCATTGAAAATATACTTAACTTTGAGGATGAAAACGAAAATTCGAAGATTATCCGACTTGAACAGAATTATCGCTCAACGGGAAATATACTTTCCGCCGCCAACGAGGTTATTAAAAACAACTGCGGAAGAAAGGGTAAAAACCTTTGGACCGATAAGGGCGGTGGCGCAAAAATCCGCGTTCATACCTGTTCCGATGAACGAAGCGAAGCGAAATTTGTTGCCGAGCAGGTGCTTTCCAATGTAAAGGCGGGAGAAAATTTCGCCGATAACGCCGTGCTTTACAGAATTAACGCTCAATCGGCCGCCATAGAAAATGTTTTTGCCAGAAGCGGTATCGCATATAAAGTAATCGGCGGTATGCGTTTCTATGAGCGCAAGGAAATTAAGGATGTTCTTGCCTATTTAAATGTAATTTGCAATCCTAATGATGATTTGCGGCTGCGCAGAATTGTAAACGAGCCCAAAAGAGGTATTGGTGACACTACGGTAAACCACGCCGCAGAAATATCTATGGGTACAGGACTTCATCTTATGGAAGTTTTCGAAAGAGCCAATGAATTTGCCTCTACCCTACGTTCTGCTCCGCGCCTTAAGGAGTTTGCCGCCATTATGCGCGACCTTTCCGAGAAGGCGAATAAACTGGCTATAAGCGACCTTGTGGAAGAAACGCTTGATAAAACGGGATATGTCTCTGCCCTTAAACTTGAAGGAACCCCCGAAGCAGAGGACAGAATTGCCAACGTAGAAGAATTTTTAAATACCGTTCGCCAATACGAAAAGGAAAATGACGAGCCCTCCCTTTCCGCATTTTTAGAGGAAATCGCCCTCGTTAGCGATATTGATGCTTTGGAAAGTGATGAGAACCGCGTAGTGCTTATGACGATTCACTCGGCTAAGGGCCTTGAATTTAATAATGTTTTCCTTATCGGTATGGAGGAAAATATCTTCCCCGGCACTCAATCTCTCTATGGCGGAGAAATCGAAATAGAGGAAGAAAGGCGCCTTGCATACGTTGCTATAACAAGAGCGAAAAAGAATCTTACGGTTACCCATACCACCGCCCGTTATCTCTATGGCTCGACGCAGAGAAACTTGCCCTCCAGATTTTTAAGGGAAATTCCCGAGGAATACTGCGAGTGTACCGCCGATATAACCTCCTCGTTTTCTTTCGGAACGGGATATGGCGCGAGAAACGAGCGAAGCGGCGGATATTTTGATGATGATTATTCCTATTCAGGAAAACGCACCGCCGCCTATGGCTATAACCCATCGAAATCGACTTCATCTTATGGCGCTAAATACCCCTCAACCTACACCAAAAAGCCCGCCGAATCAAAACCTTGCACAAATTATTCTGCAGGTCAAACGGTAGAACACAAGACCTTCGGCAAGGGTATGATTTTAAAGGTAACGCCTATGGGCAATGATACTCTTCTTGAAATTGCTTTTGATACCGTAGGCACCAAAAAAATTATGGCAGGTTTTGCCAAACTCACCATACTATAATCATTTTTATATCAAGGAGCATTTTTATGACTTCACCCACATTTGCAGTAAAAACAACTGCAAAAACAATTCTTAAAGGCAATTATTATAGATGCATACTTGCGGCATTAATCCCCGCTTTTATTTCCCTTGCCCTCACCTTTACAGCCGGAATTTTAGAGGTTCCCTTCGGTAGCGCAGTGGCTTACGGGGTTCTTGCCGTTGCGGAATTTTTTATAGTTTTACCTGTGTTTTTAGGGCTTTTGAGATTTTATCGCCGCCTTATGTGGAACGAAAAAGATAATATAATTTCTGTATTTCACTATTTAAGCAGTGGCGAAAAATATAAAAAGGCGCTTAAATGCTCTTTTGTGTTTTTACTTCGTCTTTTATCAGTGGCGGTTTTAGCATATCTGCCCAGCATTTTTCTTTGGGTTATATCAAATGACGCCCTTTACGAATTCATAGGAATTAATATGCCCTCATTTATAAGAAGTTTTTCTGAGGCACAGACAGCTCTTATCACACTCAGCACCGCCGTATTTATCTTCTTTGCATTAAAGTTTTATTTAACCCCGTTTTTACTAGTAGCCGATGAGGATATGGATATCGGTGAGGCGCTTCATATGTCGAAGGTGATTTCAAGAAAATCCACTATTGATTTTATTGCCCTTTTCTTTGGTATGTCTTTCTGGATTTTAATTTCGGTATTTTTAGTGCCCCTTCCCTTTACCCTTCCGTATATAGTTTTAGCATATATGGTCCATTGCCGTTTTGCAGTAGCCCATTATAATAAAACCGCCCAAAGAGAAAGCAACCCGCCTCAATTTTATTCTTCTGATTTTTAAGAAGGTGATTTGATGAAAAAGAATGTATTTTTTATTATTATCTATGCTTTAGCCCTTATTGTATCTTTTGTCAATGTGGGTATCACCATAAAGGATAATCTTTTTTCGGATATCAACGATTTGCCCGAGGGAAACTATGCTTATAGCGTAACTTCGCCCGACGGTAGCAGAGTGCTTAATATATATATGGTTGAAAATTCCCTCGGCTCTGCCGCAAGGGGTGAAATAGTAGAGGGCGGTACCGCTAAAAATATTTTCTGGCAAACGGGTGCGGAGCATGTTGTTTCATTTTGGGAAAATAACGAAGTAGTTAATATTCACGAGGTTAGCATTAACCTTACTCACGGTGCGGTTTATGACTGCCGCCGCGGTATTTCTCTCTTCCAAGAGGGAAATTTAAGCGGTAAGGATGCTCCCGAGATTATAGAATATTTAGAAGAAAACAAATGAACAAAAACGATATTATTAAACTCACCATAACCGCCGTTTCTTCCGAAGGCGCAGGCATCGGAAGATATGAAAACAAGGCGGTTTTTGTGCCTATGAGCGCCATAGGCGACCAAATAAATGCCAAAGTTTTAAAGGACAAGAAAAATCTTGCCTTCGGTAAAATTGAAGAAATTTTAATCCCCTCAACCGATAGAATCGAGCCCGACTGCACCGCTTTCAGTAAATGCGGCGGTTGTGTTTGGCGCCATATAAATTACGAAGCCGAAAGCAAAATAAAAGAAAATAAGGTCTATGAGGCCATGCGCCGCATAGGCGGAATAGATTTGCCCCCTCGCCCCATAATAAAGGCAGGAAATACCGAACGGTACCGCAATAAAGCCCAGTTCCCTTTAGCCCCCGACGGCTCGGTAGGTTTTTATGCCAATCATTCTCATAGGGTTATCCCTTCAAATGATTGTGCCTTGCAACCCGCCGTTTTTTCAGACCTTGCCGCCGCCTTTCGCGAGTGGGTGCAAAGCTTTGGTGTTTCGGTTTACAGTGAAGATAATAAATCGGGGCTGCTTCGTCATTTTTATCTTCGAATAGCCGAAGCCACAGGGGAAATTATGGCGGTTTTAGTTATAAACGGCAACTCTATCCCCGAAAGCGAAAAACTTATTGAACTTTTAAAAGGCGCCGCAAAAAGCAATCTTAAAAGCGTTATGCTGAATATAAACCAAAAGGATACCAATGTAATTTTAGGCGAAAAAAATATACTCCTTTATGGTAAAGAGTATATCAAAGATATTTTGTGCGGCGTTAAGGTGAGAATTTCTCCCCTTTCCTTCTATCAGGTAAACCGCACTATGACCGAAAAGTTATACGGCAAGGCCGCAGAGTATGCCGAGCCGCAGGATAAATATATCCTCGACCTTTATTGCGGCGCGGGTACTATCGGTCTTTCTATGGCAAAAAGCGCCGCGCATATAATAGGCGTTGAGATTATCCCCGATGCCGTAAAAGATGCTAAAATTAATGCCAGAGAAAACGGCATAGAAAACGCCGAATTTATCTGCGGTGATGCGGCGGCCGCCGCCCGCGACCTTAAAAAGCGAAACATTAAGCCCGATGCGGTTATTTTAGACCCCCCAAGAAAAGGGTGCGACAGTGAACTTTTATCCACCGTGGCAAAGGATTTCGCCCCCGAAAGAATAGTTTATGTTTCTTGCGACCCCGCAACCCTTGCCCGCGACTCTAAAATCTTAACCGAACTTGGTTATACCCTCAAAGAATATACACCTGTGGATTTATTCCCGAGAACCAGCCACGTGGAAACGGTAGCGCTGTTTCTAAAACTAAGTTTGCCTTCGGCAAGTGAAGTTGCGACTACGCAGTGAAGTTCACTTGTGTGAGTGAAGTTTCGCCCCAAGGGGCGAAGTGGCAAACTTAACTTCTCTTTTGCGCAGCAAAAACTTCACTCATCACCTAAAGGAGAAATTTATGAAGGATTCACCTATACAAACACGAGCAAGAGCGTTGGCTTTGCACATAATTTCCGTTTGTGACCAAGTGGATACAAAAAAAGGCAGAGGTGTGCTTGTAAATCAAATTGTGCGCAGTTCTACTTCTGTCGGTGCTAATATTCACGAGGCCAACTACGCAGTAAGCAAAGCGGATTTTATAAACAAATTACATATTGCCTTAAAAGAATGTAACGAAACAGAACATTGGATTGATATGCTTGGCGGCTCAACTGCCATATCCGAAGAAACCGCTAAAGAACTTTTGCAGGAATGCGGAATTTTAAGACGAATGCTCGTTAAATCTATTAATACCGCAAAAGAAAATATGAGTACTAATAAATAATTAAAATTTGCTATTCTCGTTCCGGTTCTTTAAAAGTATACCGCAAAGGAGAAAATATATGAAAAACTCCCCTACCATTCACAATATGAATCTCCATTCTTCCCCCTTTGAAAAGGTAAAGAGCGGCGAAAAAACCATAGAACTTCGCCTTTTCGATGAAAAGCGGCAGAAGATAAGGGTTGGAGATAAAATTCTTTTTACCGATAACAAAAGCGGCGAAACACTTTTAAAAACAGTCGCAAAACTCCATAAATTTGAGAGTTTTGAAGAACTGTATAAATCCCTTCCCCTTTTAAAATGCGGCTACACAAAGGATGATATCAATGCCGCTTCTCCAGCCGATATGAACGCATATTATTCAGAGGAAGACCAGAGCAAATACGGCGTTGTCGGAATTGAACTATCAAACAACTAAAAATTCACCTGACAGCAAGTGCGTTGTACCTATAAATAAAAAGGGCCGAATATTCGGTCCTTTTTTGTTTAAAATCAGATAAAACAAATTATAAATCAGATAAAGAATAAATGTTGTGCCGATATTTACGTTATGTTAAAATAATATTAGTTAAAGGCGGTGAAAATATGGAGCATATAACGGTTGGCCAAAAATATAATGCGGGCAAGGTGGCTCTTGTTGAATGCTTAAAGGATTGCCCCCTTGATAATATTTCCATTAAGGATAATTGCTTTTTGTTAATGATTTTGACCTCTGGTAAATTGGAATTTAAGATAAACGGCGAGAAAGAAATAGCTACCGCCCCCGCGTTTTTATGTTTCGATGAATCAGAAAAACCAGAGTTTCTTTCTGAATCAAAAGCCCGTTACACCTGCGTGTATTTTCACCCCACATTTTTAAATGTAAATATGACGTTTCCTCTTTTGCGTTCTAAAAATTATGAGGATATTGCCACCACCCACGATATGTTTATGCTCAAGCCCTTTATTGACAGGGCGCATATTATCCCCATAGCACAAGCTCAAGTAGAAAAAATAGCCGAAGCCGCCGATTATATGATAGAGGAACTAACCGAGCAACGGGATTGGTATTGGTCTTGTCGAGGTCGTTCATACTTTATGGAGATTATTATTGCCTTGGAGCGTATGTACGGTCTTATAGGTTACGGACTCACTCATCAGAAATCGGACAATGCGCCAATTATCAAAAATCCAAAACTTCGTGATGCGGTGCTTTATATTGAGGCGCATTATGGTGATAGCATAACCTTGTCCGATATATCAGCTAATGCCGGAATAAATCATACTACTCTTACTGCACTTATGAAAGAAGAGCTTGGGTGCACGGCAACCCAATATTTAATGCAGTACCGAATTACTATTGCAAAAAAGCAACTCGCTTTTACTGATGTTCCTATCAAAGATGTTTCTAATATGGTAGGGTTCAAAACGGTACAACACTTTAACCGAATTTTCAAAGAAATAACAGGCACACCCCCTGCGAAATTTCGCAAATATGCGGTACAGAAAAGGAAGGATGAGATTAGATGAAAAAAGTTTTAGCATTTTTAATTTGTGCTTTACTAATATTAAGCGCCTCTGCTTGTGGGTCTTTGGAAGTAAAGGAAGATAATAATTCTGTAAATTCTAGTAGTGAATATTCTGAAATATTGATAAATACTAATTTATTATCTTCAATTTCGATTCATAATGTGCATGATGAAGAATTGGCTAGAATATCTGTTAAAGAAGATTGGGCTTTTTTAAGCAAATATACTAAGAGCCACACTTTGACAAAAGAAGAAACTAACAAACTTTTAGTTTATCCTGATACTCATATTATCTATTTAAATAATATTAGTGATGATGGCGAAGAAGTAGTATTTGCAAAAATATATTTATTAAAAGACGGTGGTATAGTGAAACGTCAAATGTGTGGGGACAGCGGGGTTACAGATGTGCCTTATGAGCTTTATAAAGCTGAAGAAAAATATATGTTAAATGAGGAAAAGCTTATCGCCTTACTTAAAAAATACGACAACAGCATAACTGGTAAGGAATAAGAAATGAACATATACAAGAATAATATAATCAAAATCGTTAACTGGACGCTCGTTATACTTTACGATATCGTATCGGTTTTTTGGTGTTATATTTTTATAGACAACATAATTTTTAATTTTACAAATACAAAAATCGTTCATTTCGGTTTAGATTATACTGCATATCCTATTGGCGGGATTGATACTACAAGCTGGGAATTTATAATAGAAAATTTACTGGGAAGTATATTACCCGCAATCTTTATAATTTTAAGTGTTACAACTGCACTTTTATTAACTATGTCTGCACTAAACAGGCAAACAACCAAAAAATTAAATATATTACTTATCATATTCGCTACTTTTTCTCTACTTATTTTTTTTGCGATGCCGGAACAAAGTTATTCTGTTTCGTTATATAAATTAATGAGAAAAGGGCGCCATATTCAAGATTTTCTGCTTTTTTATATACCAATTTCAATTTCAGTTATCTCGATTAATTTTTCTTCGTATATAAAAAGCAAAAGGGAGGATATAAAGTGAAAAGAATATTATCCATTG
Organism: Acutalibacteraceae bacterium; assembly: GCA_045588995.1. Classification (GTDB taxonomy): domain Bacteria; phylum Bacillota; class Clostridia; order Oscillospirales; family Acutalibacteraceae; genus UBA737. Next base: position 9,100 of record JAZNFF010000127.1, read on the forward strand.
TTTTGATTTTGGGATTAGTTATAAGCTTTTGCGGGAAGTGACAGGGGACGGTTCTGTGTCTTGTGTTTAATAATATTTTGGATTTTAGAACTGATTGTTGATATTGTGAAAAAGTTTTGAAGAAAAGGAGTAATTAGGTGAAAAAGAAACTGTATTATGTAATACCGTTTGTGGCGGTTCCTATATTACTGCTACTGTGTGATGTGCTTGATAATAAAAAACTGTTGCAAATGAATCCGTATATAATAAGTGCGGTACTATTGCTCTTTTCTGTGGCTATGGGATTTTTTCTACTACAAATAAAACTTTTGATTATTTGTTAACCGTAATTATGCCCATATCACTGTTTTGCTTTATGTTCGTTGGAGGATTTTTGTCCTTGAGCGACTTAGAAAGCAGATTTCATCTATATAAAGCGGTTAAAACCGCATTTCAACCTATATGTTTGCAATTATATTTTCTTATGGGAATTACTGCTTTCTTTGCTTCGTTTAAACATTTTAGGAAAATTAAAAAACTATTTAAAAAATTAATAATTTGTCTTTTTAAACGCAAATAGAAAAGGGAGAATTTAATGAAAAGTAACCCAATTAATAACTTTTCTTTTTGTATTCTTGCCTTCATTTACAATATTGTATCGCTTTTTTGGTGTTATGTAATTATCAAAAGCATGATTTTTGAATTTTCTACCGTGAAAATAGGGCTGAACGGTATAGACATAATTGGCGGCGCAGATATACCTACTATAATACATAAAATAGGCAATGTTATAGGGGTTGTTTTTCCTATGCTGTTTGTTATTTTAAGTATTGCAACTGCATTTCTCTTAACCGTTTTGGTGTTTAAGAAAAAGTTAAATCGAAGATTAAACATATTACTTTGCATATTTTCTGCACTTGCT
>JAZNFF010000128.1:0-13502 GCA_045588995.1 Acutalibacteraceae bacterium
TCTTGCCCACCAATCCGTCATAACAAGACCATTATATCCCCATTCGTTTCTGAGAATGGTGGTGGTAAGGTCGTAGTTAGAAGCGGACCAATAGTTATTTACGGGATTATAAGAAGTCATTATAGCCCCACATTCACTTTCCTTAACGGCAATTTGGAAGGGGCGAAGATAGATTTCACGAAGTGCTCTTTCGGAAATAACCGAATTAACAAAATGTCTTCTCGTTTCCTGATTATTACCGCACATATGCTTAATTGTGGTACTGCAATTTGATTTAGAAAGACCTCTTGACATTGCGGCCGCAATTTTACCCGTCAGTAGCGGGTCTTCGGAGAAGTATTCAAAGTTTCGGCCGTTTAAAAGATTTCTATGGATATTTATACCGGGGCCTAAAAGGGCATCGATATTGTATCTGAACATTTCAATGCCTTCAAGGTCAAAGATGCTCTCTGTGAGTTCATCATCAAAGGAAGATGCGAAAACCATACCGTTAGGTAAACTCGTAGCATACCAATCATCCTGAATGCGAAGTCCCGAAGGGCCATCGGTAACGCAAGTAACGGGAATTCCCAAAGCTCTTAAGGCCTCGGTGGTACCGCCAATGGCGCCGCCTGTGCCCGCAGTTACTTTGGGGCTATTCATACCCTCTCCGCAAACAATATTGATAAGGTCTTCTTCGGTCATCTGGGCTACAAATTCATCAAGGGTATTTTTATTTTCGTAAACATCGGAAAGTTTAATTCCCTTATCGCCCGTAAATTTAATTTCCTCAGGTCTTCTTTCAAGAATACGCTTCTCGGTATCGTTGGTTTTTAGGGGCGTTGGCTCATATACGGGTACTATTTCACCGTTTTCTTCCTTGGCAACGAGGCGGTCAAAGGGTTTAGTAGGCGCCATTGCTTCTTCGAGCTTTGCCACAACCAAGGTATCGGCGATATTTATTTCAGCAATTTTTTCGGCGTTCCTTACATCTATTCCTGCATAAATTATATGAATGCCTTTTTCGAGAACAAAGGAAGAGCGGTTGCCCGTAACTCCCCCGTCATCATAAGAAGCGAGGTTTTTAATATCAACCTTAATTTCAAGGGTTTCTTCTTCCATTGGATTTAAGGTTTTTGTTTTCTTATAGCCGATAAATTGTTTTGAGGGGGCGCCCAATTTTCCGCAGGGAGCGCCATAATAAACTTGCGCTACCTGACGGGCGGGAAAATCACCTATATTTTTGATTTTTGCAGTTACTGTAACGGTAGTGCCATCAACTACTGCTTTATACTCTTCCTCAAATTCCGTATATGTAATACCGAAACCAAAGGGGTACATAACCTTATCTTTTGCAAAGGTTTCGAAGTATCTATATCCTACATATATATCCTCTTGATAAATATTCTCATCATTATCGCCGAAATTATCGTAGGAAGGACAATCAGAAAGTTTTTTAGGTTGGGTATTGGTAAGCTTGCCCGAAGGGCTTATTTTACCGCATAAAACATCGGCAAGACCATCGGCACCGTACATTCCGCCCTGCCAAGAATAAATCACGGAATTAACCGAATATTTTTCCACAAATGAAAGGTCTATAAGGTTACCTACATTTAAAACTACGGCAACCTTATCGAAATTAGCAGATACCTTTGCTATCATTTCTTCTTCCTTATCGGTCAGATACCAGCTACCTTTTTCTTCGGCGTTATCGTGGTCCTCGCCCGCAGTTCTGCCGATGATAACCAACGCAGCATCGTTGCGCCCAGCCGCCGATTTAACGATTTCTTCAGAAAGGGGCATTTCCTCTTGGCACCAAGGTTCTTTTGCCCAACCGTGACCGTCATCAAAAGGATTTTCCTCTATCCAATTTTTATAAACGCAAAGCAATTCTTCATCTATAATTATGCTTCCGTCTTTTTTTATGGATTCAATTATGCTTGGATGTTTCTTGATTTTTACGTCGCCGCCCGAGCCCGTTCCGCTTTTATAATATGTGGTTTGAATTCTGCCGAAAACCGCCACCTTTTCACCCTTTTTGAAAGGCAAAACATTATCTTCATTTTTAAGAAGCACGCTGCCCTCTGCCGCTATTTTTCGGCAGGGCTGCTCAAGCTCTGCAACAGAAACGAAGGGGTTATCAAAAAGATTTAAACCTGCTACTTTTTTATTTTCATCAATAAACATAACATCACCTCAAGTTCACCTTTATTTTAATAAATCACCATTAGAATTGCAACACCTATTTTTTATTCTATGAAAAATAGACCCTCCGAAAAATCGGAGGGTCTACTGCTTAAAATATTTATTAGCGCTTTTTGAAACCGCGACGCTCTTTATTATTTCTGCGGGGAGCTTCTTCATCTGCGCCCTCTTCAACAACTGCGCCGTTGATTTCTACAAGTGCATCTCTGCGGGAGAGGTTAATTCTGCCTTGGTCATCAATTTCGGTTACCTTAACGATTACCTGATCGCCTACTGCAACAACATCTTCAACCTTTTCAACCCTCTTAACATCAAGTTTAGAGATATGAACGAGGCCTTCCTTACCGGGAGCAATTTCAACAAAGGCGCCGAAGGTCATAAGACGGGTTACTTTACCGCTATATACTGCGCCGATTTCGGGGTCATTAGCAATAAGTTCAACAATAGAAATTGCCTGCTGAGCTTTTTCTGCATCAAGGGCAGAAACATAAACGTGACCATCTTCTTCGATAGTAATGGTACATTCGCACTGCTCTTGGATGGACTGAATAACCTTACCCTGCTTACCGATAACATCACCGATTTTATCGGGGCTGATGGTGGTGGTAAACATCTTAGGAGCATATTTAGAAAGCTCTGCGCGGGGCTCTGCGATACACTTGAGCATTACTTCATCAAGAATGTGAAGTCTTGCCTTATGGGTTTTAGCAAAGGCCTCTTTAATGATTTCAGGGGTAAGACCATGTACCTTTAAGTCCATCTGAATTGCGGTGATACCCTTATGAGTACCTGCAACCTTAAAGTCCATATCGCCGTAGAAATCTTCAAGACCCTGAATATCAACCATAGTCATAAAGTCGCCGTAAACGCCTTCATCGCCTGTGATAAGACCACAGGAAATACCTGCAACGGGGGCTTTAATGGGAACGCCTGCTGCCATAAGAGCAAGGGTTGAGCCACAGATAGAGCCCTGAGAAGTAGAGCCATTGGAAGAAAGAACTTCACTTACTACGCGGATAGCATAGGGGAACTCTTCAACGCTGGGGATTACGGGAACAAGGGCTTTTTCTGCTAGTGCGCCGTGACCTATTTCGCGACGACCGGGGCCGCGGGAGGGCTTGGTTTCACCAACTGAATATGATGGGAAATTATAGTGGTGAATATAACGCTTAGAGGTATCTTCATCAAGTCCGTCAAGTTTCTGAGCTTCGCTGATGGGAGCTAAAGTAGCAACGGAGAGAACCTGAGTCTGACCTCTTGTAAACATACCCGAACCGTGAGTTCTGGGAAGCAAATCAACCTGAGCATCAAGAGGACGGATATCATCGATACCGCGACCGTCAACACGCTTATGCTCATCCTTAAGCCAAGCGCGAACTACATGCTTCTGAACGAGATACATAATCTCATCAAGTTTTGCTTCATTGCCTTCAAATCTCTCATCAAATTTAGCGTGAACTGCATCATAGATGGGAAGTAAAGCGGCATCGCGAACATTTTTATCATCGGTATCGAGGGCTTTCTTTACATCTTCAATACAGAATTCTTCAATCTCAGCCATAATTTCGGGATCGGGATTGCTTGACTCGAATGTAAATTTCTCTTTACCGATTTCGGCAACGATACCGTTAATAAACTTAACGATTTCTTTATTAACCTCGTGACCTGCCATAATGCAGTCGAACATAAGGTCATCATCAATTTCATTTGCGCCTGCCTCAATCATAGCAACCAAATCGGCGGTTGAAGATACGGTGAGGTTAAGGTCGGAAACTGCTCTCTGCTCTAAAGTGGGGTTGATGATGATTTCGCCGTTAACAAGACCTACGCTTGTACTGGCGATAGGACCTTCCCAAGGAATATCGGATACTGCGATAGCTGCAGAAACACCGATAGCGGCAGTGATTTCAGGTGAGCAATCGGGGTCAACCGACATAACGGTAGCAACAACAGAGCAATCGTTTCTCATATCCTTGGGGAAAAGAGGACGGATAGGTCTATCAATGCAACGGGAAGAAAGAATTGCCTTTTCACTGGCTCTGCCTTCTCTTCTCTGGAAAGAGCCGGGGAAACGGCCTACTGCATACATTTTTTCCTCATAATCTACGGAAAGAGGGAAAAAGTCAACGCCTTCACGGGGCTTATCCGATGCAGTTACGGTACAAAGTACGCTTGTTTCGCCATAGGATGCCATAAATGCGGCATTTGCAAGGCCTGCCATTTTGCCTGTTTCAAGCTTAAAGGGGCGGCCTGCGATGGTAGTTTCATAAACTTTATAGTTTTCGAACATCTTTTTATCTCCTTTTATTTTTTATTTCAAGAGATTTTTCGGTTAGCAATAAATCCAAAGTCCGTTAATCACACAAGAAAGTATTTATATCCCTCCACCAACCTATCGGTTGGTCCCCCTCCCTTTAGGCAAGGGAGGCACGGGCCCTCGATTTACCGCTAAACAACGAAAAAATCCCTTAATTAACACATTAAAAAACTGCTTTTAAAAACTGCAATAAGGCAGACCGTTTGGTCTGCCTTAGTTTTGCTTTGATTACTTACGAAGACCGAGCTTCTTAACGATTGCACGGTATCTCTCAATATCGTTTCTCTGAAGGTAAGCAAGAAGGTTTCTTCTATGACCTACCATCTTAAGAAGACCGCGGCGAGAGTGATGGTCCTTATGATGAACACTTAAATGCTCATTAAGTTCATTGATGCGGTGAGTTAATACTGCAATCTGAACTTCGGGAGAACCGGTATCGCCTTCGTGAGTAGCATATTCAGCCATAATCTGCTGCTTTACTTCGTTGGTCATTTCACTTTACTCCTTTTTATTTTTTGTCCGCCATATTCCGAGCAAAAGGTCTGAGTAATTCCGCTTTAAGCGGCAGTCACCAAAAGCACAGAATACGGTAGCTTAATGAGTATACCACACAATTTCAAAAAAGTAAAGCATTTTATTTGGATTTTGTAAAATAATATTTAACGGAATATTCATATATTTTATTGACATTTGTAATAATTTGAATATAAAATATATTTACAAACTCACAAAGGAGTGGACTTAAATGAACGAATTTGAGAACAAAATCCCCGATGAACAGAAAGGCGCTATTTCCGGATTTGATTCGGTAAACGGAAATACTACCCCTTCGGCAGATTCTAAAGAGGGATATTATTATAAAAGCAGAGAGAATATTATTCAGGATGCTCCGCCAAAAAGCAGCGCGAGGCCTCCTGTATATAACTATGCTCCGCCACCGCCAAAACCTCCAAAGCCCAAAAAAACATACGGCTTTGCAGTAATTATTGTGGCTTGCGCATTGGCGGCGGTAATCAGCGCGGTGAGCGCATCTGCGGTTACATTATTCTTAACGAAGGGTAACAGTTCTAATAGTTCATCCTCTTCTAAAGATTACTCATCGGAAAATTCTCAAAATATAAATATCAATATTGAAGAAACCGAAGAATCCGTATCGGTGGCCGTTGCCAAAAAGGTTAAAAACAGCGTTGTCGGTATCCGCACAACCACCTCCGTCGTTAACTTTTTCGGTGGCAGTGAAGAAGCTACGGGCGAGGGCTCGGGCGTTGTATACTCTTCCGATGGCTATATTATAACCAACTACCACGTTATCGAAAATGCCGTAAAAGGTGGGTCCGGCTCCAAAATAGAGGTATTTATCGGCGATACCGACGGCGACCATCATTCCGCAAGTGTTATAGGATATAATATTGCTTCTGACCTTGCGGTATTGAAAATAGATGTTACGGGACTTACCCCCGTAGAAATCGGCGATTCATCTAAACTTCAGGTCGGTCAATATGTTGTTTCCATAGGAAACCCCGGCGGACTTGAATTTATGGGCAGCGTTACATTCGGTATAATAAGCGGACTTGACCGCGAAATATCCAGTTCTTCGGGCGTAAAACTCATCCAGACCGATGCCGCTATAAATCCCGGTAACTCAGGCGGCGCATTACTTGATACAACGGGAAAACTTATTGGTATAAACAGTTCTAAAATCGTTGCAGAAGAATATGAAGGTATGGGATTTGCCATCCCCGTTAACACGGTTATCGAAAAGTGCGAAAAAATAATTTCGAAAAAAGATAGCCCTGAAGCATACGTAGGAATAAATATCAGCGAAACCTATACTGCAGGAGTTTTGAAATACTACGGTTTCCCTTCGGGCGCGGTAGTGTTAAGCGTTGACCCCGACAGTCCCGCCAAAGAAGCCGGAATCAAAAGAGGCGATATTATTACCGAAATGAACGGTACCGATATCACCGATTACACCGTTTTGGTAAATCTTCTTGATGACTGCGAACCCGATGAGAAAATCACCCTTAAGATATACCGTTCGGGAAGATATTACACCACCTCTCTGACAACAGGTTCAAATAATTAAAACCGCTTTAAAATCCCCCGTTTTTTCGGGGGGTTTTCTTTAAGTTAATATTGCAAATATGCTTATTATGGGTTATAATAAATATAATATTTACTTTATTTGGAAAGGTAGCCCCTCACATGCTTAAATTAAACGATACCGTAAAGAAAGAAACTTTATATATCGCTTGCTGGGTTTTAATTCTGAGCGCCGCTATGGAAGCAGTGTTTTTATGCTTGGGAAAATGGGGAGTTGATGTCCTTTTAGGTAATATTTTAGGCGCCGCGGCAGGTATACTTAATTTTCTCCTTTTAGGAATCACCGTGCAAAAGGCGGTAGAAAAGGATGAAAAGGATGCAAAAACTTTTATGAGTGGTTCGAGAGGCCTTCGAACCTTTATGCTTTTTGTTATAGCCGCCATAAGCGCCGTTTTGGATACCACTCTCGGCATATCTAATATCTTGGCTACGCTTATATCCCTTCTATTCCCAAGAATTGCCATAGCGTTGAGTCCTTTAGTCAGAAAGGGGGTCAAATAACTTGAAGAAAAAAAGCGCCGCATTTATTGCGGTGGATATACTTTATCTATGTCTTATGATTTTACCTATCATTGCAGGTATAGTGCTTAAGGTTTTAACTAAGCCCTTAAGCGAAGGCATTTCGGTGACGGGCGCGCAGGTATTCTTTACCATTCCGATGCCTATTCAAGATCTGCCCATAACCGAATCTCAAACCAATGGTTTAATAGTTATCCTCTTCATTTTGGGGCTTTGCCTTTTTATGACCCATGGTATTAAAGAAAAACCCGATACAAAGAGGCAGTTATTGGCCGAATGGATAGTTGAAAAATCAGAGGCCTTGACCATTGGTAATATGGGCGATTATTTCAAGAGCTTTCCGCCGTTTATCGCAGCAATTCTTGCCATTTCGGCATTTTCAAGTTTATTAGGTCTTGTAGGCCTTTATACTCCTACTTCGGATATAAATATTGTAGGCGGTTGGGCAATACTCGTATTTATACTTATCACATACTATAAGTTTAAATGCGGACCTATAAGTTATATCAAAAGTTTTTGCGACCCGATTTTGCTCACTCCTCTCAATGTTATAAGCGAGGTCGCTACACCCATTTCTATGGCTTTCCGTCACTACGGAAATATTTTATCGGGCTCGGTTATCGCCGTGCTTTTAGCTTCGGGACTGGGAGGTCTTTCCAAACTTGTTCTCGGATGGCTCCCCGGTGTTTTGGGAGAATTTCCTCTGCTGCAAATAGGCATTCCCGCGGTTCTTTCCCTTTACTTTGATCTATTTAGCAGTATCCTTCAAGCATATATTTTCGCAATGCTTACTATGATGTATATTTCAGGCGGATTCCCCGCTGATGAATATAAATTGAAACAACAAAAGAAACTGAAAAGAAAATCAGTTAAAACGGAGGTAAAATAAAATGTTAGAAATCGCAATTGGTATTATTTTAGGATGTTGCGCACTTGGTGCCGGAACAGCTATGGTAGCGGGTATCGGCCCCGGTATCGGTGAAGGTAACGCTGTTGCTAAAGCGTGTGAAGCCATTGGCCGTCAACCCGAATGCAAAGGTGATGTTACCAGTACGATGCTCATGGGATGCGCCATTGCAGAAACCACCGGTCTTTATGCGCTTGTTATCGCTATCCTTCTTATCTTTGTTGCCCCCAATACTTTTATCAATATTCTTATGGAAATCGTAGGATAATATAATGTTCACTTTAGAAGTACAAAATTTGGGTGTTATATCTGTAAATCTTTGGCAGATACTGATTGCTCTTGTCAATCTTTTACTCATATTTCTTATCCTCAAAAAGTTCCTTTTTGGACCTGTTAAAAAGCTGTTAAAACAACGTCAAGACAATATTGATAATCAATATTCAGAAGCCGAAAAGGCGCTTAACGAAGCGAATGCGGCCAAAAAACAGTTTGAGGATGAAATTTCGGGCGCTCGCACAAAAGCCACCGAAATAATCAAATCTGCAACCGATACCGCCACCGCCCGCAGCGAAGAAATTTTATCCGACGCTAAGGAAAAGGCCGACGGTATGGTTAGTCGCGCAAAAATCGAAATCGCTCTCGAAGAAAAGAAATCAAGGCAAGAAATAAAGCGAGAAATCGCAGAGGTTTCTACCGCTATTGCCGAAAAAATTCTTGAGCGCGAAATCAATGCAGATGACCATAAAGATATAATTGATAACGCCTTAAAGAATTTAGGTGGCGCCGATGAATAGTTCCATAACCGAATATTCTGAAGCTCTGTTTTCATTATCTTTAGAGGAAAAATCGCAGGATAAAATACTTTCCGACCTTGAATGTATTGAGGAAGTATTTAAATGTAATACCGATTTTTTAGATTATATTTCCTGCATTTCAATTCCAAAAGATGAACGGGTAACCGCCATTCAAAGCATTTTTCTTGACAAGGTGGAAAATCATACTCTTTACACACTCTGTATCCTTTGCGAAAGAAACAGAATCAAAGAGTTTGACGATTTCTTGAAAGGTTTTAAGTTGCTTTACGAGGCCTCAAAACAGATTTCAACAGCCAAAATAACCAGTGCCGCTCCCCTTTCCGATGATGAAAAGGTTTCTATAAAACAAAAACTCACGGAACTCTGCGGCCACGATGTTATTTTAGAATGCGAATTGGATTCCACCCTTTTAGGCGGCTTTGTTGCCCTTGTTGACGGCAAGATATTTGACGCCAGTTTAAAATCCCAACTTCAAGGTATAAAGGATGTGATTAACAGATGAACACAAGACCTGAAGAAATAAGCAATATAATTAAAGAACAAATTAAAAATTATAAAGCCAAAACCGAAATGCGCGAAACGGGTACCGTTATCCTCGTAGGTGACGGTATTGCCAGAGTTTACGGACTTCGTGACTGTATGGCGGGTGAACTTTTAGAGTTTGACGACGGAAGTTACGGTATGGCGCAAAATCTTGAAGAAGAATCGGTTTCGGTTGCGGTTTTATCTGATAAAAACAGTATCCGCGAGGGTACCATAGTTAAGCGTACGGGTCGAGTTCTTTCTGTGCCCGTAGGCGAAGCGCTCCTCGGTCGCGTTGTTGATGCTTTGGGCTCACCCATTGACGGTAAGGGCCCCATTGAATACGCAGGCGAAAAACCCGTTGAGGCGCAAGCCCCCGGTATCATTGAACGCGAAGGCGTATCCGTTCCTTTGCAGACAGGCATTAAGGCCATCGACAGTATGATACCCATCGGTCGCGGTCAGCGTGAACTTATTATCGGTGACCGTCAGACAGGCAAGACCGAAATCGCCATTGATACAATAATCAATCAGAAAAACAGTGATGTTATCTGTATATATGTCGCTATTGGACAGAAGGCAACAAGTGTTGTTCAACTTGTTAACGAGTTAACAAAAGCGGGCGCTATGGATTACACAATAGTTGTTTCCGCATCTGCTTCCGAAAGTGCTCCTCTTCAGTATATAGCCCCTTATTCAGGTTGCGCTATGGCTGAGTATTTTCGCGAAATGGGCAAGGATGTTCTTATAATCTATGATGATTTAAGTAAACACGCCGTTGCCTATCGCGCCCTCTCTCTGCTCATCAGAAGACCGCCCGGCCGTGAAGCATACCCCGGAGATGTTTTCTATCTCCATTCCCGTCTTCTTGAAAGAGCGGCCTGTGTTTCCAAAGAATATGGCGGCGGCTCAATTACCGCGCTTCCCATAATTGAAACTCAGGCGGGAGATGTTTCGGCGTATATTCCTACCAATGTTATTTCTATTACGGACGGACAGATTTTCCTTGAAACCGAACTTTTCCACTCGGGTGTTATGCCCGCTATCAACCCAGGTATTTCGGTAAGCCGTGTTGGTGGCTCCGCTCAACTTAAGGGTATGAAAAAGGTTTCAGGTGAACTCAAACTTTTATATTCACAATATAGAGAATTGCAATCCTTTGCTCAGTTCGGAAGTGACCTTGATGCCGATACAAAAGCCCGTCTTGCCCTCGGTGAACGCATAGTTGAGGTATTGAAACAAGGCCGCAACTCACCCGTAGAGGTGGGTTGTCAGGTTGCCATTATCTACGCCGTTACAAAAGGATATTTGGATAATGTTTCCGTAAATGAAGTTAAAACTTATGAGCAAGAACTCTTTGCACTCCTTAGGAATAAATACAGCGATTTCCTCAAGAGAATTGAAGATAATTTCTTTGATGATACCGATATCGAGCGCTTAAAGGAAGCCCTCGGCGAAATGCAGAGGTGATAAACGGTGGGCGCAGATATTAAAAGTTTGCGTGTAAGAATTAAGAGTGTTAATTCTACACTGCACCTTACGAAAGCCATGGGGCTCGTAGCATCTTCTAAAATTAAACGCGCTACCGACGGTATGCTCAAAGGCCGCGAATATTCTGCCGCCGTTAGTAAAACCGTTGAACTTTTAACAGGACTTAATGAGTGCAAAAAAAGTCCCTATATGCAAATCCGCGACAGCGGCCGCACCAGAATGATAGTAATTGCGGGCGACCGAGGACTTGCGGGTGGCTATAATGCCAATATTTTCCGACTTATGCGAGAATATCCCGATGTAACCGTTTATCCCATCGGCAAAAGAGCGTGTGACCGATTTGGAGGACCTACCGTTCTTGCGGAAGGTTACACCTATGATGCCGCAATAACGCTTGCAAAAACTCTTTGCGAAGATTTCAAAAACGGCGAATTTGATACTCTCTCAATAGTTAGTACAAAATATATTTCTATGCTCGTTGGCGAACCAACTGTGGAAACACTTTTGCCCCTTAAAGAAGATAATTCCCTTAAGGTAAACGGCGCCATATTTGAGCCCGACGAACTCACCGTGCTTAATGCCGCAGTTCCCGAATATATTGCGGGTAAAATCGTAGCGGCGGTAAGAGAAAGTTTCGCCGCAGAAATCGCCGCGAGAAGAACTGCTATGGATGCGGCAGGAAAGAATGCTCAAGAAATGATTGATGAGCTTGGGCTTAAATATAACCGCGCAAGACAAAGCTCCATTACTCAAGAAATTACCGAAATCGTCGCAGGCGGGAGTCAGTAATTTTTGAGTTTGATAAATATGAGTGAAACTATTTTTAGATTCACATCAGGAGGTATTATTTTTGGCTAATACAAATAAAGGTTTAGTCTCACAGGTTATGGGACCTGTTGTTGACGTTAAATTTGAGCAGGGTTGCCTTCCTGCCATATATAACGCTCTGACCGTAGAAATCGGAGAAAGGGTGCTCACCGTTGAGGTTGCGCAACACATAGGCGATAATACCGCCCGTTGTATTGCTATGTCCTCTACTGACGGATTAACCCGCGGCGCAGAGGTCACCGACACGGGAAAAACCATTAGCGTTCCCGTTGGTCGCGAAACTCTGGGAAGAATATTTAATGTTCTCGGCGATACCGTTGATAACGGAGAGCCGGTTAAAACCGAAGAAAGATGGGATATTCACCGCAGCGCGCCTTCCTACGATGAACTTTCCACCTCCACCGAAATTCTTGAAACAGGTATCAAGGTTATCGACCTTATCTGCCCCTTCTCCAAAGGCGGTAAAATCGGTCTTTTCGGCGGCGCAGGTGTTGGTAAAACCGTTCTTATTATGGAACTTATAAATAACGTTGCCAAGGAACACGGCGGCCTATCTGTTTTCACGGGTGTTGGTGAACGCACCAGAGAAGGTAACGATCTCTATAATGAAATGAAACAATCCGGTGTTTTAAGCAATACATCCCTCGTTTACGGACAGATGAATGAGCCCCCAGGCGCACGTATGAGGGTTGCCCTTTCGGGACTTACTATGGCCGAATATTTCCGTGATACAGAAGGTCAGGATGTACTTTTATTTATAGATAATATTTTCCGTTTCACCCAAGCAGGAAGCGAAGTTTCGGCACTTCTTGGCCGTATGCCTTCAGCCGTTGGTTATCAACCCACCCTTGCTAACGAAATGGGAACTTTGCAAGAAAGAATCACCTCCACTAAGACCGGTTCTATCACATCCATTCAAGCGGTTTATGTACCTGCGGATGACCTTACGGACCCCGCTCCCGCTACAACTTTTGCCCACCTTGATGCTACCACCGTTCTTTCCCGTAGCATTGCATCCTTGGGTATTTATCCCGCAGTTGACCCCCTTGAATCCACAAGCCGTATCCTCTCCCCCGAAATTCTGGGTGAAGAACATTATAATGTGGCCCGTGAAGTTCAAAGGATTCTCCAGCGTTATCAAGAACTTATGGATATCATCGCAATTATGGGTATGGATGAGCTTTCTGATGAAGATAAACTTCTTGTGGCCCGCGCCAGAAAAATCCAGCGTTTCTTATCTCAGCCCTTCCACGTATCCGAAAAATTCATCGGTATCCCCGGCACCTATGTGCCCTTGAGCGAAACCATTAGGGGCTTTAAAGAAATCGTAGAAGGCAAACACGATGACCTTCCCGAATCGGCGTTCCTTTTCGTTGGCACTATTGATGAAGCAGTAGAAAAAGCAAAGAAGGTACAGGGATGAACACCTTTAAACTGATTATTTCTTCTCCCGATGGTAATATATTTGAGGGCGATACAGTTATGCTAACCCTTCGCGGTACCGAAGGCGAACTTGCCATTATGGCGGGACATATTCCCTTTGTGACCTCGGTGGTACCTTGCGACTGCAATCTAACGTTACCCGATGGCAACGAAAAAGCAGGCCATCTGGATGGCGGCGTTCTCACCGTTTGTAAAGATAGCGTAATTCTTCTTTCGGGAAGTTTTAAATTCAATTAAACTTAAAGCCACTCGTAATGAGTGGCTTTTTTATACAGTAATTTATATAATGAAACGATCCCGGGCTTTCCCCCGGGGGGCCGTTTTTTTTTTTTTTAAAATTTTTAAAACAGAGGAACATAAAAAAATTGAAACC
>JAZNFF010000129.1:0-25475 GCA_045588995.1 Acutalibacteraceae bacterium
TTGGCAGTTTCCTGCATATGACCTTTAATGGTGATGGGCTCAGATTCTTTATCTGCAAGAAGGGTGCCTTCCGAGGTAAGAACCGCTTGGTTGTTATAGGTCCAGTCAATAACCTCGTTTAATTTTGCGTCACCGTCAATACCGCTTATAGCGATTTGGTATTTGACGGCTAAATTACCCTTGTTAACAACCTTAACTGCGGGAAGCTCATAGGTGCAACCGGGTTCCCAAAGAATTTTTTCGCCTGCAGGCGCAGCGGCATTCTTCTTGAAACTAAGGGTGGTGCCTTCGGCGTTTGCCCAGCTTCCGTCATCCTTCTGATATTGAAGTTCAATATCAAGGGTACCTGACTGAACTGAGTTAACAGCAGTCGAGGCGGTGTCTGTAAACCACGCGAATGTGGTACCAACGAGCATTGAAACGCAAAGAATTAAAGAGAGTACTGCGCCCCAAAATGTACGCTTGTTGTTTTTTGAGTTAGTCATTTTAAAAACCTCCTTATAAATTTTGGACTAACATATATAAAGCCGAAGTTTAATGGCTTTACAACTATTTGTTAAACGGCCAGAAGGGGAATAATAATCTTCTCTTTCGCCGTTTCCAGTGTTTTCGTTCCTTACCGCTAGTGCGTTTTATTTCCATATTTATGTATTTTAATTCGTGGCGAAATTCTTGAAAATGCAATATGCCTGTTACGGTAAACATTGCGATTAAGAAGATAACAATTATAAGTAGTAAAATATCGCTAAAAAGGGTGTCAACTATTTGTTTCATTGGTGTTTTTTGAATCCTCGTCGTCGGCCAAATGGGTTTTTAGGGCGTTTAATTCCTCAAGTAAACGCTGATTTTCCTCTTGTTGCCGTTTTAAATCTTTCCGTTCTTCTTCTAACTTTCTGTTTTCTTCATCCTTGTATTTGCGGAAAAGCCGCACACAATCAAGTCCTTGTAGGCCGATAAGCGCCATAAAAGGAAGAAATATGCACACAATGTATCCCTTAGTGGTTTTCAAAAAGTTAAAAAAGTAACCGACCTTCGAGAGTTTGCCACAGTATTTTCCTAATACAAAGCGGTGAAGTACTATGGATTTATCATCCGTATCGGTGGTGGTACCGTAGGTAATAAAACCCTGTTCACCCTTATCGTTAACTGTAATTTTTCGTATTTTATGGGTTACGGTTTCACCGAAATTTTCGGGGTTTTGAGATATAAAGGAGATAATGTCCCCTTCTTTAAGGGTAGAAGGGTCAACATAGTGGGATATAACAACATCCCCCGCGTCAAAATCGGTTTTGCTCATAGAATCGGACAAAACAACGAAGAATTTATAACCGAACAAGCTTCTGTTTGTTCCGCCGAAGGCAAATGAAGAAATCACGGTAAATACGGTTGTCAAAGCCGCTACGGTAACAAAGGTAACGGTTAAAACTTTTTTAAGGGTTGCGAGTGCTTTTTTCACAAAACCAATCCTTTTTCTCCTTATTTTCCATTTGCGCATAGAGACGAGTATCCCGTTTATCGTTTTCTTCGCAAAGGGTGGCGCAAGCCGTACAAATCATAGTTCCTTCGGGAATGGGGCGGCCGCAGCATACACACCGTTCACAGTCGGCATGGCACAAGAACCCCTCCGTATTATCGGGCACGGTGAATTCGCGGGGGTTTTTATAGCTGTTTTTGGGATTTAAGATTTTCTTTAAGCTTTTAAGCATTGTTAAAACCGCCTTTCAGGATTGTTTTTCGCCTGAACGGCTTCGGCGCAGAGGTTAAAGGTGAGAAAACGCGCTTGAGCGATATTGCCGATAGTTTCAGGTAAATGGAACTCAATCGAAAGATTTTTAACCTCGGCCTCTTCTAATAAAGAGTCAACAGCTTCGGTATCACGGTTAAAGTCATTTATTTTGCCACTTAAGAGCGTTTTGTCGTCGTCATAAACTGTGATTTCCATAAAATCGGCTAAATCGCCTTTAACATCGGAAAAATAAAGTTTATAGTAAACGGCACAGGTGCTGTTGTTTTTTATGTAAAAATCTTTTTTAACGGTGGCGCCCGACTCAAAAAGGAAATCTTCTTTTTTAATAACTGCATTACCGCCGTTAAGGTCAATATTCACTTTGCCCAAACCGAAAACGTTGTTTTCTATTTTTAGCCCCACCATAACAATGGCGGCGGTGGTTATTGCGAGGCAAAGTCCCAGTATAATAATTGCGGTAATTGCGGCTTTAAGTTTTTTGGATGTTTTGCTCATTTTCATCACCAAGGGTTGTGCGCTTTCTTCTGATAACGGTAATAATTATCACAAGAAATGAGGTTAATGCGATTAGGGCGTATAAAACGGAGATAAATCCGTAAAGGCCCGTTTCGGGAGAAACAAGATTTTCGCGAGTTTCTGCCCACCAATTAAAGTCTGCGGTAAGTTTTCCGCTCATATATTCGTTACCTACCGAAGTGTCGAGATAAACGGATATCAGGTAGATGACATTTTTGGTTGCTTCATCCTTCGAATAAAGGCGGTATGTAAGGTAGGAGGGCATATCCTTTAAAAGTCCGTCGTAGAGGATTTGACCGCTATCCTTAATAGCAACACTGCATTTTAATACATCACTAACCGAAAAGACATCCTCTTTTACGGGAGCATAAAAGCATAGGTCTATACTATCCTTAAAGGAAACCGCAATTTCGTATTCTTTTGAAACACGGTCACCCGGCAACAGATTTTGCACCGTAAATTTTTCTTTTCCTTCGGGGGAAAATCGGTGTAAAGAGAGATGGGGTGTAAATTCCTCTTTTACGGTGTCTTCTTTTGAGGCGGACAAATTTTTATCACCCGAATTGTTTTCTTCCGAAATAATATTGTTGGGAGCAATACTGTCCACAGGTGAAATATTACTTTTTCTTTTTACAATCAAAAAGGTTAAAACAAGAATACTGGCGGCTAACAAGACTGAAAAAACGATAATAGTTGTCTTAAATTTACGGAACCTTTTTTCTTCTGCCATCTTTATTTGCCACCGCCTCTTTGTCAGATTGCATATATAACAGCAACATAATGGGCATTATGTTACAAAGCAAATCACATAATGGGCATTATGTTGTACGAGAAAAAATGAAAACTCGCTAAAAAAGACAACTTAAAAAACACGCAAAAAAATAAGCGTAACAAAAAAACCTTTAAGGAAAAATTTTCCTTTAAAGGTTTGTTTTGCTACACCTAATATTAAAAAAATGGCTTGAAAATGCGAAAAAAACCTTGCTAAAACCCGATATGTATGCTATAATAAATCACAAACAAAATCGAGGTTTGCAATTTATATTGAAGATATACAACATAATGCCCATTATGTTGTATTTTTTTGTTTTCCGTCCTCGCCAAAGACGGAGATTTTTTATATTATCAATTTCATTGTTTCTATTCTTTTTTTGTGTTCTTCCCCGCTACTCATTATATATATACGGGTGGTATTTATATTACTGTGGCCTAAAATATCGGCGAGTTTTATAATATCCTTTTCAATTCCGTAGAATATTCTTGCGAAAAGATGCCTCAGATTATGAGGGAAAACTTTACTTGGCGCAACCCCTGCCAAAGCGCAAAGGCGTTTCATTTCTCTCCATATATTGCTTCGGTTCATCGGGTTGCCGTTTTTGGTTACAAATATGGGACCTGATTTTATATTTTCCTCTCGGATATACTGTTTTAATTTTTTTTGTAATGACGGACTTATAAAGATAACTCTGTTCTTACCTTTAAGAGAAACCTGCGCTTCTAGGTTGTCTACCGCCTCTACGGTTATAAATGGAAGTTCGCTTATTCTGATACCCGTTGAACAAACCGTTTGCATCAGAAGATTAAGGCGGCGGTTACCCGTGTTTTTAGCAGCGTTTACAAGACGGAAATATTCTGCCTTCGTAAGCTCTTTCTCCGCAGAGCAAAAAACCTTTCGTTGCACCTTAAATTGTTTCAATATGAGTTCATCCCGTTTTAAAAATCTGAAAAAAGAATTTATAGCCGCTATTTTAGAATTGGCGCTTGTTACGGCGTATTCTTCCTTAAGGATGGATTTATATGCTAAGAGAAGGGAGCGGTCGGGCTCCCGCCCTTTGAGAAATTTCAAAAAATGTCGGATATCACGAATGTATTTTTCGACGGTGCTGGCGCTTTTCTCATTTTCTTTTAAAAAATGGGTGAAGGAAAACAGGATTTGATTGTTGATTGTTTTTGTCATAATATTACCTCCGACATTTTTCTTTATTTTACTACAAAAATTACATAAACGCCACCCAAAAAGATAAAAGTTCTTTTGGGTGGCGTTTTGTGAAGTTTCGAACCGACGGTTCGAAGTGAATTTGTAATGAATTACAGTGAAGTTTTTGCCGTTCGGCAAAAGTGAAGTTAAATTCGCCATAAATAGCGAATTTAGTTTTTAACGAAACATTGTTTGAACGCCTTGGGCGAATACGCCGACGGCTTTAGCAATTTTGGCGGTGCCTTTAGACATAGTCGCCTTTTCCTGCATCATAACTTTGCCGACGATAACTGCGGCGGCGCCTGCTACCATTCCCGCGCCCATACCTTTTAGAAAATTCATTGTTTTTCCGCTTTGCATAATAAAAACCTCCCTTTGCAAAATTAGTTTTGCCTAAAAGGGAGGTTTTATTTATAAAATTAAAATTTTTTAAAATTATTTCTTAAAATCCTTAAAAGCGGGGTGGATTTTGTCCTTATCCGAAAGTTTGATTTCCATACCCTCGGGGATGGGCCACTCGATAGCAATATCGGGGTCGTTCCACATCAGTCCGCCCTCATCATTGGGATGATAATAGTCATCAACCTTATAGCAGAATTCTGCCTCATCGGAAAGCACAACAAATCCGTGAGCAAAGCCCTTGGGCACTAAAAACTGGCGCTTATTCTCTGCCGAAAGGATAACGCCTTCCCACTTACCGTAGGTCTTGGAGCCCTCCCGCAAATCCACGCAAACATCAAAAACCTCGCCCCTTACGCAACGCACAAGTTTGGTTTGGGGGTAGTTAATCTGAAAATGAAGACCCCGAAGAACGCCTTTAGTGGACATTGACTGATTATCCTGAACGAAATCAATATCAATGCCGCCCGCCTTAAAATCTTCCTTCTGATAGGTTTCCATAAAGTAACCGCGGCTATCGCCAAAGGCGGTGGGTTCAACGATAATAACCCCATCAATAGATGTTTTTATAAAATTGAATTTGCCCATCTATTATAACTCCTTTTTATCATTGTACATTGTATCATAATACTTCTGATAAGCGCCGCTGGTAACATTATCAAACCACTCTTTATTATCAAGATACCATTTTAGAGTTTTCTTGATACCAACTTCAAAACAAGTTTCAGGGTACCAACCGAGCTCGTCTTTAATCTTTTGAGGGTCGATACCGTAACGGCGGTCGTGGCCCTTTCTATCGGTAACGTGCTTAATCATATGTTCGCCAACGGTAGAATCAACATTTTCCTTAATATATTCAATAATGGATTTAACTATGAAAATATTGGGGCGCTCATTATGTCCGCCAACATTGTAAACTTCACCGAGGCGGCCGCCCGTTATTACCATATCAATGGCTTTGCAATGGTCCTCAACATAGAGCCAATCCCTTATCTGCATACCGTCACCGTAAACGGGAAGGTCCTTGTGCTGCAGGGTATTATTCATAATAAGGGGAATAAGTTTTTCGGGGAACTGGAAGGGACCGTAGTTATTGGAGCAACGGGTGATATTTATGGGGAACTTATATGTATCCCCAAATGCTTTAACGAAAAAGTCGGCGGATGCTTTGGATGAAGAATAGGGGGAATGAGGGTCAAGGGGAGTGGTTTCCATAAAGTAACCTTCATCACCCAAGGAGCCGTAAACTTCATCGGTAGAAACCTGAAGATACTTTACGCCCTCTTTATATTGGTCATCGCCGATGGTCCAGGCAACCTTGGCGCACTGAAGCATATTAACGGTGCCCTCAACATTGGTTTTAACGAAAATCTCTGGATTTGTGATAGAGCGGTCAACGTGGCTTTCTGCCGCAAAGTTAACTACGTAATCCACATCGTTTTCTTCGAAAATTTTAGAAATGGCCTCGCGGTCGCAGATATCTGCCTGAACGAAGGTGTAACGAGGGTCGTTTTCTACACTCTTAAGATTTTCAAGATTTCCCGCATAGGTAAGTTTATCAACATTTATGATTTTAATATCTTTATACTTATTGAGCATATAGATAATGAAATTTGAGCCGATAAATCCGGCGCCGCCGGTAACAAGATAGGTTTTCATAGTGTTAGTCCTCCAGATTTTTCATATAACTTTCTATTGCATCTTCCCAGTGGCGCATCTCATCCCCTACGGTACATTCGAGGGCTAAATTGCGAAGGGAAGAATAGGCGGGGCGTTTGGTGGGAGAGGGGAACTCCGCGGAGGTGCATGGTTTAACCACATCCCCATATCCCGAAAGAGCGGCAATTTTCTTCGCGAAATCAAACCAGGTACATTCGCCGCTACCTGTGCAGTGGTAAATACCGTATTCCTCGGTTACTGCAAGTTTTAAAAGATGGTGGGCTAAATCGTTGGCATTTGTAGGGTTACCCCGTTGGTCGTTTACAACGGTCATACTGCCTCTTTCTTTTAAAATTCTTCTTACGGTCTTAACAAAGTTTTTGCCTACGTATCCGTAAAGCCAAGAGGTGCGGACAACGAAGGTTTTATCGCAAAAGGCGAGAGCGTATTTTTCGCCAAGGGCCTTGGAAGCGCCATATGCGCTTTTGGGGTCAACCTTATCCCACTCTACATAGGGGCGAACGCCATCTCCCGCGAAGACATAGTCGGTGGAAACGTGGATAAATTTTGCTCCCGTTTCTTTTGCGGCGAGGGCCAGATTTCTTACCCCCATAGCGTTTACTTTAAAGGCAGTTTCGAGGTCGGTTTCACAAGCATCAACATTTGTAAAGGCCGCGCAGTTAATGATAACATCGGGACTTTCTTCCGCCACAAAGGATTTAACCGCCTTTATATCGGAAATATCGAGAGTATCGATATCCACAGCGCAAATGTCGGTATTTTTAAGCGCTTCGGGAATAGGTCCGATTTCACTTTTTCCGCTGCCTAAAATGGAAATAAGTTCGTTTCCGAGTTGGCCGTGGCAACCGGTAATTAAAATTTTCATATCTCCTTTTTCCTCCGCCTTCTTAAAAATTTCCTTGCCGATGAAAGATGAATAAATAGATACTTAAGTTTTTTTGCGCTTTCCCGTTCCCAAGAGTGAGTAACGGAAATAAAGGGGTTTATAACCGCTTGTCCCATAGTTTTGGCGCGAAGGGTTAAATCCGCATCTTCAAGATACATAAAATATCGGGGGTCGAAGCCGCCGAGGGCTTTAAAGACCTCGCTTTTGATACACATAAAACAACCGCTCACAAAATCTATTTCGGTTATTTCTTTTATTTCTCGGTCCGCCCAAACATACCTTTCACGGATTTTTTTAAAATTTCCGCCAAGTCGGGCGAGGCGTCCTAAAAACAGGTATTTAGCCGTAGGAATTTCTTTGGGCAGATGCTGAACTGTACCGTCACCGTTTAAAATATTCGGCATCGAAAGGGCGATTTGGGGATTTTCTTCCATAAAATCCGCCATATCCGATAGCACATCGCTTTTTATAACAATATCGGGGTTTATAATAAAATGGTATTTACCGATGGGTAAATCGAGGGCTTTATTATGAGCCGCCCCGAAACCTATATTTTTCCCGTTTTCTATTACGGTAACATCAAAATCTTTAAAGAAATCTACGGTTGCGTCCGTAGAGCCGTTATCGATAATATATAGTTTGAGGGGATAACGCCGAGTATGTTCCTTTATGGAAAGCACAGCGTCACGCACCTTATCAATATCATTATAGGTAACTATTGCCGCAGATAAAAAGTTTTCCATCGCGTTATCACCTCGCTTTTAAAAAATTAACACTTAAAAATCAGTTTTCGCTATATGAACTATACAGTTCACTGTAAATTCCGCCAGAATGTAAAAGTTCATTGTGAGTTCCGCTCTCGGCAATGCCGTCGGCAGTAAGAACAATAATCTTATCTGCATTTTTAATGGTGGTCAGGCGGTGGGCGATTGTCAGGGTAGTTCTGCCTTTTTGCAGACGCTCAAGAGAGGCCTGAACAAGTTTTTCCGATTCGTTATCGAGGGCGCTTGTTGCCTCATCGAGAATAAGTATAGGGGGATTTTTAAGGAAAACACGGGCAATGGATATTCTTTGTTTCTGACCGCCCGAAAGTTTAACTCCCCGCTCTCCCACATAGGTATCGTACCCTTCGGGAAGACCTTCGATAAATTTATCTGCCCCCGCAAGACGAGCGGCATTTTCGATTTCTTCTTTAGTGGCGTCGGGTTTTCCGTAGGCAATATTCTCATAAACACTGCCCGAAAACAGATAAACATCCTGCTGAACGATGCCGATATTTTCACGAAGAGATTTTAGGGTTATATCCTTGATATTCTTGCCATCAAGGGTTATAAGACCGCTGTCGATATCATAAAATCGGGGGATAAGTGAGCAAATAGTGGTTTTGCCGCCGCCCGACGGACCAACAAGCGCTACATTTTCGCCAACCCCGATTTTAAGGTTTATATGGGTTAAAACCTCTTTGGTATCTTCAGAGTAGCGGAAGGTGACATCATCAAAACAGATTTCACCATTAACATTCTTTATGGGCTTGGCGTTTTTACTGTCAACTATATCGGGATTGGTATCCATAATCTCGGCAAAACGTTCGATTCCCGTCATACCCCTTTGGAACTGCTCTGCGAATTCTACAATTCTTCTGATGGAGGTAAGAAGGGTGGAAACATATAAAAGATACGCAACAAAGTCCGCCGCATCAATGGAGCCGTTTATCATAAAGAGGGCTCCCGCTACAACGACGGTGATATACATAAGCCCATCAAAAAATCTGGTGCAGGAATGAAATCCCGCCATGTATTTATATACTTTGGATTTTATTTTCAAAAATCCAACATTGCCGCTTTCGAACTTTTCTTCCTCTAAAGTTTCACCCGCAAAGGATTTAACAACGCGGATGCCGAGCAAACTATCCTCAACGCAGGAGTTAAGTTCGGCAACGCTTTTACGGGATTCTCTGAAGCCCGCCTTCATCTTTTTATTAAAGTGGCGAAGCACTATAAGCATAGGCGGAATAATGGAGAAGATTATTAAGGTCAATGGCACATTTACTCCGCAAAGAATTACAAAGGCGGCAATAATTTTAATTCCCGCAATTAAAAATTCTTCGGGGCAATGGTGGGCGAATTCCGTAACGTCGAAAAGGTCACTTGTAATTCGCGACATAATACTGCCGACCTTGGTATTATCATAAAAGGAGAAGGAAAGTTTCTGCAGATGGGAGAACATATCCCTTCTCATATCGGTTTCTATTTTGGTGCCCATAATGTGACCTACCGATGCCATATAGTAGTTGGCAAGGGTATCAATAATACGGAGAACGATATAAAATACGCCTGTTTTAATAATAAAAGGCACAGTGAGAGCGGCAATATTATCGGTGGCTCTGCCCGTTATTTCTCTGACTATCATAGGAAGGACCAATTCGCAAACCGTTGTAAGCATAGCGCACAAAAGGTCGAAAACGAGGGTCCATCTATGATTTTTATAGTAGGGCAAAAATCTCTTTATAAGTTTTAAAGTTTTCATTATTTCAAAAATCCGTTTACTATTTCTTCTTCGGCTTGCTGTTCCGTAAGACCTAAGGTCATAAGTTTTGTGAGTTGTTCCCCTGCGATTTTGCCGATGGCGGCTTCGTGAATAAGGGAAGCATCAATATGATTTGCATTTATTTCGGGAATGGCGCAAACCTTGGCATTATCCATAATAATGGCGTCGCACTCGGTATGACCTGAGCAAAGGGCGTTGCCGTTTATATTGGATTTAAACATCTGGAAGGAGTTATCTCTTGCAACCGAACGGGAAATAACATTAGCTCCCGAGCCCTCGCCGTTAAGATTTACGGTGAAATCCGTATCGGCGCGCTGAATCCCGTGGGTCATAAGTTTTTCTTTTATAACCAAAGTGGCGTCCTTATCCACATTGGCGGTGGTTATACGGTTGGTAGAATCAATACCCTTAATCTGAGTAGTTTCCATTTCCATATATCCGCCTTCGGCAATGTTGATAACGGTGGTGGGATTCATTGTGTTTTTACCGTCGCCCTCTCCCTCGCCGTAATGACGTTCAATATATTTAACCTTGGCGTTTTTGCCGATGAAGAAGGTATGAATTCCGTCGTGACCCGAGTCGCCTGAGCCGCAGTTATGAATTCCGCAACCCGCCATAATGGTAATATCGGCATTTTCGCCGATTATAAAGTCGTTATAAACTAAATCGGTAAACCCTGAGGCGTTTACAACAACGGGAATATGCACCGTTTCCCCTTTTGTATCGGGGCGCACTGTAACCACGATTCCATTGCCGCCTTCTTTGTTTTTTATATCAATATTTTCGGTAACCTTGCGCTCTGCCAAAGCGCCGTTAGCGCGGATATTGAAGGCGCCCGTGGGGGTGCCGTCCATATCGGCGATTATCTTTAAAAGTTCTTTTTCTGTATTGGTAATATTCATCGGTCCCCCTCCTTCATATTCTCGGTAAGAATGCTGCAGGCGGTAGATGTAACCCCTAAAAGTTCGGGGAGAATTTCGTTTTTGGGTCCATATGCCTTAAGTTTACCCGCCGCAAGCACAACTACATTATCCGCAATATTTAAAATTCTCTCTTGGTGGGAAATGATGATTATGGAGCCGCCTTTTGTTTCGTGAAGGCGTTCAAAAACATTAATGAGATTTCCGAAACTCCAAAGGTCAATACCCGCTTCGGGCTCATCAAATAAAGAAACCTTACTGCCTCTTGCCAGAACGGTAGCAATTTCGATTCTCTTAAGTTCGCCGCCTGAAAGGGAAGCATCAACCTCTCGGTTTATATAATCTCTGGCGCAAAGGCCTACCTGGGATAAATAGTCGCAGCATTCACCTATATCTATCTCTTTACCTGCCGCAAGTTTTATAAGGTCGCCAACGGTGATTCCCTTAAATCGAACGGGTTGCTGAAAGGCGAACGAAATACCCTTTTTTGCCCTTTCGGTGATGGAGAGATGGGTTATATCTTCACCATCAAGAAGGATCTGACCTTCGGTAGGGGTTAGTATGCCCGCGATAATTTTAGCGAGGGTGGATTTACCGCCGCCGTTAGGACCTGTTATGGCAACAAATCCATCATCTATTTTAAGTGAAATATCCTTTAAAATTTCCTTTGCTCCATCCTCGTTTTCCGCTTGGAAGGAGATATTTTTAAGTTCTAACACATTAAACCTCCGTGTTGCAAAAATGCGCATAAATATCTAAATTAGATTATATCCCAAAATTCGCCAAAAATCAATATAGTAATATATAAATTATTATTTACGAGGGGAGCTTTTTGTGGTATAATCTCGGTATATTAGTTTTCGGAGAGTGAAATATGACCGTTATAGAAAAATTAACAGCCGAGTTTTCGTTAAAACTCTGGCAGGTTGAAAACACAGTTAAACTTATCGATGAGGATAATACAATCCCCTTTATCGCCCGTTACCGTAAGGAGATGACGGGTTCTCTTGACGATCAGGTTTTAAGAGAACTTCACGACCGCCTTGTATATCTTAGGAATATGGATGAAACGCGGGAAAAGATAAAGGCCGCCATAGAGGAACAGGGGGCCTTAACCGAGGAACTTTCGGCCGCTATTGATGCCGCCCTTACCCTCACGGAACTCGATGACCTCTATAGGCCTTATAAGAAAAAGCGTAAAACAAGAGCATCTGTAGCAAAAGAAAAGGGACTTTCTCCCTTGGCAGAACTCATTTACGCCCAAGAGCCCGATTGCCAGGATATCGAAAAAGCGGCAGAGGAATATATAAACGAAGAACTTGGTGTAAACAGCGTAGAAGAAGCCATTGCGGGCGCTAAGGATATTATTGCCGAAATTATTTCTGATGACGCGGATATAAGAAAGCGTATGCGCTTTGTTTGTATGGCTCACGGGAACCTGGTTGTTAAAGGTGATAAAGAGGATTTGGGCGTTTATGAAATGTATGCCGATTACTGTGAGCCCCTTTCCAAAATTCCTTCCCATAGAGTTCTTGCGGTAAATCGCGGCGAAAAGGAAGATTTTCTTAAAGTCAGCGTTGATTTTGATAGAGAAAAGGCAATGTTTATCATCTCGAAAAACCATATAAAAGAGGGCTCTCCCGCAACCGAGTATGTAAAAGAAGCGGCTGAGGATGCCTATTCCCGCCTTATTTTCCCATCTATAGAAAGGGAAATGAGAAATGAACTCACTGCTAAGGCCAGCGAATCGGCAATTAAGGTTTTCTCCGTAAATCTTCGCCAACTTTTAATGCAACCTCCTGTTAAAAACAGCGTTACCATAGGCCTTGACCCAGGTTACAGAACGGGATGCAAGGTAGCGGTGGTGGACGGAACGGGTAAAGTTCTTGATACGGGCGTTATCTATCCCGTACCGCCTCATAATAAAATAGAAGAAGCCAAGGCGATTATTAAGAATTTCGTTAAAAAATACGGTGTTCGCACCTTTGCTATCGGCAACGGCACCGCAAGTCACGAAACCGAAGTTTTTGCCGCAGAGGTTATTAAAGAACTTGATGCGGGTGTTTCCTATATGGTAGTGAGCGAAGCGGGGGCCAGTGTTTACTCTGCATCTAAACTTGCGGCAGAGGAATTCCCCGAGTATGATGTTTCACTAAGAAGCGCCGTTTCCATTGCCCGAAGAATGCAGGACCCCTTGGCTGAACTTGTGAAAATCGACCCTAAGGCCATAGGCGTTGGTCAGTATCAGCATGATATGCCCGAAAAGGAACTTGCAAATGCCCTTGATGGCGTTGTGGAAAACTGCGTAAACTCGGTGGGAGTTGACCTTAATACCGCTTCCGTTCAACTTTTATCAAGGGTTGCGGGAATCAGCGGAGCCGTGGCTAAAAATATAGTGGCCTATAGAGAGGAAAACGGGGCATTCAAAGAGAGCGGCGAACTTAAAAAGGTATCCAAACTCGGCCCCAAGGCCTTCGAGCAATGCGCGGGATTTTTAAGAATTCAGGATGGCAAAAATGTTCTTGATAATACCGCCGTTCACCCCGAAAGTTATAAGGCGGCAAAGGCCCTTTTAACCCTTTGCGGATATACGGATAGCGATGTTAAAAACGGAAGTGTTGAGGAACTTTCCGAAAGAGTTGTTGCTCTCGGTGAAGAAAACGTTGCTGAGCGCCTCGAAATAGGTGTCCCCACCCTTAAAGATATTATTTCGGAACTCGGGAAACCCGGCCGCGACCCCCGCGATGAATTGCCTCCACCCCTTTTGCGCCACGATGTTATGTCTATAGAAGATTTAAAACGGGGTATGGAACTTACGGGAACGGTCAGAAATGTTATAGATTTCGGCGCGTTTATAGATATCGGCGTTCATCAGGATGGACTTGTTCACATTTCCCAAATCACCAATAAATTTATAAAGCATCCGAGCGAGGTGCTGAAGGTTGGGGATGTGGTTACGGTATGGGTTTTGGATACCGATATAAGTAAAAACCGCATTTCACTCACTATGCGAAAAGAGAAGTTAGAAAATGAAAAGAAATAACCTTAAGGGCAGTTTGATTTTATGTCTTGCGGCGCTTATCTGGGGACTTGCCTTCGTAGCCCAGAGCGATGCCGCCGCCCATATTCCGCCCTTTGCCTTTAACTGCTTAAGGTCCTTTTTGGGCGCCGCCTTTCTTTTGGCGCTTTTAGGCATAAAGCGGCTTAAAAATAAGGAAAAAATAATCCCCGAAGATAAGGAAAGCCGAAAAACCGCCCTTTTAGGCGGAGCGCTTTGCGGAGTGCTTTTGGCAATCTCCGTAAACTTTCAGCAAGCAGGACTCACGGTCTACCCCGAAGGCGTAGCCGCATCGGCAAGAGGCGGATTTCTTACCGCAATTTATGTGGTTTTGGTGCCCGTTGTCGCTCTGTTTTTTAAAAAGAAGGTATCGCCTATAGTATGGGGCGCTGTGGCCATAGCCCTCGCGGGTACATATTTTCTTTGTATGTCGGGAGGATTTTCGGGAATATATCTTGGAGATATACTGATGCTCTGCTGCGCCTTTTGTTTCACCTTCCATATTATAACGGTGGATAACTTAGGTGAAAAAATCGGCGGAGTGCGGCTTTCTTTCCTGCAGTTTGTAGTTTGCGGATTTATATCCCTTCTGCTTTCTTTGATATTTGAAAAAGGCGGATTCAGGATAGAAAATATCCTTGCCGCCGCGCCGCAGATAGCGTATCTCGGCATAATGTCAAGCGGAGTTGCCTATACGCTTCAAATCATAGGCCAACGCTATGCCGAGCCCGCAATCGCTTCAATTTCTATGAGTTTAGAAAGCGTGTTTGCCGCCCTTGGCGGATGGGTTATAGCAGGGGATATAATGAGTGGCAGAGAATTTTTGGGGTGCGCCCTCGTTTTCGCCGCCATAATAATCGCCCAATTACCCGAAATGATTAAAAGAAAAGCATAAAGAAACGGTGCGCAGTTTATCTGCACACCGTTTTTAGTTATGAGTTATATCCACCTCAGGCGGATGGGTTAAATTAGTTATTCGATGGGGATTAAACAAACAAAACCGCGGCTATTTGCTGGGGAAACACCATATTCCATCATTACTTTTCCGTCTTCTACAACAATTCTTTGATTGTCGATGGTGTATTCCATGTCTTTCCCAATCTTTGCTTCAAGAGCTTCCAATAATTTTGTTTCATCAATGCTCTCTATATCAAATTCGTCGAACATTCCGGTTGAAACATTTATAAAAAATATATTACCATCAAAATCCACTCTAAAAGTAATGCCGTCTGATGTTTTATATCCGCAAATGTGTTTGGAATAATATATAAAATATCCAAATTGCTCGTTGCAGTAAATTGAATCCAATGTGTACTCTTCAGCGTTGAAATTTCCGGTCAAATATTTTTTTGCTACATTTTCGGCTTGTGATTCTGTTATGCTGCCATCTGTTTTGTTCATTGCATTGGATTTTATAGAAGCAGTAACTAAATTGCCTGAATTAACATCGTAAACAAAATAATTTTCGTTATCTAAAGCATAGGTGATTCGAGAACTTTCGGTGTTTTCAAGAAGGGTGCCGCCTATTCGTGCGCCTAAACCTACGCATTTTAATTTGTATTCTTTGTCAATAAACTTCTGATTTTTATTTGCGCGAAAATCTATTTTAGTATCGCTGATTTTGGCGATTTCTGCTTTTAGTGCTTTATCTTCAACGGACAAGGTTTCGGGTTCATTGGTAATAATACTTTCTGTATTTTCATCTGTTTTTTGAGAAAGGTTTTCTTTTTCGCTTTTGCTTTCAGAAATTGGCTCATCTTTTTTAATGATACCGCCTTCTCCGCCTAAAGCAACCGCCGCACCTGCGAGGGCTATACACAAAATTATGCTAAATATAATAACAAGAGTTTTTTTCATAAATTTGCTCCTTTCGTCAGTGCTTCAGGCGGATGGGTTAAAGAAATTATTCGATGGGGATAGTGAAAACAATGCTTTGAACATACTCTTCCTGTTCTACAATTACATTATACTGCATAATCGGAGTGCCGTTATCCATATTGATGAATTTATTTTCTATTTTGTATCCTTTATTATTTGGGAACATTGTGTTTAACTTGATTTCTAATTTTGATATTAGCACTTTTTCATCAATACAAATGTTCGCATCGCCAAATATATTTGTGTTGTTTCTTAAAAAAATAATATCACCGTTAAAATTCAATTCCACATCAAGTTGGTCTTTGGTTTTGTACCCATCAATAAATTTAGTGAACACGAAAACATACTCATTTGTTCGTTCCTTTGCATAAGAAAGTGAATAAACGTTAAGGTCGCAGTATTCAGCGGCATATTTCCGAGCGATATTTTCCGCTTCGCTCATAGAAATACTTGCAGATTCTTTTTCGGTTTTGGGCAAATCCCATTTGGCTACAAATATTTTTCCATTATTGACATTGTATTTAAAAGATACATCGTAACCATCTGCTGTTTTACCTGTATAAATCAATTTTTCTTCTCCTTTTCCGGTGAAAAGCGGGTCAATTTCTTTATAGGTTAAGCTATAACTTTCATTCTCGAATTTTTGTACTTTGTTTACTCTAAAATCAACTTTTGTATCGCTTATTTTTGCTATTTCTGCTTTTAGCGCTTTATCTTCGGCGGATAAGGTTTCGGTTTGCTCAAGTTTTTCTTCTTTTTGTGCGGAACTTTGAGCTTCGTTTTCTGTTTTGGAAACGGGCTCATCTTTTTTAATAATCCCGCCTTCACCGCCTAAAGCAACTGCCGCACCCGCGAGGGCTATACACAAAATTATGCTAAATATAATAATAAGAGTTTTTTTCATAAATTTACTCCTTTCGTCAGTGCTTTAGGCGGATGGTTAAACCAATTATTCGATGGGGATAGTCACTATTTCTGTAGTGCCACTGGTTCCGGAGTTTATTTTCAAATAATACTCCATAATTGGCTTGCCTTCAGAAACACTGATTCTCTGTCTAGTTATTTCATAACTTGTATAGCTTTTGTATGTTTCGTTTAAATATTTTTCAAGAGCAGCCGTCATCTTTGTTTCATCAACTGTGAAATCTTTATCCTTGAAAATATTTGTGCCTATTGTTAAAAGATACAAATCCCCATTAAAATCAATGTTTACATATACGCCTTCTGATGTTTCGTATCCAGAAATATATTTCGTGAAAGCAAACTCATAAAACATATATAATTCGTTGGCTTTAGATAATTTGTATATTGATGTATCACAATATTGCTTTGCAATATTAGTTGCTATTTTTTGAGCTTCCTCAAACGTTATACTATTTTCTGTCTTTGATACTCTCGTCGGCGTAAATGCCATTGTTAAATTTCCGCTATTTACACTATATTCAAAAACAGCGGTTTTACCGTTTTCCAATTTACTTTCATATATTATCCTTGGATATTTACCGTCAACCAGCTCCTTATAGGTAGCGTTATAAGTTTTAGCGCCTATTTTATCTTGTCTTTGTGTGCGAAAATCTATTTTAGTATCGCTAATTTTAGCAATTTCAGCTTTTAACGCTTTATCCTCTGCAGATAGCACCTCAATTACTCCGCTTTCTGTACTAATAGTAGAATTATTTTCCACAGGTTCTGCATTTTTATCGCTTTCAGAAGCGGTTATTTCCTCAGTTGGCTCAGATGTCGAGTTGTCAACACTAAATATTTTACCTTCACCGCCTAAAGCAACCGCCGCGCCTGCGAGTGCGATACATAATACTATACTAAATATAATAACAAGAGTTTTTTTCATAAAGTTATACATCCCTTTCTATTATATTGTTTTTGTTTTTGGTTTATAAATTTCGACTTACGCTTATTAACGCACCTCCTTTTGTTTTATATTTATATTATACATATTTTACCAACAAGTGTCAATGCGATTTGGTAAAATTTACAAATTTGTAATAAACGGACGGGGAATATTTTTATGCTATACAATATATTGTGTGTTTTACAAATTTATCGGTTTATTGTAGGGGAGGATGCCTACATCCGCCCGAATAATTTAAAAATAAAAAAAGGGACGATGTGGGCATCGTCCCCTACAAAATTTTATTCACTCCGTAGCGCTACTACGGGGTCTTTTTTGGCGGCGCTTCGGGAGGGAATTATACCTGCAAAGAGGGTTAAAATCACGCTTATGCCAATAAGGATAAGGGCTACGGGAAGGGGTAGGACTGCCTTTAGGTTGGCAATGCCCGTAAAGTAATTCAAAATTGCATTTATGGGTATGCAAAGAAGATATGTGATGAGCACTCCCGTAAGTCCCGCGGCAAAACCTATCATAACCGTTTCGGCATTAAACATACTGGAAACATTCTTTTTAGATGCGCCGATAGCGCGAAGAATACCGATTTCCTTGGTTCTTTCTTGAACGGAAATAAGGGTGATAACGCCTATCATTATAGAAGAAACGATAAGGGATACGGCAACAAAGGCAATAAGCACATAGGTAATGGCGTTGATTATGGTTGTAACGGAAGACATCATTAATCCCACATAATCGGTATAGGTAATTTTTTCCATTTCCTCTTTGCCTTCGTTATATTCGGCAATTACCTCTTCGATAACATCCTTATCTTCAAAGGTGGCGGCATATAGGTTTACGGTGGCGGGGGTATTTAAATCCACATATCCGAGTTTCTGCAAGTTTCCTTCATAGGTGGAATCGGAGAACTCTAAAACCCCGTCATAAAGTTCCACGAGCCGCTCTTTGCTAAGAGTCGGAAGGGTGGCATCAAGGCCCATTATAAGTTGTTCTTCGGTGAGGGCGGATAACTGCGCTTTAACCCCTTCGGCATACTGCATTTTGTAATTTTCAGTGCATATCTGGGTGAAGATTTCCTTCAAATCTTCATCGGTTAAGGATTTAAGGTATTTCTTGATTTCCGCCTCTGACATAGACATCTGAGTCGATAAAGCGGAAGACAGAGCCGATTCCATATCTGCGCGCTTCATACCTTTGAGCATTCCGCCTACGGCGGCTTCGGTTTCCTTATTTGAAGGAATACTCATCATCTTGATATACGCCTCGGCTTTGGATTTGCCTTTGAGTTCTTTAATATACTTTTTAAATTCTGACGCCTTCTCGTCATCGGTGAGATTCCCCGTATTTTCTTTAAAGGGAAGGCCTGTGAAAATATCGGTATGAATATTTTCAAGTTGGGCGTTAACGGCGGGGGAATCCTTGGAATTTTCAATGATATGGCGGGTCAATAGATGGGTGTAACCAATAGTGCCCGTCAGCATAGTTGAAACCGCTTCTTCTTTGGGTCTTATAATACCCGTAACCTTAAGAGAAACACCGTTATCGTAGAGGTATTTCATACCCGCTTGGGTATTTCTTAAATCCACAAAGGTATCGGTTGTTTCGTCAAGGGTATAGCAATCGCTGGGGAAAACTACTTTGAAATCCATATCGCAGATTTCTTCATAGGTCCATTTGGTTTCCTCTATTTCAATATTTGTTTTATTAACTGCGGCTTCGGCCAAAGCATCCATATCTTCTTTGGATTTAAGGCCCAAAGCATAGAGGGTCATATCATCAATTTCGTTATTTTCATCAACAACCAAAATAATTTCGTTATAGCGGGAAGGCCATTTTCCGTAAATCACATCATACTGCTTTTTAAGCACCTCGTTTACGGTGTTTCCGCCATCTCCAGAAAGCATTTCCTGCCATAAAACCGCCCCGCCGGACATCATAGGTGATGCGGGACTCTGGGCGCTCATACTCATCATTGGGGATAAATCCACACCCATATACTCAATGAGAAGTTCTTGCAAAAGTTTGGAGGTATCGGATTCTATAATCGTGCCGTCAACATTTTCAGTGTATACAAGCATATCCGTATTATAGGTATACTGAACGCCCGTAAGAGCGCTCGAGAGTTTACTTTCTTTATCCTTCATTTCCTTTTCAATAAAGGTTTTGAATGCATTAAGGTCATTTTCGTTGGTTTCGGTTTGATTAAGAGCGTTTACCAATTCATACATAAGCGCCTTTTGGTAAACTGCATCCTTTTCGTGTTCGCCGCTAGACTCTGCCTGACCTAAAAATGCTGTAAAGAGGGAATTGATATCGGTATGTTGCTCCTCAATGGTGAGGGGGTAGGAGGCGAGGGTATCTTCCTGCACCGCATCGATATAGGCGGTGGTGCCTTGAGATACGGCATAAATAAGGGCGATGCCTATAATTCCGATGCTTCCCGCAAAGGAGGTAAGCATCGTTCTGCCCTTTTTGGAAAAGAGGTTTTTAAGGGAGAGAGAAAAGGAGGTGAAAACGGACATCGAGGGCTTGCGCACCTTCCCCCCGTTTTCCGTTTCGCCCGCCGCTTCTTGCGAGGATATTTCCTCAAGGGTAAGGGGCATAGAATCCTCGGTTATAACGCCATCGAGCATACGGACAATACGGGTGGAATATTTTTCTGCAAGGTCGGGGTTATGGGTAACCATAATAACAAGGCGGTCTTTGGAAATTTCCTTTAAAATATCCATAACCTGAACACTGGTTTCGGTATCCAGAGCGCCCGTGGGCTCATCGGCCAGAATAATATCGGGGTTATTCACAATAGCGCGGGCAATGGCCACTCTCTGCATCTGACCGCCCGACATTTCGCTGGGCTTTTTATTTATTTGTTCTTCAAGTCCCACTTGGCAAAGGGCCTCTTTCGCCCTTTTTCTGCGCTCGGCTTTGGAAACGCCCGATAAACTAAGTGCAAGTTCCACATTCTGCAAAACCGACTGATGCGGTATAAGATTATAACTTTGGAAAACAAATCCGACCGAGTGATTGCGGTAAGAGTCCCAATCCCTATCGCCAAACTCCTTGGTGGAACGGCCGTTAATAACAAGGTCACCCTCGGTGTATTTATCGAGACCGCCTATGATATTGAGCATAGTGGTTTTTCCGCAACCCGATGGGCCGAGGATGGATACAAACTCACTTTTTCTGAAATTGAGGTCGATACCGCGAAGGGCGTGGACCGCGCCATCCCCCGCGGGATAATCTTTAACTATGTTTTTAAGTTGTAACAAAGACACTCCGCCTTCCTGATTAATATCCGCTATTATCTTTGACTGTTTACCAAAATTTTACACTTAAAATATTAACTGCGTATGAAATAAGTTATAATTTTTTAAATTTTAAGCACCTTTTTGAAAACGGGTTCCAAAACATTTGCCATACGAATAAATCCTATATCATTTGGATGGGTGGCATCGGTGGAACAAATTTCTCTTTCGGTTTCGCCGAAGAAGGTTTCGCCATCAACGAAATAAACATTTTTATCCCCGCCTTTAAGGGCGTTTTCATAGGTGGTTTTTATAACCTCTTTGCGCAAAAGGTCGCCTTTTTCATACTGCGCTTTGGGTTTAGACATCATTATAATAGGCAAATCGGGGTGGGCTTCTCTGATGATTTTGAAAAAGGGCTCGTGGGTATTTTTAAGGTGCTCCATATTGGGCGCGTTATGGTCATAATCGAAAATAAAGGCGCTCATATCAAAAGTCGCGATATATTCCGCCATCTCTTTTTCTCCCATAGCCGAGCCCGAAAATCCAAGATTATAGTAATCAAAATCAAGGCGGTTTGAAAGAAGGGCGGTATAACTTGTGAAGGGAAGAGAACTATGGGCCCCTTCGGTTATGGATGAGCCGTAGAACACTACGGGTTTTTCAACTTTATATGGGGTGGGCGGCTCTATATGAGCGCTGTCTTCAATACTGATTTCGATATCCTTTATGTAACTGTTGCGGGGCAGACACAGCATAACATCTTCCATCAGATTTTCTTTGGAAAAGACACCTGTATATTCGGTCTGTTCGTAATTTCTCGGGGAAACAAGTCCGCGGTATTTAAAGTTTTGTCTATCTCCCGTAATCACGGCAACCGCATCTCCCGAAAAGAGCGACATACCAATATCAAGTTCCAATTTTTCTATCTTTACGGTAACGGTAAATTTAGGGGAATCGGTTCTGAAACAAACCCGCGCTCCCGCGCATCTTCTCCGAAGGTCGCAAGGGTTTTTGCTGATAAGAGAAAAATACTTTGAAAGTTCGGCGGGGAATCTATGTAAAGTTCCCGTTTTTTCAAAAAGAGGGGCGCCAAACACCTTTATGGGTGATTCTTTAAAATTAAAAGATTTCATTTTTATTTCTCCTTATTCATCCTATTGAATATTATAGCATTTTTTGGTATAATATCAATAAGTTGTTAAATGAATTTTAAAGCAAGGAGGAAAAAGAGTGGATTTTTCTTATAATAAGATGATTTCTTTAAAGCCCCAAAAAGAAAAAGGGCTTATAACCTTTTTAATTGCGCTTGCCGTCGCCCTTCTTATGTTTTTGCCGTATATCATTTCCGATAACGGATATTTTGTGTTTTACGGGGATTATAATGCTCAGCAGATTCCTTTCTATAAACTTGCTCACGAGGCCATAAAATCGGGGAATATAGGATGGAATTGGAATACGGATCTTGGCGCTAATTTTATTGGCTCTTATTCTTTTTATCTTCTCGGCAGCCCGTTTTTTTGGTTTACTCTCTTATTCCCGAATAATTTTGTGCCCTATCTTTTGGCGCCGCTCCTCATTTTAAAATTCGCTCTTGCCGCCTTTACGGCATACCTTTATATCCGAAGATTTGTTAAAAATCCTATGTTTGCTTCCCTTGGGGGACTTATGTATGCCTTTTCGGGCTTTTCGGTTTATAATATCTTCTTTAACCATTTCCACGAGCCCCTCGTGTTCTTCCCGCTTTTACTTTTATCCCTTGAGTTGCTTATAACCGAAACCCGCCGCGGCGTTTTCGCCCTTTCGGTTTTTATATGCGCCTTGGTTAATTATTTCTTCTTTTTCGGTATGGTGGTATTTACCGCCCTCTATTTCTTTGTAAGAATATTCAGCAAGGCCGTAAAGGTGCCATTCGGCCGTTTCCTTGTTATTTTGTTTGAGGCGGTTTTGGGTCTTTTGATGGCGGCGGTTTTACTGCTTCCGTCTATTGCCGCCATACTTTCCAATACCCGACTTTCAGATACACTTCTCGGCTGGAGCGCCATAACCTATGGAAAAGAGCAGATATATCTTAATGTTTTGCAGTGTTTCTTCTTCCCGCCCGATATACCCGCCCGTCCCGTATTTTTCCCCGAGGCCAATGTGAAATGGTCATCTTTGGGCGGATGGTTGCCCCTATTTAGTATGATAGGTGTCTGCGGATTTTTAATCGGCAAAAAGGGGCATTGGTTAAGGCGAATAATTTGTATCTGCGCCCTCTTTGCTATGGTGCCTATTCTCAATAGCGCATTTTATGCCTTCAATTCGGCATATTACGCCC
This sequence comes from Acutalibacteraceae bacterium, assembly GCA_045588995.1. GTDB lineage: Bacteria > Bacillota > Clostridia > Oscillospirales > Acutalibacteraceae > UBA737. The sequence continues at coordinate 23,042 of JAZNFF010000129.1, forward strand.
GTTGGTTTTATATGCCCGTTCTTATGATGTGTCTTGCGACGGTTATGCTCTTTGAGGATAACGCCCCCGAAATCAAATCGGGATTCAGGTGGACCGCGGTCATAACCCTTGCCTTTGCTCTCGTTATCGGATTTTTCCCGCGGAAAAACAGTGAGGGCGAAATCATTTACGGACTTTATACAAATAGCGAAACCTTAACCTATAAGGCAAGATTTTTTGTTTCGGTAGCAATAGCGATAGTATCGCTTATCGTTGCATATTTATTGCTGCGGCTTTTAAGGAAAAACCGCGTAGCGTTTATAAAATCGGCAGTCGCTTGTACGGCCATAATCGCCGTAATATTCGGCAATGTTTATATCTATACCGGCAGACAACATTCCCATAATATAGATGAGGTTGTTATCGACCGTCTTATAGAAGGCGACCTCGATTTAGAGGATGAAAGCAACTTCAGAATAGATGTTTATGACGGTATGGATAATACGGCGATGTATCTGGGTTATCCATCTATAAACGCTTTTCATTCGGTAGTGCCCGGCTCTTTGATGGAGTTTTACAGCAGTATCGGAATCGAGCGTGATGTTGCTTCCCGCCCCGATACGAAATACGATGCGCTTCGCAATCTTTTATCGGTTAAATATCTTATAAATGCCACCTGCGATGATAGTTTTGTGGATGAAAACGGGGAAACCTTGATGGCGGGATATAAGTATCTTGATACTAAAAGCGGATACTATATCTATGAAAATCAAAACTATATTCCCTACGGATTTTCTTATGAGTATTATATGGATGAGGATACCTTTGAGTCCTATGATGATGCTACGAAAACCCGTATGATGCTCAAGGCCATTTTGCTTACCGAAGAACAGATAGCAAAATACGATGGCATTTTAAAGAATATAAGCGATTTGTGGAAAGAGCCCGTTCCCGTAGAGCCCCCCGAATATGTGGGTTCCGATCCTCTGGCCGATTCTATGGGATATGTTGATAGCGTTATAACCGATTCCACCGCCGATACCGAATCCTTGCCTTCAGCGGAAATTCCCGAAGAACAGGAAACACCTATGTCTATCGCCACGAATGATGAACAGATGACTATTGACAGTAGCCGCCTTTCCGAAACGAGCGCCTATGAATTCTCGGTGGATAAAGATGGATTTACCGCCAAGGTTAAAAGGGATACCACCTCTTTGGTTTTCTTCTCTGTGCCTTACGAAGAAGGTTGGTCGGCAACGGTTGACGGTGTTAAGACCTCTATAGAAAAGGTTATGAATGGCTTTATGGCGGTTAAGGTGGATAAAGGGGATAGCGTTATAAGATTTAACTATGAAACTCCCGCCCTTTCACTTGGCGTTGAGATTTCTATGATGGCGTGGCTCATCTTCTTAATCTACTTTATCGTGTGTTCCGTTTACTATAAAAAGCATCCTATAAGTAACGAATATCCCGAGGGCGAAGAACTTATACAAAAATGGCACAAAGCGGAACTTGCCGATATAGCGAAGGAATATATGGCAGAAAAAGATGGGGAAGAAAAGCCCGATATTCTCGATGATATTCCTGCCATAAATGAGGTTAAAAACTTCGATATAGGCGAAAAGGAAAGTTTTGAAGGCGGATTTAAAATCGACCTTTCCGCTTTTAACGAAAAAGATGATACTTGACAAATAAAAATTTAGTGCTAAAATAAAGTTAAATAAATTTTCGGGAGCTGAATGAAGTTCGGCTGAGAGGAAGGCGCCAAGAAATTGGCTATGCTTCGACCGGTAACCTGATGCGGATAATGCCGCCGTAGGAAAAATTGCAATATGCAAGATTTTGCCGCAGGTTATCGCCTGCGGCTTTTGTTTTGATTGGATTTTGATTAAACAAATGTCGTAAGGTGATAATAAACCTTACTCCCCGAAGGAAAAGAGGAAAATATGGAAAACACAAAAAACGCAACCTTTAAAATCTGCCTTTCGGCAATCTTTATTGCCCTTGGCACAGTACTCAGTATGTTTAAACCTATCGAAATGCCCTTAGGCGGCGGTGTTACAATTATGAGTATGGTGCCTATCGCTATGATGGTACTGATGCTCGGTACAAAATGGGGCTTTATAGCCACATTTGTTTATTCTCTTATACAGTTAGCGCTTTCTTTTGTTGAGGTTATGGGTTGGGGCCTTACCCCTGCAAGTATTATAGCCACATTTTTAATTGATTATATCCTTGCATATACCGTTCTCGGTTTTGCGGGAATTTTCAGAAGAAGAGGTACTTTTGGTATAGTTTTGGGAGTTGCCCTCGCCGTATTTTTAAGATTTGTATGCCACTTTATTACGGGCGGAGTTATTTTCGATATCTGGTGCGAATGGGATAATGCATGGTGGTATTCTTTCTGCTATAACGGAGCGTATATGTTGCCCGAACTTGTTATAACTGCCGTATT
>JAZNFF010000130.1:0-11051 GCA_045588995.1 Acutalibacteraceae bacterium
GGCGCTTATGTATAAGTATATCCGCACCAAAAAAATCAAGGTAAACGGCAAAAGGGCGGAAATCAGTACGCGGCTTAATGTGGGCGATATTGTTGATGCCTATATTAAGGATGAATTTTTCGTGTCTATTGCCCCTAAATACGATTTTTTAAGTTCCCCCGCTAAAATCAATGTTGTTTATGAAGATGAAAATATAATTCTCGTGGATAAACCTCAGGGAATAATAGTCCACCCCGATGAAAAGGAATATAGGGATACTTTAATAGGCAGAATTCAGCACTATCTCTATGATAAGGGTGAGTATGACCCTGAAGCCGAAAATAGCTTCAAACCCTCCCTCGCTAACCGAATTGACCGCAATACAGGGGGCATCGTAATCGCCGCCAAAAATGCGGAATCGCTTCGAATCCTTTGTGAAAAAATAAAGGAGCGGCAGATAGATAAGCGATACCTTGCCGTAGTTCACGGAGTGCCGAAAGAAAAAACAGCCACTTTAGAGGGGTATCTTCAGAAAAACGAAAATAAAAACAAGGTATATTTATCAAATAGAAAAACCGATAATAATCTTACCATAAAAACCAGATATAAGGTTCTCGCTTCAAAAAATAATCTTTCCCTTTTGGAAATAGAACTTCTAACGGGCCGAACCCACCAGATAAGAGCCCATATGGCATCTATCGGTCACGCGCTTTTGGGTGATGGGAAATACGGTAAACTTTCCGAAGATAAAAAACTCGGCTTTGATAAACAAGCCCTCTACTCTTATAGTTTGCGCTTCTGCTTTGATACGGATGGCGGAATTTTAGAATATCTTAACGGAAAACGCTTTAAGGTGAAAGAAGTTTGGTTTGCCGATAAACTTTTCGGTTTTAATGAGAAAAATATAGCAAAGTTATAATAAGGAGATAATTATGAAAATTGCTATTGGAAACGATCACTCTGCAGTGGAACTTAAAAACCATATAAAAAAATATATCGAGGATAAGGGTTACGAGGTAATAAACTACGGTACCGATAGTGCCGAAAGTTGCGATTATCCGCGCTACGGAAAAATCGTTGCCGATGCCATAGTAAAGGGCGAATGCGATTTGGGAATTCTTATCTGCGGAACGGGCATAGGTATTTCTCTTGCCGCCAATAAGGTTAAGGGAATCCGCGCCGCCGTTTGTTCGGAGCCCTATTCTGCCCGACTTACAAGGCAGCATAATAACGCCAACATCCTTGCCTTCGGCGCGAGGGTGGTTGACCAAAAAACCGCCGAAACATTGGTGGATGAATTTTTGGGCGCAGAGTTTGAAGGCGGCCGCCATCAAGGGAGAATCGACCTTATAACCGCCATCGAGAACGGAGAACTTTAATTTTATCAATATAAGCAAACACGAATAATCCGAACCTGATTTTAAAGGCTCAATTTTCGCGTTTGCTTAAACAGATGCGTGTAGGGGAGGAGCTTACTCCTGCCGTTATTTGTGACAACCCATTAAAAGTTATGATTGCCTACGGCAAGTTATGAGTTATAAGCCGCCTCGCCGCGTTGTGATTTGCCCTGTGGGCAAAGTTTCGGTGTCGGCTTTGCCGACGATATAAATTCGTTTGCTTCGCGAACACATTAACTATTTGCGAAGCAAATATCATAACATTTGGCGTAAGCCAAATTCATAACCTATAACTCATAGCTAAAAACCCCGAGGTTAAACCTCGGGGTTTTATCATTAATTTTCAGAATAAATAACCGTAAGGTCGGGGTGAAGTTGAAGAATAGAGGCGGGAACTTCGGGGGTTATATCGCCGAAGAAAGATTTATTAACTATATCCTCTTTTCCTTTGCCGTTGGCAATAAGAAGTACCTTTTTAGCACCCATAATTGCGCCCATACCCATTGTTACTGCCTTGCGGGGAACCATTGATTCATCTTCAAAGAATCTGGCGTTTGCCTCAATGGTAGAGGGATGCAGCTGGACCTCGTGGGTGGGTTTAATAAATACCTTATCGGGTTCGTTGAAACCAATGTGTCCGTCAAGGCCGATGCCGAGAAGTTGAATATCAATGCCGCCGAGGCGCTCGATATTTTCATCGTATGCTTTGCACTCTGCCGCTGTGTCTTTAGCGCAACCATCGGGCACAAAGGTGTTTTCACGCTTAATATTTATATGATTAAAGAGATTATCCTGCATAAAGTAGCGGTAACTTTGGTCGTTATCGGGGGTAAGACCTACATATTCATCAAGGTTAACCGATGTAACGCCCGAGAAATCAAGTTCGCCCTTTTTATTGGCTTCGATAAGTTTTTTATAGGTACCAACGGGAGAAGAGCCCGTAGCAAGACCCAAAACGCAATTAGGGTTGTTTTTAACAACGTCACCGATTATTTCGGCGGCTTTGGCGCTTAATTCTTCGTAAGAATTCACTTTAATAAACTTCACAAAAATTCCTCCAAATAAAAAATCTACTATTATTATATACCTTAATTTTATTAAAATCAATCCATTTAAGTTTACATTTTGAAATTTTTAAAATCTTTCACTTTACATTTTACAATCTGTTAACAGTTTTATCGAAAAAATTGAACGATTAGATTTTAGAATGGATATACACGCAAAAAGATTTTTTCATTTCTTATCCCCAAAAACAAATACGGACAGGAATCAACCTGTCCGTATTTGTTTATTTATATTCTTTTGCTTTATAGTATCTGCTTACATAAGAGCCAACAGATTTTTCAACTTCGTTAATAACGGCGCCTAAAATTCTGCAACCGCTTCTTTCGATTTGCTCCTTGGTTTCAATTGCGCTCTTGCGACTTGTTTTTCTGTTTGCTAAAACTATAATCGCGCCATCGCAACGGGCGGCGATAACTGCCGCATCGATTACAACGCCAACGGGTGGAGTATCAATAATGATATAATCGTATTTCTTTTTAAGTTCTTCCAAAATGGTAGCAAATCTATCATTGGCCAAAATTTCAACGGGGTTTGGCGGGAAGTGACCCGAAAACATTACGTCGAAGTTTTCGTTCTGGGTGCTGTAAATAACATCTGCGGTACCGCACATATTAAGCAAAAGTTCGGATAAACCTTTAACCGAATCATTGTTTTTGAGGATAACGGATTTTCTCATATCCGCATCGATAAATAGGGTCTTCTTTCCTGCTTCTGCTAAACTTTTTGAAAGTTCGGTAGAAACGGTGGATTTGCCCTCGTTCTCATTGGAACTTGTTAAAAGAATTGTCTTAACATCGGCGCCGCTAAAAAGAAGATTGGTGCGAAGGGTTTTGAAGGCCTCGTTAGAGATATAATCTTTAGAAGAAGCGGTATTAAATGAAACCTTCTTTTTGCTGGGCGTGGTATCACTATATGAATTAGTGTTTAAAACTTCATTTTCCATATTGGTCACCGTTTTCTTTGATAGTAAGATTTGGATTTATTGCGGTTATAGGGAATGGTTGCCAAGGTGCAGATTCCTAAATATTTTTCTACGTCTTCTGCAGAAGTGATTTTATCATCTTTATATAAGGATAACAGAACAAATCCGGCAGATAAAACAACTGCGGCCAATAAACCGAATATGAGATACATTGTCAAAGAGGGAGATGAAGGGGCTTTGGGAAGGTTGGCTGTATTTGCTATCTTCACCCAGTCAACACCGATAATCTCAATGATTTTTTCTTTTGCCACTGCGCAAATATCGTCGGCAATAAGACGGGATTTTTCGGCATCATCGGTAGTAACCTTAACATTTATAAAACGGGTTTCTTCGTTGTTTGAAACCGTAACGGCGGATTTCAAACCCTCGTAACTTGTATCAAGACCAAGATTGGATATAACCTCTTCAAGAACGGCGCGGGACAAAATAAGTTCGCAGCAATCTTTGGTGAGGTGGGTTGAAATATTGATTTCGCTGGTGGTTATCCCCGTTGCCTCGCCCTGATTGGCCGCATATATGGAAGCGGATGAGGAATACTGAGGGGTAGAAATAAACTGACCGTAAATAAATGCAATTAAAATGCATACAAGAGAAATCGCAACAATGGTTACCCAGCGGTGAAGGGCTTCTTTGAAAAAGGCCTTAATATCGAGGGTAAATACGGGTTCATTTGCTTCATTAACCATTGTTTTACCGCCTTTCATAAATATAAATAAAATATCATATAAATAATAACACTAAAAGCAGTGCTTGTCAATTGACAATATTTTTAACCCAAATACCGCTTTTAACGAATATGAACCCTGCAACACATTTAAGAATGTTGAGCCCGTTGCATATAGCAAAAATGGGCAAAATGGGAAGCGAAGTAAAGCGGGTTAGTATAAACGCCGAGGGTACGCTTATAAGCCATGCAAAACCGCTGTCGAAAATAAAGGTAATAAATGATTTGCCCCCTGAACGCAGGGTGAAATACGAAGCGTGGGCAAAGGCATCAAGAGGGAAGACAAGAGCCGTAATCTGCATAAGTGCAGTAGCGATATGGCGAACATTGTCGCTAACATTATAAAAAGAGGGAATAAATTCGGCGGCAATGGCATATAAAGCCCCCGTAATTATGCTGACAAGCACCGAAAAAGCAATCAGTTTGTAACTCGTATCAAGGGCCTCTTGAGTTTTTCCTGCGCCCAGCATCTGACCTAAAATTATACCAACCGCAACGCCTATGGCTAAAAAGCAAACGCCGAATAGGTTAAAGAAGGTCTGGCTTATGCTGGTAGCGCTCACAACATCAATTCCCCTTTGGGAATAGCATTGGTTGAGAATGGCCATACCCGTCGACCAAAGCGCCTCGTTGAGCAGAAGAGGAAGTCCCTTTTTAAAGATTTCGCGCACAAGGTGGAAGGGAACATATAAACTTCTGAAAGCGCCGATAATAAAGGGATTGTTTGCCTTTTTAATAACCGTCCAAACGGCCACAATAATCAGTTCAACATAACGGGACATAACCGTTGCTATGGCCGCGCCGCACACTCCCAAACGAGGCGCGCCCAGATGGCCGAAGATAAGAATATAGTTGAATGTGAGATTTACAAGAACCGCAATAATTCCCGCAACCATCGGGATAACGGGTTGGTCGGATTCGCGAAGGGTACTGCCGAAGCATTGAGAAAGAGCAAAGGGCAAAAAACCGATAAGCATAATATTAAGATAATCTTTGGAGTATTTAAAGGCGGCCGAAATATCCTCGGCGCTGCCTTCTCCTTTAAGATAAAGGTTTATAAGGGAATCGCCGCCAAAGTAGAGAACAAGAACTCCCAAAATCGTTAAAATAAGGGCGAAAATTATCTTGAATCGGAAGGTGAAACGAACGCCTTCGCTATCCTTTTTGCCGAAGAATTGAGTTCCGAAAATTCCCGCGCCTGCAAGGGCTCCGAAAATACAAATATTGAAAACGAAAATCAGTTGGTTGGAGATGGTAACACCTGCCATTTCCACCGAACTTAAGCGCCCAACCATTATATTATCGAGCATATTAACGAAATTGGTAATTCCGTTTTGTATCATAATGGGGATGGCAAGGGCAAAAACTTTTTTATAGAATTGCCTGTCTCCGATAAGTTTTTTAAACATAGCCGCCTCCAAAGTTATTAGCTTAAAGCGCATTGTACCATAAATAAGTCGCTTTTGCAACAAAAATGCCCCCAATTTTTCGGAGGCATAAAATTTTATTAAGTTGCGGAAGATTTGAAATCCAAATCGGTTTCATTCTCAGATAAAAACTATTTATTTTTACCGATTTTAGAGAGCAAAGGGAAGGCCATGGGCCAAAGAGCGCCGCCGATTATAACCATTATAAAGTAGCGGATACTTCGGGCGATCAGGTGGCCGTCAAATAAAACGTCAAGAGGCGCGCGCAGCAGTTCCTTTGCTAAAATAACAAGCAAAAGTCCGCCTAAAACCTTAATTATTTGAATTCCAAAGGGCGCTCTGGTTTCAAATTTAATCCATTTTATATCCGCAGTATAAACGGCAAGGATACCAATGGCGCAACCGAGCAAGGTAAATCCGTTTTTACGGGCGGATTCCAGATTGTCTATGGCCTCGGCGGCATAAACTTCTTCGGGGAATGGATAGTAAAGCACAAAGCAAAGATACCCTGTTATAATCACTAAAAAGAAAAAGAGCACCGCATACATAACTTTGGGCGAGTTTTCCGCTTTTTTGAAAATGGGATAGGCAACGAAAATCAAAAGCGAGGCAATACCTATAGATACAAGCACGTCGGCGGGTGTATGTACGCCAAGATACATACGGGAAAGTGCAATAAGAGCCGCCAAAACAACCATTATAATCCGAAGCCGTTTTTTATCTACCGAACGGGCAATTCCGCCGTAAAGCCCAACGGATGTCTGGGTGTGACCGCTTGGGAAAGAGTATCCGCCCGCGGCTTCCCGCGCCGATTCTACGATGGTGAAATCGGGGTCCTTAACCCAAGGCCGCGGTACGCGGCAGGCAATCTTTAAAAATTGGTTAATCACTGTGCCGAAAAATCCGGTGCAGAGCAGATAATAACCTTTGTATTTATCTATGCACCAGAAAAATATCATCCCCACCGCCATAAAAACGGTTTCTTCTCCGAATAGGGTAATAAATGAAAAGAAGAAATCTAAAACGGGGTTTCGCAAGTTTTCTAAAAAGTATAAAAACGACATAACCGCCCACCTTTTAACTTTATACCATCAGTATAAACCAAAAAAGCGGCATTTTCAATGATGATTTTATCCATAAAATAAAGGGCGCCGCAATATAATCAAAAGCAGATGGCTGCCCATCTGCTTTTGATTTATAGAGAACGATATCTGCATCGTACCGTTAATTATTTCCCGCAGTTCTTATCAAAAGAAGGGTTGCAGGCGTAGAAATTGCGACTGTCAAGTCGGTCAGTAGTCCTACGGAGCGCTTCGCCTGAACAACAATGGTGAAATGCTTTTGCGATAAAAAAAATAATTATATTTTCCACTTGATTTCAATGCTTTCTTTTGAGGCGATTATGCGCTCTATCAGGCAGTCAACCACCGTGATTTTGTCGCTAACCGACAGTTCATCCCAATGCTCAAAATATCCGCTGATTTCTCCCACATCGTTTGTGTGGTTATTGTCAAGCGATAGAATCTCAGCGCCAAGTTCTTTCTTTTCGGCGTCAAGTTCGGCAACACGGTTATTTATGTACTGCATCACCGTATCATTTGCCGAAGTGATTTTTTCGAGCAAAGAGGATATTTCTTTGTCAATCTCTTCGATACGTGTTTTAAGTTTTACAACTTGCAGGTTACAGCCGTCCTGCTTTTTCTTTGACAGTGTCTCGAATTCCGCTAATTTCTTCTGCATTTCTTTGAATACAATGTCGTCCACGACATCAGCATCCAATGAGCCAAAGTTACATCCACCGGAGTGATATTTGTTTGTGCAGAGATAATAACGGTTGTCGGACTTAGTTTTGCACTTATAAATCTTAGCAGTTAAAGCATATCCGCATTTGGCACATTTGATTTTACCCGCAAGCCAGGTTGCTTTTGCTTTAATGGGCCGTGCAACGCTTTGGTTGTTTAAGCACTTAGAACGGCATTTAATCCACGTTGCCGAATCAACAAGTCCCTCGTGGGGAGCCAAAACCAATGTGTGACCAACTAAAGATATGGTTTTTCGCTTAAGATTGTCGCCCGAATAAAGATACGCTCCGTTTATACCGATAAAATCCCCTGGATTATTGACAATATTTGTGCCTTGCGCTTTAAAGAATTCATAAAGCTGATAGTCGGCTTTTACGTACGCAGGGTTGATTACCACATCACGCAATCGGCTCCTATTAAAGAGTTTGCCGTCACGCTTTCGTACGCCGTGCTCTTCCAAATAGCGCATAACATCACCGAACGAGGTTTGAGGCTTTGAATACATTGAAAAAATCAATCTAATAACTTCTGCTTCTTCCTCGATTGGCTTATACATTTTTGTTCGTATTCCGTCTATGGTTGTTTCAACCAATTCAAATCCGAACGGTACTCTGCCACCCATATAAAACCCACGTTTACTACGGGAAGAATAGGCATCAATAACACGCTGCTGAATGGTTTCACGCTCAAGTTGTGCGAAGATCATAACAATCATCAACATAGCCTTGCCAATAGGTGTTGAAGTATCAAATTTCTCCATTGTGCTGACAAAGTCAACATGTTTTTTTTGAAACACTTCAATCAAATTGGCAAAATCAAGAACTGAGCGACTGATACGGTCGAGACGGTAAACGATAACACGGTTTACTTTACCCGCCTCTATATCACGTAACAAGTCTTGAAACGCAGGGCGGTCTATGTTTTTACCACTATAACCCTTGTCGGTATAAACTTTATAACTTTCTCCTGTCACTTCCTTTTTGCAAAATTCGATTTGACTTTCCACGGATATGCTGTCTATCCTGTCAACCGATTGTCTTGCATAAATTGCGTCAAAAAGATTCAATTTTTACTCCCTTCTTCGCAAAAAGAAGCGGAGCTGCTGACATATATATTATACCATAACAGCCCTTTTTCTTCAAGGTTTACAGGACATATATTTGCAAAAAACATCATATAATTTTGCTTCTATTTGTAGTTTTACTTCCCTTTTTTCGTCCACAGAAAATTGAGGGGTTAAATTAGTAATCGACACGATTTTGTTGCCGATTTTCTGCTCCCAAGACTGTGCGACATAATTTACCATGCAGTCCGTCTCCTTCCTTTTGCGAAAATTTTTCTTTTATTAAAATATGATTTGCGTCTTGTCCTCTATACCAAAACGCATAAGCAATAAGTTTTCGTTAATGCTTATTGCTTAAACTTTAAATCTGCCGTCATCAGATTTATGATTTCAGATTTCCGTTCAGAGAATCAGGTAGGGACTAACTCTCTGCGAAAATCTGCAATTAAAACATAAGAATATAAATTTTGAGTTTCAAGAAAACATTAACTTTAATGGATTCTTTTAATTTCATTCGAATAAGTGTTGTTTACATCATTACGAGAATGTCCCATTGATTCAGATAATTCTCGTTCAATTTGTGCATCAGTCATTTTGCCTTCGGCCTTGTATCGGGCTTTGGTTTCTTGATAAAATAGATGCCTGAGACTATGCCAATGTATCGATTGTTCTCTTGGTCTTTTGCCTGGGCTTTTGTACTTTGTGCGTTCGGGGTCCATAAATTTCTTTTTATTATTGTTCATCCAGTTATCCAAAGACTTACTTTTCTTTTTAACACTGTTTGTATGGTTATCGCATATAACATAATCCATAGAGCATTTGCCGTTTTTATGAGCGTATGCCAATACTCGTCTTAAAATGTTCTCCTGCATTTTGGTTTCGACCGGTATATCTCTCGGTCTACCACCCTTGGTGTTTGTAAGATTTAATTGTTTATATTTAAGTGCATACTCAATTTGATGCACACGCAAGGTTACAAACTCCTCGTGGCGAAGTCCAAAATATCTATCCATATACGCCTCGATAACCGCATCAATACGACCCATATCAAGTGCTACTTTGATAAGGTCATCAAACTCATGTGGAAGAATAGATTTATCCTTTATATATAATTGGCGTTTGGCAACAAAGAAACATTTATTACTCTTAGGCAAATTTCTTTTAGGGTTCGTCCTTTGATGCACCCACTTTATACCGGATAATTCGGTGAGTATATATCCGGGCTTACAACCATTGATTTGAAGGTGCTCAACATAATTTCTTACGTGGCGCACTTCAACATTTCTAAAATTCTGCAATGTGGTATTCTCTCCTAAATACCCACAGAATCTATTCATCACCGCTTTATAACGCCTTCGTGTTTTAAAACTTCCTTGATTCGACCTGTCAATCACAGGAAGAGTTTGATTTAACAAATTCCGTTTTTGGTTCTCGGCTTTTCGTTCTTGTTCTTCAGGGGTTAAACTCATCAATTTTTACTCCTTTCATAAATTTCGGTTTTTCATAAGAAGTATCTATGGTTCCTCGATACTTCATCACAATTTTCCGATACTTAAATGTGGATAATGTTTTTGTTTCGTTTCAAGAAAACATTAACGCACACAAAATTTTCCAAATTTTCGTTCACAGGTTTCAGTGGTCCAGGTTGAAACTGTGTACCAAAATATTTGGACATTAAATATATAAGGAATAAAATTTTCGAGTTTCAAGAAAACATTAACTTTTTGTATGATTTATAAAATCATAGGTTTGTGTACGGAATTTTTTAATTAAGTCAGTTGGTATCGAAACAGATTTATTGACGAAAATTTTAATCATAAAAAATTTTTGCTCCCACAGACTGATTCGCAGTCTGTGGGAGCCGCTTTGTAAATGTATATCATATTTTTCGTACTCATTTCGAAATGACAGTCATATGTCATTTCAAAAAGACAGGATAGATTCTTTTGCAGATTTATAGAAGATTGGTCTCATTAATATTTTATATCCTTGCTTACTCTTATAAGAATCTGTTAGGAGCATATCAAAAAGTAAATCATCTTTTCATACTAAGCACCGACAGTTAATTTCAAAACGAATTTCGAAAAGATAGCTAATCTATCATTTCAAAATGTGTATCATAAATCATATCAAAATATCATCTCGAAATATTGTCATCTATCATCTAAAAATGATAGCAAGGCATAGTACGCCCAGGGACTTTTTTACTAAAAAATCTGTACGTTTCTCTCATTTTCTTTTTCTAACTATGCGTACTATGCCTTGGCGCCGCTCCCTCGGGCACGCCCTCGGTCGCGTTTCTATCTTCCTTTTTAGGAAAGATAGAAACCGGCGCCTCTCAAAATGAAAGTCATCATCATTTCGAAATGAGTATCATCTCTGTCATCTATCATATCGAAAAGATAATCATACCTCTCGAAAAGAGAACAGATTTCGAAATGACTCTCGAAATTACAATCATAATTCTTTCAAAACGTAAATCATATTTAATTTTGGCTGAAGGTCAGCATGATGGGACAAGCCCAGCGTATACTTAGGTGTGCCTAAGCCTCGTTATTACGAGAACGCAATACCATATACCGATACAATGGATCGGTCCACCGCTGAATAGT
>JAZNFF010000131.1:0-1861 GCA_045588995.1 Acutalibacteraceae bacterium
CGGAAAATACGGCGGATGCTATATCTCCGATGAACTTAAAAAGGCGATGGAGGAAATAACCGAAGCATATTTTACCATCTGTAAATCCAGTAAGTTTATAAGTGAACTTCGCAGAATCAGAAAAGATTTTCAGGGCAGACCTACGCCTATTTCTCACCTTGAACGCCTTTCGGGTTCTCTTGGTAATGTGCAACTCTATGCTAAAAGAGAAGATTTAAATCATACTGGCGCTCATAAACTAAATCACTGTATGGGCGAAGCCCTCTTGGCTAAATATATGGGCAAGAAAAAGGTTATAGCCGAAACGGGTGCCGGTCAACACGGTGTTGCCCTTGCTACTGCCGCCGCATATTTCGGTCTTGAGTGCGACATCTATATGGGTTCTGTTGATATTATGAAGCAGGCCCCTAACGTTGCGAGAATGAAGCTTTTAGGCGCAAATGTGGTTGAGGTTAAGGAGGGTCTTCAAACCCTTAAAGAAGCCGTAGATGCCGCTTTTGCCGCCTATGCAAACGAATATAAAGATGCCATTTATTGCATCGGCTCTGTTTTAGGTCCTCATCCATTTCCTATGATGGTAAGAGATTTCCAGAGCGTTGTAGGAATTGAGGCAAGAGAGCAGTTCACTGGTATGACGGGTGAACTTCCCGATGCCGTTGTCGCTTGTGTGGGCGGCGGCTCTAATGCTATGGGTATCTTCTCGGGATTTCTAAATGACCCCGTTGATATTTACGGAATTGAGCCCCTCGGGCGCGGTACCAAACTCGGTGACCACGCCGCCAGCTTAAAATACGGAACCGAAGGCATTATGCACGGCTTTAACAGTATAATGCTCAAAGATGAAAACGGCGAGCCCGCCCCCGTATATTCCGTTGCAAGCGGTCTTGATTATCCTTCATCAGGTCCCGAACATGCCTTCTTGCAAGAAATCGGCCGAGTTAAATATGATGTTATTACCGATGATGAAACGCTCGATGCCTTCTATAAACTTTCCCGCCTTGAAGGAATTATCCCCGCCATTGAAAGCGCTCACGCCGTTGCCTATGCAATGAAACTCGCAAAGGAAATGGGCAGAGGTTCTATTCTTATCAATCTCTCGGGCAGAGGCGATAAGGATATGGATTATATAATAGAAAAATACGGTATAAGATAAAACTGCCTCAGTTAGCGCAGAACAAAAGAAAAGCAAAGTTCCCTTTAAGTTTTGAACTTAAAGGGAACTTTTTATATACTTTTAATTAAATCGGGGGAGTAGGGGATAAATTCTATTTCTTTAAAATTATCCGCTAAAAGCTCCGATAGGGGTCTTACTATTACATTTTCAGTAGCATAATGTCCGCCATCGAAAACCGAAACGCCCGAGTTGATAGCGTCGATAAACACATTGTGTTTAATGTCGGCGGTGAGAAGAGCGTCAAAGCCGAAACCTACTGTCTCCTTTAAAAATTCTCCGCCGCTTCCGGAACAAAGAAGAACCTTATTTATCTTGCGATTTCCTTCAACAAATCTTACCGAAAAATTAAGTTTTTCTTTAATAAGCGCGGCAAAATCTTGAGGGGCGAGCCCGTCTGCCTCGGCGCTGCGAAGTGCAAAACCGTTTTCTGCCACAAATGGTTTGATATTTTTAAGGCCTATTGCCTCGCAGAGTTTAACCGTAACACCGTCATTAGCAATGTCAAGATTGGTATGCATACTGATTACCGCAATATCATTTTTTATAAGTTTATAAACAATGCTGTTTTCGGTTATGGATTTAAGTCCGCCGAAAATCACGGGGTGATGGGTTACGATTAGGTTGCAACCAAGTTCTTTTGCCCTTTCTATTGCGGTAATATCGCAGTCAAGACAAACTAAAACTCTC
>JAZNFF010000132.1:0-1861 GCA_045588995.1 Acutalibacteraceae bacterium
CGGAAAATACGGCGGATGCTATATCTCCGATGAACTTAAAAAGGCGATGGAGGAAATAACCGAAGCATATTTTACCATCTGTAAATCCAGTAAGTTTATAAGTGAACTTCGCAGAATCAGAAAAGATTTTCAGGGCAGACCCACGCCTATTTCTCACCTTGAACGTCTTTCGGGCTCCCTCGGTAATGTGCAACTCTATGCTAAAAGAGAAGATTTAAATCATACTGGCGCTCATAAACTAAATCACTGTATGGGCGAAGCCCTCCTGGCTAAATATATGGGCAAAAAGAAGGTTATTGCCGAAACGGGTGCCGGTCAACACGGTGTTGCCCTTGCTACTGCCGCCGCATATTTCGGTCTCCAGTGCGATATCTATATGGGATCTGTTGATATCAAAAAGCAGGCGCCAAATGTTGCCAGAATGAAACTTTTAGGCGCTAATGTGGTTGAGGTTAAAGAAGGCCTTCAAACCCTTAAAGAAGCCGTAGATGCCGCCTTTGCTGCCTATGCCAATGAGTATAAAGATGCCATTTATTGCATCGGTTCAGTTTTAGGTCCTCATCCATTTCCTATGATGGTAAGAGATTTTCAGAGCGTTGTAGGAATTGAGGCAAGAGAGCAGTTTGTAGGTATGACGGGTGAACTTCCCGATGCCGTTGTCGCTTGTGTGGGCGGCGGCTCTAATGCTATGGGTATCTTCTCGGGATTTCTAAATGACCCCGTTGATATTTACGGAATTGAGCCCCTCGGTCGCGGTACCAAACTCGGTGACCACGCCGCCAGCTTAAAATACGGAACCGAAGGCATTATGCACGGCTTTAACAGTATAATGCTCAAAGATGAAAACGGTGAGCCCGCTCCCGTATATTCCGTTGCAAGTGGTCTTGATTATCCTTCATCGGGTCCCGAACACGCCTTCTTGCAGGAAATCGGCAGAGTTAAGTATGATGTTATTACCGATGACGAAACTCTTGATGCCTTTTATAAACTTTCCCGCCTTGAAGGTATTATCCCCGCCATTGAAAGCGCTCACGCCGTTGCCTATGCAATGAAACTTGCAAAGGAAATGGGCAGAGGTTCTATTCTTATCAATCTCTCGGGTAGAGGCGATAAGGATATGGATTATATAATAGAAAAATACGGTATAAGATAAAACTGCCTCAGTTAGCGCAGAACAAAAGAAAAGCAAAGTTTCTTTTAAGTTTTGAACTTAAAGGGAACTTTTTATATACTTTTAATTAAATCGGGGGAGTAGGGGATAAATTCTATATCTTTAAAATTATCTGCTAAAAGTTTGGATAAGGGATTTACGATTACATTCTCAGTAGCATAATGTCCGCCGTCGAAAACCGAAACACCCGAATTTATAGCATCAATAAATACATTATGCTTAACATCGGCGGTAATAAGAGCATCAAAATCGAAACTAATTACCTCTTTTAAAAATTCTCCGCCGCTTCCGGAACAAAGAAGAACCTTATTTATCTTGTGATTTCCTTCAACAAATCTTACCGAAAAATTAAGTTTTTCTTTAATAAGCGCGGCAAAATCTTGAGGGGCGAGCCCGTCTGCCTCGGCGCTGCGAAGTGCAAAACCGTTTTCTGCTACGAAAGGTTTAATATTTTTAAGCCCAAGCGCCTCGCAGAGTTTAACCGTAACACCGTCATTAGCAATGTCAAGATTGGTATGCATACTGATTACTGCAATATCATTCTTGATGAGTTTATAAACAATGCTGTTTTCGGTTATGGATTTAAGTCCGCCGAAAATCACGGGGTGATGGGTTACGATTAGGTTGCAACCAAGTTCTTTTGCCCTTTCTATTGCGGTAATATCGCAGTCAAGACAAACTAAAACTCTC
>JAZNFF010000133.1:0-9399 GCA_045588995.1 Acutalibacteraceae bacterium
GCAACCGCATCTGCATACTATTTTGATGGCACTGATAAGAACGAACTCACCTTAGGCGCTCTTGACGCTCTTTATGACGGTGATTTCTCTACAGAATATGCTTTATCAGGGCTTGATTTCACCGCCGAAGGTTCTTATGCAGAGCTTGTGTATGCCTTTAACGGCGCAATTAATGCAAATGATTTCGTTGTAGGTCTTAGCAGTAATTCCGATTTGGCTAAGATGAATTACAGAATTTATGTTGCAAATAGTATAGAAAAGCTTTTTGCAACCGATTCAATCGTTGCAAGCTTCAATAACGAAAACGGCGACCAGATTCAGAAATTCAATTTTGATGGTAAACCTCAGATAAGCGGCAACTATGTTGCATTCAGATTCTATGGCGCAGGAACCAACGATTTGGTTATATCTGAACTTGCGGCCTACGGTGATATTGTTACATATAATGTTGTAACAGGCGCTTATACCACAGAACAGATGAAGTCCTTGGGCGACAGCTTACTTGATGACAAGGGCGTTGTTACCTATGTTAAGAGCGGCACAGGTCCTATGACCAAGTGGGAGCAAGCGGGCTTAAGGTATCAAAAGACAGAAATCACCGACTTGGATAAATCAACAGCCGTAGGTATATCTGTTGCTTCAAGCTTTATTTCAAATGTTGGCGATGAGATTTCTTATTATATAATTTTCGACCTTAAGAAAGTATATAACTTAGAGAAGATACTTCTTAACCATCATGACGGTAAGTACCTTGCAACAGGTAAGTATGAAATCTATGCCTCTACCGAGAGAGCTTTACTTACTAGAAGCGAAAGCAAGATAATATCTTATAATAATATGTCAGATGGTCCTAACGGAACCAGTATTACTCAGTTATTCAGCGCTGCAGGAAAAGGCGCTGTCGGAAGATTTGTAGCTTTGCATATTATTGTTCCTGTATCCGATTATGCATCTCTAACAGCTTATCGTAACGACCTTTCATATCCCAGAATTAGTGACATTGGCGTTTTCGGTACAGAATATGTTAAACCCTTAGCCGAGATTAACTTCCTTAACCATGTTCCCGTTGAGGTTTACAGAACCGATGCAGGTGGAAATAAAACCACCGTTTCGGAAACTGAATATAGCGGTGATGATTATAAACGCGCTTATGATGGCGATTATACCGTGGCTGCTCATATTGCTCAAAACGACAAGAACATTGATTTCTTGTTCAATCTTTGCGCTAATAAGGCAATAAATTCTATTAAACTCTCAACCCTTACAGAAAATATTAAGGGACTTAAGGTTTATGCCTCTGAAACGGAAGAAGGCATATGGGATGAAGAAAACTGCGTTGTTAATTATGACGGCGAGGCAACAAATGTTGTTTCAAAAACCTTTGGTGAAACACCTGTTTATGCCCGTTATGTCAGATTCTCTATAACCGATACTGCTTCGGGTACCTTTGACCCCACCGAGTTTGAAGTAATCGGTTGGAACACTCAGGAATTTGCTTATATGAATCTTATGCAAGAAAACGCAGGTAATGTAACCTTGTGGCTTGAAGATAAGAGTGACTATAGCTTGGTTTCTACCTTCGAATCAGCCAATGAATACCTTACCGCTTGGAATGCTGAACCCATTTACGGTTTGATTAATGCATTTGATGGCGAAGAGGGTACAGTAGCCGACCTTTACGGCGGTTCCCTTGGTGATAAGGATGGAAACGATAGAGTAACTATTAATATGCTTCTTGACCTTGGTAACTTGATGGCTATCGATGAAATCGAGTTTATCGCAGGAAGCAGTAAAGATTATTGGCCAAGCGAACTTAAATTCTATGCAGGCGAGGATGATATATCCCTATTTGGCAAAGATGCAGAACCTCTTATGGTATTTGATGAGAAGTCAGATGCTGAAAATGGTAGTTACTCATATAATTTCTTACCTAAAACCGCTCAGTATGTAAGAGTTGAGATTGTTGAATCAACTCAGCAATACTATACAAAGAGCAATATGATACTTTCTATCATAGCCGAAATGAAGGTTAATGGCCTTGAAGTTGTCGGTTACAGCGCTGCCGAAGGCGCCGCCGCATCCGTAACTGATGAGGAAACAGGTATTCGCGCCGATGTAGTAGCCCTACGCGATAACGATGTATTTGCTACCGTTCAGGACATAATGGTAGTTAAGCGTGAGGCAAATTCGGATGAAAAGAAGGCATTGGCTGCTCAGAGCGCAGTATTTGCATCTGATATCTATGATGTATATCTCCTGGATTCTAATGATAATATAATAACCGATATCGGTGGCAGAGAAGTTCGCATTTACCTGCCGAAATCCTTGTTCAAGGGAAGCGGAGACCCATATGTCCTTACAAGTCAGTATGGCGAATATGTAATGGTTGACTTTACTACTATGGATGATTACTTTGTTCTTACGGTTGATGACCCATTCGGTATGAGTTTTGCCTTCTGCGAATTCGCTGAAATCGAACTCGAAGAAGAAGGACCTACCGATATGAACAACACATTGACTGATGACGATGATGACACCGATGAGGATGAATCCGTCGAAGAAGATGATGACGATGATAAACCCAAGAGAAAGAAGAAAATCAAGGTTATTCGCAAGAACAAGGGCGATGGATTCGATTATCTCTGGCTTCTTATCGTAGGCGGAGCAGTAGTTCTTATAATTGCTGCAGGTATTATAATCTTCGTAATTCTTAAAAAGAAAAAGAATAACGAAGAAGAATAAATCTAAGAAATAAGATATTTCTCTTTTCAGACCTAGCTGAGCCCCCGTGGAAACACGGGGGCTTGGCGTTTTTATATGATTTAATGAAATAGAATATTAACAAATTGTAAAAAGGTCAGGGAAAGTCAAAAAAATTTTTCAAAAACTATTGACTTTTGGGAAAAGGTGGTTATAATATAATTGTTAGCACTCGAGAGAGTGGAGTGCTAACACCAAAATAATCCATTTTAAATAGCGTTTTATAAGGGGGTGGCGCAGTGGAATTAACGCCGAGAAAAATGGCGGTACTTGCCGCCGTAGTGCGAACCTATATTGAAACGGGTGAGCCCGTTGGTTCAAAGGTACTCGCAGAGCTTCTTGAAAATGCGCCATCATCTGCTACCATTCGAAATGAGATGAGCGACCTTTGCTCCCTTGGATTTCTCGCTCAACCTCATACCTCTGCAGGTAGGGTGCCCACAAGCCGCGGCTATAATCTTTATATAAATACCCTTATGGAGCCGCAAAATCTCGAAAACAATACCAAGGATTTTATAAATATTCATTTGGGCAGTGTAGGGTGCGACCCTCAAAATATTCCTAAATATGCCGCAGATGCCCTTTCGGAATTAACGGGTCTTCCCGCCGTTTCCGGATTTACGGTCGGTAAGAATGTTACCTTAAAAAAGGTGGAAATTTTGTCGATTTCCGCAAGAAGCGGAATTTTACTTGTTGTAACAAGTGATGGCAGAACTGATAGCCGTATGGTGCGTTTATCGGATGGCATTGATGAAGCGTTTAAGGATAATCTTTATAATGTAGTTAATAAAAATCTTAAAAACAAACCGCTTTCGGAATTTAATAAGGCGGGGCTTCAGAATTTAATGGCCGCTTTAGGATTTGATTCCTTTTCGCTTATGCCCGTTTTAACTGAAACCTATGATATGGCAGAGCAGCTTGGGAATTCAAGAATTCAAATAAGCGGAATTTCAAATCTTTATAATTTATTTGGCGAAACCGATGCCAATAAACTTTTAGGCCTTGTTTCAAATAGCGATTCGCTCCTTTCGGTATTAACCGAGCCGAGTGAAAAAACGCAGGTTATCTTCGGTAACGAACTAAAAATATCTGAACTTGAAGGCAAGGTAATCGTTTTAAGCGATTATAGTTGGAATAACGGATTTTGCGGTAAAATCGGAGTTATAGGCAATAGTCGAATGTCCTATGAACAGATTATACCGAGTATTGAATATGTTGCCTCTAAACTTACGGGACTTATGACCGAGGCAAAACTTGATATGGAGGATTAAAATGAGCGAAGAAGTTAAAACTAATGAATCATCTACTCCCGAGCCGGAAAAAAAGGAAAAGAAAAAATCCAAAAAGGATTCGGAGATCGATGCATTGAAGGCAGAACTTGAAAGTAAAAACGATTTGCTTAAGAGAACTGCCGCAGAATTTGATAACTTTAAAAAGCGCACCGAAAGGGAGCGCGCAGGCGTAGCCGAATATGCAAAGGCGGGAATTATCAAACAAATTTTGCCAATACTTGATAATATAGACCGTGCCTCTGCTGCAGATAAAGGAAGCGAAGATTATATTAAAGGAATCGAACTCATAGTTAAGCAGTTTGAAGCCCTTGCAGGTAATCTGGGCATTGAAGAAATTGGTAAGGTAGGCGATACCTTCGATCCTAATTTCCACGAAGCAGTTATGCATATTGAGGACCCGTCACTTGGCGAAAATGTTATTTCGCAAGTTCTCCAAAAAGGATATAAATTGGGTGATACCGTCATCCGCGCCGCTATGGTACAAGTGGCAAACTAATATTTGTAAATTAAAGATATTTTCTTAGGAGGAAAATTATTATGGGAAAAATTATTGGAATTGACTTAGGTACAACTAACTCTTGCGTTGCCGTTATGGAAGGCGGCGAAGCAGTAGTAATCGCAAATGCCGAAGGCGGCAGAACAACACCTTCCGTTGTTGCTTTCTCAAAAACAGGTGAGAGAATGGTAGGTCAGGTTGCAAAGCGTCAGGCCATCACTAACCCCGATAGAACTGTCAGTTCTATCAAGCGTGAAATGGGTACCGCTTATACCGTTGCTATTGATGATAAGAAATATACTCCTCAAGAAATTTCTGCCATCATTTTGCAGAAATTAAAGGCCGATGCAGAGGCATATCTCGGCCAGACCGTAACCGAGGCAGTTATTACCGTTCCCGCTTACTTTACCGATGCACAGCGTCAGGCAACCAAGGATGCAGGTAAAATTGCAGGTCTTGATGTTAAGCGTATTATAAATGAGCCTACCGCAGCCGCTCTTGCTTATAGTATTGATAAAGAAGATGACCAGAAGGTTATGGTTTATGACCTTGGCGGCGGTACATTCGACGTTTCTATTATCGAAATGGGTGATGGCGTTCAGGAAGTTCTCGCAACAGCGGGTAACAATAAGCTTGGCGGTGATGATTTCGATAAGCGCGTTATGGACTTTATCGTAAGCACTTTCAAGGCAGAGCAGGGCATCGACCTTTCAAATGATAAAATGGCTATGCAGCGCGTTAAGGAAGCCGCAGAAAAGGCAAAAATTGACCTTTCCGGTATGACCACCGCTGATATTAACCTTCCCTTTATTACTGCAGATTCTACCGGTCCTAAGCACTTTGAAACTACCCTTACAAGAGCTAAGTTCAATGAGTTAACCGCAGACCTCGTAGAAGCAACTATGGGACCCGTTCGTCAAGCGCTTTCCGATTCGGGCCTTAATAAAAGTGAAATCAATAAGGTTCTTATGGTTGGCGGTTCTTCAAGAATCCCCGCAGTTCAGGAAGCAGTTAAGAACTTTATGGGCACCGAGCCCTTCAAGGGTATTAACCCCGATGAGTGCGTAGCTTTGGGCGCCGCTTTGCAGGCAGGCGTTTTGGGCGGCGATGTTAAGGGACTTCTTCTCCTTGACGTTACTCCTCTTTCTCTCGGTATCGAAACTATGGGCGGCGTTTCTACAAAGGTAATCGAGCGCAATACCACCATTCCTACCAAGAAGAGCCAGATTTTCTCTACCGCTGCTGACGGTCAGACATCTGTTGAAGTTCACGTTCTTCAGGGCGAACGCGAATTCGCTAAGGATAATAAGACATTGGGTGTTTTCCACCTCGACGGTATTGCTCCCGCTCCCCGCGGAATCCCCCAGATTGAAGTAACCTTTGATATTGATGCCAACGGTATTGTTCACGTTTCCGCCAAGGATTTAGGTACAGGCAAAGAAAATGATATTACAATTACCGCAAGCACCAATATGTCTAAAGAAGATATCGATAAGGCAGTAAAAGAGGCCGAATCTTATGCGGCAGAGGATAAGAAACGCCGCGAGGCAGTTGATGTTCGCAATAATGCCGACCAGATGATTTATCAGACCGAAAAGACCATCGCAGATTTCGGCGATAAGTTAAGCGAAGAAGAAAAAGGCAAGATTGAAACCGCCAAGGAAGCTCTTAAAGAAGCGCTAAAGGGCGAGGATATCGATGCCATTAAGGCAAAGCAGGAAGAACTTCAAAAGGAAATCTATGCCGTAAGCGAAAAGGTTTATAAGGCCGCCGCAGAGGCACAGCAAGCAGCAGAAGGCGCTGCTCCCACAGGTGATAACGCGGGCGACAATGTTTACGAAGCTGACTTCACCGATGTGGATGATAATAACAAAAACTAATAAACAGTAAATTGGTGTGGCAGTTTTCTGCCACACCGTTACATATTTACATTAGGAGAAAAAATAAGTGGCTGGCGATAAAAGAGATTATTATGATGTCCTCGGCGTTGATAAATCAGTAGGCGACGATGACCTTAAAAAAGCATATAGAAAAGCAGCTAAAAAGTACCACCCTGACCTTCATCCCGGTGATGCCGAAGCCGAAAAGAATTTCAAAGAGGTAAATGAGGCTTATGAAGTTCTTTCGGATAAGGAAAAACGCGCCCGTTATGACCAGTTCGGTCACGCAGGCGTTGATCCTAACTTTGGAGCGGGCGGCGGTTACGGTGGCGGATTTACGGGAGATTTCGGCGATTTGGGCGATATCTTCAGTCAGTTCTTCGGCGGCGGTTTTGGCGGTGGTTTCGGCGGCGGCAGAAGGTCTAATCCCAATGCGCCAAGACGGGGCAATGATGCATCAGCCGTTGTTAATATTTCCTTTGAAGAGGCCGCTAAGGGTTGTAAAAAGACCGTTAAGGTAACCAAGATAGATAACTGTTCCGATTGTGGCGGAACGGGTTGTGAAAAGGGCAGCAGCGCAAAAACTTGTCCCGTTTGTCACGGCTCGGGTCAAGTGTCATCCGTTCAGCGCACGCCTTTTGGCCAGATTCAGACACAGCAGGTCTGCAACCATTGTCACGGCTCAGGTAAGATTATCGATAAACCTTGTAAAACCTGCGCAGGCAAAGGCAGAATCAGACATACTGTTGAAAAGACGGTTGATATACCCGCAGGTATTGATGACGGACAGGTTATAAGCGTTCGCGGCGGGGGAGATGCAGGTGTAAACGGCGGTCCTTCGGGCGATTTGAGAATCAATGTAAATGTACGTCCTCATCCGATTTTCCATCGTGACGGATATGATGTTTACTGCGAGATTCCCATAACCTTTACACAAGCGGCTTTAGGCGCGGAAATTACCGTTCCTACCCTTGACGGAAAGGTTAAATTCACTATCCACGAAGGCACACAGCCCGATGATGAGTTTAAACTCAAGGGCAAGGGAATACAACGCCTTAACTATTCGGGTAAAGGCGACCAGTATGTTAAAATCGTAGTAGAAGTTCCTCGTGACCTTTCAAAAGCACAGAAGGAAAAACTCCGCGATTTTGAAAGCGCTATGGATGAAAAGAATTATAAAAAGAGAAAATCTTTTACGGATAAATTAAAAGAGTTTTTTGATTAAAATAACGGGCGATTTGCCCGTTATTTTAACTTTTGATATTGACAAATCGAAAAAGTATGGTATAATAATTTTTGCGCTATAAATTAAGCGTATGGACCAATAGCTCAGTTGGTTAGAGCAACCGGCTCATAACCGGTTGGTCCGGGGTTCGAGTCCCTGTTGGTCCACCAAAAAATAAAACCACCCAAACGGGTGGTTTTATTTTTTTATGTACGAAACCAACAGGGACTCGAACAAGGAGGGAGCGAAGCGGAAGAAAAGCGTTCGGGGAACGGTTTTCGCCGACGTGGGCAAGCCGCTCGCGGCGCGATAGCGCACGGCAGTGCGCGGAAAAGTCCCGCGATAAATTTAAACCACCCAAACGGGTGGTTTTATTTTTTTGGTGGACAATAACAACAGGGACTCGAACAAGGACGCTTTACTTTGCAAATCAAAATCTTTTTAAAATATGCATATGGTACAGTTAAATTTACGATAATGTATTTATTTATTGAACGATCTCAATAAACTCGCCATCTTTCATAAGGTCTAGGGTCGGTGAATTAGCCGGTATGCGATATAGACGTGTTGGTCCATCTCGAAAGTCAATTCTTGTGAAATATAGATAGCCATTTTCAATCTTGATTATGTCAGTTACCCCGTAATAAGTGCCATTTCCAACGTAATCGCAGCCAATTTCAGTATGCTGTGTGCCGTCATTTTTTACTCTAAAAAATGAAAATTCCCATGGTTCCGAAGTATATGAATTTTCAGGATCACTTTTATCATCCCAAGTATATTTTAAACCTAATCTAAAAAACACATAATCTTCATATGCTAGAAAATCATCGCGAATAAATTCCCAGTTTTCTATACCATATTCGGTTTCGTGCACACCGGCAGTAATAGAACCAAAGGTAGAAGGAACTGGAATTTTAATAGTGTCAATGCCGTTGGTTTTAATTATATGGTCGTTGCCGCCATTATGGTATTCCCAGTCGGAAGATGCTGATATAGTTGGAATGCTGATAGCAGAATCGCTTTGAGAAACATTGGCTTGGTCAGAAGAATTGTTTTGAGAAGAATTATTGGTTGTTGTGGGTTTGCTTGATTCCGAGGGCTTTGCAGCAGTATCCTGACTGCCAGAACTTTCCTCGTTTGAATTGGTGCCTTCAGACGAAGTGATTTCTTCTGGAAGATTGGGTATGCTTGAATTCAAATCGGAAGAGGTATTTTCCTTTTTGCAGGCAGTAAGAGATAGGCAAAGTGCCAACGTCAATAAAACTGGTAAAAATTTTTTCATTTTTTACATCTCCTAAAATAAAAAAGTGTGCACAACCGAAGTTGCACACACCGAAAAATGCATAACTCCGATTGTTGTCACACAAACTTCATTTCCTCATAAGAGTATACGAAAATAGAGAATGCATTTTTACCAAATTAAAATACACTCTTATTAAGGAAAATATTCAGTTTGTGTGACAAATATATTTTAGCATATCAGTTGTGTTTTTTCAATATTGGATTTTCCCCTTGTATTTCACTTATTTTGGTATTATAATAATTACAATAAATATTCCTTATTAAAAAGGAGTTGTGAGTATGAATTATTTCTTGCGTTTTAAAGATGGCAAACCCAAAGCCCTAACTTTCAGTTACGATGATGGTGTGGTTGAAGATATCCGCCTTGTTGAAATGTTTAATAAGTATGGCTTGAAGGGAACTTTTAATGTAAATAGTAACCTTTTTTCTTCCAATGCCGCCCAT
>JAZNFF010000134.1:0-16698 GCA_045588995.1 Acutalibacteraceae bacterium
GGTTGTTTTTTTTAAAAATTATTTTATATAATGACACCCCCCGTGTTTCCGCGCGGGGCGCCTTTATTTATCTATTAAAATTATTTAACAGAAGCGTACATAAAGTACTTGAATCCGAGAGGAGTGGTGAAGAAGTTCTCAAGAGAATCATCACACATAAAGATATCAGTGTAATAATAGATGGGGCAGATAGCGCCGGTAGTCATAAGAATATCTTCAGCTTCGTGCATAAGCTCAAAACGCTTAGCAGGATCGGTTTCAGCTTTAACCTTAGCGATGCAAGCATCGTAAGATTCAGCCCAGGTAAGACCATCCTTACCATCGAAGCTATAACCCTTATAGGACTTATGGCCTTCTCTACCTAACTGAGAATCGTTGTTACCACTATCGGTAATCCACATATCAAGGAAGGAGATAGGATCGTTGTAGTCACCGAGCCAACCGTTACGGGCAACAGAGTAGTTGCCTTCTTTACGGGTGTTAAGGAAGGTAGCCCATTCCTGAACTTCAACCTTAACTTCGATGCCGTAAACGCCCCATGCCTGCTGTAAGTACTCAGCTACAGCTTCGTGGCCTGTGCCTTCGTTGGTGATGTAGTTAATAACGGGGAAATCCTTGCTAACCTTGCCGTCAGCTACAGTGAACTTGCCGGAAGATTTAGCAACTTCTTCAAGAAGCTTAACAGCCTTATCGCAGTTTGCCTTGTAGTCAGCTGCGTCTACGCTGAAGTAACCCTTACCGTCGCCTTCGGGACCGTTCTTAGAGATATACTCAGAACCATCGGGCTCGGTAAGACCCATTGCTACGAAACCAGCAGCAGGAACCTGACCTGCCTGACCGATTTCTTCAGCAACATAGTTACGGTCAATCATTAAGCTTAAAGCTTCTCTGATTTTAGCTTTTTCTTCTTCGGAGAAGTCCTTGAATGCCTTATCGTTTACATTGAATGATACATAGTATGTACCAAGCTGACCTTCTACATAGAACTCATCTTTATACTCTTTTTTGAGGTTAGCGATTTCGTCATTGGGTACGGAATCGATAAAGAGATAAGAACCGTTCTTGAAGTTTGCAAGAAGTGAAGCATCGTCATCGTTGAAAGCAAAGATAAGCTTGTCAGAAACAACGCTGTCAACATCATAGTAATATTCGTTCTTTTCGAGAACTAACTGAGAGTTGGAGAACTCGGTTACTTTATAAGCACCGTTGCCGATGTAGGTTTCTGCCTTGGTAGCCCAGCTATCAGGGTTAGCCTCAACAACGTCCTTCTTAACAGGGAGATATGCGGGGAATGCGCAAAGCTCATGGAAGTAAGGAACGTCAACAGTAAGAACTACAGTAAGTTTCTTTCCGTCTTCAGAAGCGGTTACGTTAAGGGCCTTCTTGCCATCCTTATACTTAGGATTGCCGTCAGCGTCCTTTTCGAATACAACATTGCCTTCAGCATCTTCAGAAGTGAGATACATATCAGCAACATCTGCATAACCGTCGATTACTTCGAACATGTAAGCATAGTCAGCACCGGTCATGGGGTCTGCTGCTCTGTTCCAAGCATAAACGAAATCGTTAGCATCGAGTTTGCTACCGTCATTCCACTTAAGGTCATCGCGAAGTTCGAAGGTGTAAGCAGTCTTACCGTCTTCAAGTTTCTCGCCCTTGGGAAGTTCTTTAGCAAGCTGAGCTACGAGTACGGGTTTACCTTCATCGTCGGGCTCATAGCCAACAAGACCGGTAAAGGTATGAACGATGTAGGTAGCGCCATCAACGGCACTATTAAGTGCGGGGTCGATAGTATCCGGACGTGCGCCAACGTTAAGAGTCATTGTGCCACCGGATTTGCCGCATGAAGTAAGGGACATCATGCAGCCGAGAATCATTACTACTACGAGTAATAAGCTCAATACTTTTTTCATGATTTTTCCTCCTAAATTTTTATAATTAACCTACTCCTCAAAAAGTAGGATTAATCCAAATTAAATCTTTAAATTAAAGATTATGACAAGCTACGCTATGGCCATCTGCAATTTCCTTAAGTTCGGGCATACTTTCGGCGCACTTTTCGGTAGCTCTTGGGCATCTTGTTCTGAAGGGACAACCGCTGGGCATATGGAGAGGACTTGGCACATCGCCTTCAAGATGGATTCTTTCATTTGCTCTTGCAATTTTAGGATCAGGTACGGGTACTGCCGAAAGCAAGGAAATGGTATATGGGTGCAACGGATGGTGATAAAGTTCATCCGAAGGTCCTATTTCAATAAGCTTTCCTAAATACATTACGGCGATACGGGTAGAAATATGTTTAACAACCAACAAATCGTGAGCAATAAAGAGATAGGTAAGACCTAATTTCTTTTGCAAATCTTCAAACATATTTACAACCTGCGCCTGAATTGAAACGTCAAGAGCAGAAACGGGCTCATCGCAAACGATGAACTTGGGGTCAACTGCGAGAGAACGGGCGATACCTATTCTCTGACGCTGACCGCCTGAAAACTCGTGGGCATAACGGGAAGCGTGTTCACTGGAAAGACCTACAAGATCCATAAGATGCTGAATCTTCTCTTCCCTTTCTTTACGATTTCCGTAAAGTTTATGAACATCCAAGGGCTCACCGATAATATCACTAACGGTCATACGAGGATCAAGGGATGAATACGGATCCTGGAAAACCATCTGCGCATTTTTGCGAAAATCGCTTAGATTCTTACCATATTCAATCTTCTTGCCATCGAACCAAACTTCGCCCGATGTGGGTTTATAAAGCTGGAGAATGGTACGGCCAACGGTAGTTTTACCGCATCCCGATTCACCAACAAGGCCCAATGTTTCGCCTTCTTTAATTTCGAAGGAAACACCATCAACGGCCTTTAATGTGAGGTTTTTCATAAAGCCCGAGGGGATGCTGAAATGCTGTTTTAAATCTTTAACTTCGAGAAGATTTTTATTTTCACTCATCTTTATACATCTCCTCTACTTGATTTTGTGTCATTTTTCCCTCGCTGATAGCGGTCATAATATTTTGCCAACAACTTGCAGCGTGATCCTCGTTTATGAGAATTTCTTTTGCTTTATGTTTAAGGCAAACCTTAAGAGCGTTATCACAACGGGGCGCAAAGGGACAACCATCAGGCATATTAAGCAGGTCAACGGGTGTACCACCGATGGGTTCAAGGCGCTTACCGTCACTATTTACGCTGGGGATAGAACGCATAAGTCCCTTTGTATATTCGTGTTTTGGATTATAGAAAATTTCGTCTGCAGTTCCTCTTTCGCAAACCTCGCCAGCATACATAACGATAACTTCATCACACATTTCGGCAACAACGCCCAAGTCGTGAGTAATCATTATAATCGACATACCAAGTTTCTTCTGCAAATCTTTCATAAGGTCAAGAATCTGCGCTTGAATGGTAACATCGAGAGCAGTTGTGGGCTCGTCTGCAATAAGGATATCGGGCTCACAAGCAAGAGCCATAGCAATCATAACTCTTTGACGCATACCGCCTGAAAATTCATGGGGATATTGTTTAACGCGCTTTTCGGGCTCATTAACACCAACCAAGGAAAGCATTTCGATAGCTCTTTGCATTGCTTCTTCCTTAGTTCTGTCAGTATGGAGCATAATTGCTTCCACGAGCTGATTTCCAACCGTGAAGACAGGGTTTAAACTGGTCATAGGGTCCTGGAAAATAATACTAATCTTATTTCCTCTAACGCTATTCATAACCTCTTTAGAGGCGCCAACCAATTCTTCGCCGTTAAGCTTAACACTTCCTGAAACTATCTTTCCGGGATTTGCAAGAATTTGAAGAATGGAATATGCGGTAACGCTTTTACCTGAACCCGATTCTCCAACGATACCTAAAACCTTACCTTTTTCGAGAGAAAAAGAGATTCCGTTAACTGCTTTTACTTCGCCTGCGGGGGTGAAAAAGGAGGTGTGCAAATCTGTTACTTTTAAAAGTTCCATTATTTTTCCTCCTTACTTCTTAAGCTTCGGGTCGAAAGCATCGCGCAGACCGTCACCTAAAAGGTTAAGGGATAAAACTATAAGACAAATAGTTACTGCGGGAATGATAAGACGGTAACCGTAACTATAGATTCCGTCAAGAGCATCCGAAGCGAGTGAGCCCAAACTCGGCATAGGCATATCAACACCAAGGCCCAAGAAGGAAAGATAACTTTCGGTAAATATAGCCGAAGGAATCTGAAGGGCAGTTGAAATAATGAGTACGCTTATGCAGTTAGGCAACATATGGCGTTTAATAATATGGCTTGACTTGGCGCCGATAGAACGAGCCGCCAAAACATAATCTTGCTGCTTAATGGTAAGTATCTGGCCACGCACCAAACGAGCCATACTTACCCAATAGAGTAGCGCAAATACTATGAAAATACTTATCATACCTGTACCGAGTTTCGCAAGCACTGTTCCCTCAATTTTAGGAGCCAATGTTACATTGAGTATGGATGAAAGCAAAATAATCATCAAAAGATCGGGCAGAGAATATATAATATCAACTATTCTCATCATAATAAGGTCAACTTTGCCGCCGTAAAATCCTGATACAGAGCCATAAATAGCGCCGATAATAAGAACTATTAAACTTGCAAAGAAACCAACCAAAAGAGATACGCGAGTACCGTAGATAACGCGGATAGCATAGTCACGGCCTGCCGAATCGGTGCCGAAGATATGAGGGAATATTTTTTCGCCTGCGGCGATACGCTCAAGTTCGGTTTCACCGAATTCAAAGGGTTTTAAGTTGTTATAGGAAGAATCAACCGGCTCACCGGGGGTTATACCTAACTGTTCGGAATAACTATAGGGATAAATCATCGGTACAAAAGCGGCGATTAAAATTATAATGCTTATAATGGTGAAGCAAATCATTGCAATTTTATTGCGGGAAAGGCGACGCATACCATCTTTAAAGAAGGTGGTGCTTTCGCGCATACGCTGCTGCATAAACTTTTCTTCATCAGTTGCCTTTTCAAAGCTTGAAACATCCAATTGGAAGCTTAAAGGATTCTTTTTAGGGCTTTCGTTAATATCTTTATTCACCTTTTTGCCTCCTAACTGAAATCTACTCTTGGGTCGAATATTTTATAGCAGATATCCGAAAGAAGAGTCATAATTACCATTATTGTTGCAAGGAAAATCGTGGTGCCCATGATCATAGGATAGTCACGATTAATAATGCTCGAGAAAAAGTAGTTACCAAGACCCGGAACTGCAAATATTTTTTCAACTACCAAGCTACCGGTAAGGATATATGCAATCATAGGACCTACATAGGTAATAACGGGGGTAACTGCATTTTTAAGAGAATGCTTAAAAATTACTTTTGCGGGAGAAACACCCTTTGCTCTTGCGGTGCGGATATAATCCTGACCCAAAACATCAAGCATACTTGATCTTGTAAGACGGGTGATATATGCCATAGGATATAAACTCAAAGATACAACCGGCAATATAAGACCCGCGGCCGTTGAGCCGTTAGACGGGAAGATAGGAATCGTTATACATAGCAGCAACAGTAGTATAGTTGCTATAACGAAAGATGGCATTGCAACCGAAGCGGTTGAAAGCACCATAATTACTTTATCGATTACTTTATTATGGAACACTGATGCCAGCGAGCCAAAAATAAGGCCCATAACAATAGCTATTCCTGCGGCCATAAGGCCAAGCTTTCCGCTGGTTGCAAAACCTTCTAAAAGAAGATCTGAAACTTCGCGGCCTCTATTTTTAATAGAAGGGCCAAAGTCAAATTTAAGTACGCCTTCAAGATATGTTACATACTGCTCCATAATCGGTTTATCAAGACCGTATTTCGCTTCAAGAGCGGCGGTAACTGCGGGGGTGGCGGCCTTTTCGCTTAGGAAGGGGCCTCCCGGTATTGCCTTCATGGCAAAAAACGTGATTGTGATTACAAGAAATACCGTGAATAACGCCAAAAGCAAACGCTTTACGATATATAAGGCAAGTTTGGAATCCAAAATATTCATCCTCTCAAAATATTTTAACAATAAGGTTGCAAGACATAAAACATATATGCAAGCCGTTTTATAGCATAGTAACCCATTAAATTAGTCATAATGTGATTATACCACAAACTTGTCACTTTGTCAATTTAAATCGGCGCGATATATAAGTTAAATTTTTGTAATTTTTATATCCTGAAAAAACAAAAATTCCCCGCCTTAAAGACGGGGAATTTTGTATTATTAACCGATTTAGTACACACATCATCCCGGACCCATTTGCGTTTCCGGAAGTAGTAAAACTATGGTGAAAATGTGAGTACTAAACTTAGCCATTTTTTATTCTGATTGAATATTTTGGCTAGAGAGAATTAAACCAACTCGATGATAGCCATCTCTGCTGCATCTCCACGGCGGGGTCCTGTCTTAATAATGCGGCAGTAACCACCGTTAACGTCCTTATACTTAGGAGCGATTTCGCTATAAAGCTTTGCAACAACATCTTCCTTAGTAATGAACGCCAACGCCTGACGCTTACTGTGGAGACTATCATTCTTAGCGAGTGTAATATACTTCTCTGTCATAGCGCTAACTTCTTTTGCGCGGGTAACGGTTGTTTCAATTCTGCCCTTTTCAAGCAAAAATGTAACCATTGCGCGAAGCATAGCAGTTCTATGATCACTTGTTCTTCCAAGTTTACGAGTACCTGGCATTGATATTCACTCCTTTAAATTATTCGTCTTCTTTTTTGAGAGTATAACCGAAAGAATCGAGCTTTGCGATTACCTCTTCTAAAGATTTACGTCCGAGATTACGAACCTTAAGCATATCCTCTTCAGACTTATTGATAAGGTCTTCAACGGTATTAATGCCGGCGCGCTTTAAGCAGTTGAAGCTACGAACGGAAAGATCCAACTCATCGATGGTAAGATCAAGAATCTTTTCCTTCTCATTGTCTGCCTTAACAGCCATAATGCTTTCGGTATTGCTTACGCCTTCAGTAAGGTCAAGGAATATCTCTAAATGCTCCATAAGAATCTTGGCAGAAAGAGAAATCGCCTCATTGGCGGATAAAGAACCGTCTGTCCAAACTTCAAGGGTCAACTTATTCTTACCGATATCGCCGCCTACACGGGCATTATCAACAGTAAAGTTTGCCTTAACAACAGGAGTATAAATAGAATCGGTAGCAATAACGCCGATTTCATTTGTTACATTCTGTTCGGCAGGAACATAACCTCTACCCTTTTCGAGAGTCATCTCCATATTGAGTTTTGCGCCCTCGTCAAGAGTTGCGATATACATATCAGGATTGAGAATTTCAACCTCGGAATCAGCTTTAATGGATGCTGCGGTAACTACGCAGGGACCCTCTGCTTCGATATAAATCTTTTTCTCGGTATCGGCATGCAATTTTGCAATAAGACCTTTAAGGTTAAGAATGATTTCAGTAACATCCTCTTTTACACCGGGAAGGGTGGAAAATTCGTGAACTACACCGTCAATCTTAACAGAGGTAATTGCTACACCGGGAAGAATGGAAAGAAGAACTCTTCTCATACTGTTTCCAAGTGTAATAGCATAGCCGCGCTCAAGGGGCTCCATTACGAACTTGCCGTATTTTCCGTCAGCTGTAAGTTCGAGTGTATCAATTCTGGGCTTTTCAATTTCTTTCATTTAAAAGCTCCATTTCTCCGCACTGCAAATTTTTTTACGCTTTTATCCAAGTGCGGCGGATAAAAGGCATAATCGTTTGGAGAATATTCTCTCCAAGCCAACTATTATCTTGAATAGAACTCGACGATGAGCTGTTCTTCAACAGGAGCATCAATCTGATCACGCTCGGGAAGAGCGATAACCTTTGCTGCAAGTTTCTCACGGTCGATATCAATCCACTGGGGTACAGGTCTTGCAGAATTTGTTTCTACAACGGCCTTAATCTTTTCGCTGCCGCGGCTCTTTTCGCAGATAGATACTACGTCACCTGCTTTAAGAAGATAGGAAGCGATATCTACACGGCTTCCGTTAACTTCAAAATGACCGTGACCAACAAGCTGTCTTGCTTCTGCACGAGAAGAAGCAAATCCAACTCTATAAACTACATTGTCAAGACGACTTTCAAGAATTCTTAAAAGGTTATCACCGGTAACGCCCTGCTTTCTTTCAGCAATTTCGAAATAGTGATAAAACTGTTTCTCTTGAACACCGTAAAAACGTCTTGCGGTCTGCTTAGCGCGAAGCTGCAAACCATATTCGGATGACTTCTTTCTACCCTGTCCGTGCTGTCCGGGTGCATAACCGCGGATGCCGATAGAACATTTTTCAGAATAGCAGCGTTCGCCCTTTAAGAACAACTTCTGTCCTTCACGGCGGCACTGTCTGCAAACTGCTCCGGTATATCTTGCCATCTGTTACACCTCCAAATTTTTTACTGTAAATTCTGAAAATTTACAAATTATTATACTCGTCTTCTCTTGGGAGGACGGCAGCCATTGTGCGGAATGGGAGTAACATCTTTAATCATGTTAACTTCAAGACCTGCTGACTGCAATGCGCGAATTGCTGCTTCACGTCCAGCTCCGGGACCTTTAACATAAACTTCAACAGTTTTAAGACCATGCTCCATAGCGGCTTTAGCAGCGGTTTCTGCTGCGCTCTGCGCTGCGAAGGGAGTAGATTTCTTTGAACCTCTGAATCCGAGCTCACCGGCAGATGCCCAAGAAAGAGCGTTGCCCTGAGTATCGGTGATGGTAACTATTGTGTTGTTGAAGGTTGACTGAATATGAGCGGCACCACGTTCAATATTTTTCTTTTCGCGACGACGGCGTGAACCGTTCGCTTTTTTAGCAGTAGCCATTTATTCTTCCTCCTACTTATTTCTTCTTGTTAGCAACGGTTTTCTTTACACCTTTGCGTGTACGCGCATTGGTTTTAGAACGCTGACCTCTTACGGGAAGGCCCTTGCGATGACGAAGACCGCGATAACTGCCGATTTCAATAAGTCTCTTGATATCAAGCGCTACGGTACGACGACGGTCACCTTCTACCTGAAGGTTGTGGTCAATATACTCACGTAACTTTGAAATATCTTCTTCTGACAAATCCTTAACGCGAACATCAGGATCTACACCTGTGTCGGCAAGAATCTTTTTGGATGTTGTAAGACCGATACCGTAAATATAAGTAAGTCCTATTTCAACTCGCTTATCGTTAGGAAGGTCAACACCTGCAATACGTGCCATTTATCAAAGCACCTCCATTATTTTTTTAAGCCATATTGGCTTCGCGCAATTAACCCTGACGCTGTTTGTGTTTAGGGTTCTCACAGATAACCATGATTTTACCCTTGCGCTTGATGATTTTGCATTTTTCGCAAATCTTTTTAACAGAAGGTCTGACTTTCATTTGGATTATACCTCCTTAAATTTTTGCCCTGCTTATTTAGAACGCCAAGTAATGCGTCCTTTAGACAGGTCATATGGGGACATCTCAACAGTGACCTTATCTCCGGGAAGAATTCGGATGAAATTCATACGAAGTTTTCCTGAAATATGGGCAAGAATCTGATGTCCGCCTTGAACTTCAACTTTAAACATTGCGTTCGGCATTGCCTCAACAACGGTGCCTTCAAGTTCTATCATATCTGATTTTGACATTTAATTTTCCTCCTTAATGCATAACACCTTACCTGCATATTCATTTAATGCTCGGCGAAGTGAACGGTTTGTTGCGAACTGTTTTTTCTCTAAATAGGCGTTGGTGAATTTAAGATGCTTTATATTTTTAAGTTTCGGTCTTTCAAGAGGTCTATGCTTTCCGTCACAGACAAACGCTTTACCTTCTTTAGTATCCAAAACCACCATAAAGCAGCCCTTATCACGCCCTGCCATCGAACAAGCGATACGACCTATCATAATCCACCTCAACCGACCGTTAATATCTGCGGTCCATCCGGTGTTATGACTATTGTATGCTCAAAGTGAGCAGACAATGATCCGTCCCTTGTCAGAACAGTCCATCCATCCGGTAATGTTTTGACCTCGCTTGCGCCCATATTTACCATGGGTTCTATGGCAAGAGTCATACCGGGTAAGAGGCGAATCCCCCTTCCGGGAGTGCCAAAATTAGGTACTTCAGGGGCTTCGTGGAGTTTAGCTCCTATGCCATGGCCGACAAACTGTCTGACCACCGAAAATCCCCTATCCTCAACATACCTTTGTACCGCACTTCCGATATCGCCGATTCTGCCGCCGACACAAGCCGCTTTAATGCCTTCGTAAAGACTTTCGCGGGTTGTATCCATCAGCCGCTTTGCCTCGGGTGAAACATCCCCGCAGGCAAAAGTTGCGGCATTATCGCCGTTATATCCTTCGAACATTGCTCCCAGATCGACACTAACTATATCGCCCTCTGTAAGCTTTCGTTTTGCGGATGGTATGCCGTGAATTACCTCGTTGTTGATTGATATACAGGCGGTAGCAGGATAGCCCTGATAACCTTTGAAGTTCGGGACTGCACCCTGACTTCTTATATAGTTTTCTGCTATCCTATCGAGTTCTCCGGTAGTTATACCGGGCTCAACCGCTCTGCCAACTAATTTTAATGCTTCGGCCGAAATTCTGCAAGCTTCTCGCATTACCTTAAGCTCGCGGCCGGTCTTCAGGACTATCATACCCTATATCTCCGAAAGGGCTTTAAGAACAAGAGCGGTAGTGTCTTTAACATCTTCCTGACCTTCTACGATTAGAAGCTTGTTCTGTTTATTATAATAGTCCTTTAAAGGTTCGGTTTGCTCGTGATAAACATTAAGGCGGTTAAGCACGGTTTCGGGCTCATCATCCTTACGGATCACTAACTTACCGTCACACATATTGCATACGCCGTCAACTGCGGGTTTCTTATATTCTACGTGGTAACTTGCTCCGCACTTTTCACAAACACGTCTGCCTGACATACGCTTAACGATTTCGCTATCTGCAACCTCTATAGAGAGAGCAGCGTCCATCATTATGCCCATTTGGTCAAGAGCTTCCGCTTGGGGAATGGTACGGGGAAAACCATCAAGAATGAAACCTTCTTTGCAGTCATCCTCGGCAAGTCGTTCGCGGATAATGCCGATTACAACATCATCGGGAACTAACAAGCCCTTTTCGGTATATGCTTTTGCTTTAAGGCCCATCTCCGTGCCGTTTTTAAGAGCGGCGCGGATGATGTTGCCTGTAGAAATTGTAGGAATATTGTATTTTTCTGAAATCACTTCTGCCTGAGTGCCTTTACCGGCACCGGGCGCACCTAAAAGTATAAGTTTCATATTATACTCCTTAATCCAAGAATCCCTTGTAATGACGCATCATCATTTGAGATTCAAGGTTCTGAACCATGTCAAGCGCTACACCTACCATAATGAGCAATGAGGTACCGCCGAGGGAGATATTAATCTGACCAACAGAGCCGATTACGATGGGGAGGATTGCGATAACGCTGAGGAACAAAGCGCCCATAAGTGTTATTCTTGACAAAATCTTGGATATGAAATCAGAAGTGGGCTTACCGGGACGGATGCCTGGAACTGCACCACCGTTCTTACGCAGGTTATTAGCCATTTCAACGGGGTTGAACTGAATGGTTGTATAGAAATATGCAAAAGCGATAATCAATACGAAGTAGATAACTGCGTAGAAAATTCCCTGAGTACTGAAGAGAGCAAGTACCTTAGCAAAAGAGGTAGTTCTCTGAGTGTTACTCATAAAGCTGAGTATCATAGTGGGAAGCATAAGAATTGAAGACGAGAAGATGATGGGCATAACACCGGACATATTAACCTTAATCGGAATATGTGTGTTCTGGCCGCCATACATCTTGTTGCCAACAACACGCTTCGCATACTGAACGGGAATTCTGCGTTCTGCATTAGTCATCCATACAACAAAGCCGATAACTATTAAGAACATAACAATAATGCCTATAACGGCAACCTGCTGACCTGCTTTGAAGCTACCCCAAAGTGAAGCAGCGGCCTGAGGAGCGCGGGAAAGAATACCTGCAAACAAAAGCATAGAAATGCCGTTGCCGATACCCTTCTCGTCGATTCTCTCGCCGAGCCACATTACAAGGGCAGAACCTGCAGTGAAAGCAAGAACAATTACGAAAGCAGCGAAGATTACTGCGCCTGTTCCCTTAACGGTAAGGAAACCGCTACCCTTAAGGTAGATGAAATATGCAATACCCTGAATAAGAGCAAGTACAACCGTTGCAAAACGGGTATACGATGCAAGTTTCTTCTGACCTTCTTCGCCTTCCTTCTGAAGACGCTCAAGAGCAGGGATAGCAACGCAGAGAAGCTGCATTATAATTGAAGAGTTGATGTACGGGGTAACCGACATCGCAAAGATTGCACCGTATTCAAGTCCGCCACCGGTTAAAATTGAAAGGTAGCTAAAGAACTCGTTTGCAGAACCTGCAGAACTCTTAAGAGCTTCTACATCTACATACGGTACAGGGATTACAGAGCCAATGCGGAAAATGATGATTATGAAGATTGTGAAGAAAATCTTATTGCGGATTTCCTTTACCTTCCAAGCATTTCTTATAATTTCCAGCATACTCAGATCACCTCAGCCTTTCCGCCTACAGCATTGATTTTTTCAGCGGCCGCAGCAGAAAATGCATTAAGGTTAACGGTGAGCTTCTTGGTGAGCTTGCCGTTGCCCAAAACTTTGATGGCTTTATTTGACTTTTTAATAATTCCTTTTTCCATAAGAGCAGCAGCGTCGACTGTAGCACCATCCTCGAAAACTTCGAGTGCTGCAACATTGATAGCTATTACTTCTTCTGCAAAAATGTTATTGAAACCACGCTTCGGAACGCGTCTCTGAAGGGGCATCTGACCACCTTCGAAACCGGGTCGCATACCGTGACCGGCACGGGCCTTCTGACCCTTGTGACCTTTACCGGCAGTTTTGCCGTTGCCTGAACCGTGACCTCTGCCTATACGCTTTGATTCTTTAGTAGAACCAACAGCGGGGGCCAATTCGTGCAATTTCATTGTTCGCACCTCCTTGCTTGATTGGCGGTTTTTAAAAACCGCATTGTCGATAAACGACTTTTAGACCTACTGTTCTGCTGATTAGTCTTCGATAACTTTAACAAGGTGAGAAACCTTATTAATTTTACCTCTGGTCTGAGCGTTATCGGGTTGAACCGTAACGTCACCGATCTTGTGAAGACCTAATGCTTCAACAGTTGCAATCTGATCCTTTTTGGAACCGATAGTGCTCTTTACGAGTTTGATTGTAAGGCCGGCAGCCTTTTTCTTTGTAGCCATAGTGCTGCTCCTCCTTAACCTATAATTTCCTTAGCAGATTTGCCGCGGACAGCTGCAACCTGTTCAGCGTCACGAAGAGCAGCGAGGCCCTGTACGGTAGCGCGAACTACATTGCACGGATTGTTTGAACGAAGAGCTTTAGTACGGATATCTTTGATACCTACAGTTTCAACAACTGCACGAACCGCACCGCCGGCAATAACGCCGGTACCGGGGGCAGCGGGCTTTAAGAGCACGCGGCCTGCGCCGAACTCTCCTATAATTTCGTGGGGAATAGTAGTGCCTTTAAGGGAAACTTTAATGAGGTTCTTCTTAGCGTCCTCAATACCCTTACGGATGGCATCCGGAACTTCGCCGGCTTTACCAAGACCGTAGCCAACTATACCGTTTCCGTCACCAACAACCACTAATGCTGCGAACTTCATAATACGTCCGCCCTTAACGGTTTTGGATACACGGTTTATAGAAACTACACGTTCCTGTAAATCTAATGTTGATGCATCAATATTTGTAGCCAAAAGTATTCCTCCTCCTTATTAGAACTTGAGGCCGCCCTCACGGGCACCTTCGGCAAGCTCCTTAACGCGACCGTGATATACATATCCGCCGCGGTCAAAAATAACCTCGGAGATACCCTTTGCGGTAGCGCGTTCAGCGATTAACTGTCCAACCTTACGCGCACCCTCTTTATTAGAACCGCTAAGACCGAAATCTTTTTCGTTAGAAGCGGCTGCCGCGAGAGTTACGCCGTTTACATCATCGATAAGCTGGGCGTAAATGTGGCTGTTGGAGCGGAATACATCAAGACGAGGACAAGCGGCAGTTCCGTTGATCTTAGAACGAACGCGGGCATGGCGCTTAATTCTTGCCTTATTGCTGTTCGGTTTAGTAACCATTTTCTATACACTCCTTTATTATTTCTTACTACCCTTGGCTGCCTTACCTTCTTTGCGGCGGATGTGTTCATTAGAGTACTTAATACCCTTGCCTTTATAGGGCTCGGGGGGTCTCTTCTTACGAACATCGGCTGCAAACTGGCCAACCATTTGCTTATCTGCACCGCTGATAATAATTTTATCAGGAGCCGGTACATCGATTTGAATACCGTCAATTTCAGGAATAATTACCTGATGGGAATAACCAAGGTTCATTACAAGGTTATTTCCCTGCTTCTGTGCACGGTAACCAACGCCGTTGATTTCAAGTGTCTTTGAATAACCATCAGTAACACCTGTTACCATATTAGCGATAAGTGTTCTGGTAAGACCGTGTAAGGAGCGGTGTTCCTTATTGTCGGTGGGGCGGGTAACAACGATATTACCCTCTTCAACTGCAACATTAATGTCTGCATTGAAGGTGTAGGTGAGTTCGCCCTTAGGTCCCTTTACGGTGATAACATTGCCGTTAAGCTTAACTTCAACACCTGCAGGAACTGCGATGGGCATCTTTCCTATTCTAGACATAACCTTGCACCTCCTTACCAAACAAATGCGAGAACTTCGCCGCCGATATTGGCTTTGCGAGCCTGCTTGTCTGTCATAATACCTTTAGAGGTGGAAAGTATTGCAATACCAAGGCCTTTCATAACCTTAGGCATATCCTCTACATTTGTGTAGATACGCAAACCGGGTTTAGAAACTCTGCGGATTCCAGTAATGGTCTGCGATTTATTGGCGCCATACTTCAAAACGATATGAATAACGCCCTGCTTACCGTCTTCTTCTACGGTGAAGCTGCTGATGTAACCTTCATCAAGAAGAATCTGAGCAATTGCCTTCTTAACTTTTGATGCAGGAACATCTACCGAATCATGTTTAGCTGCAGATGCATTACGAATTCTCGTAAGCATATCAGCGATAGTATCGGTGATTTGCATGCCGTAAACCTCCTTTAGATTTGCGCCTTACCAACTTGCCTTCTTAACTCCGGGGATCTCACCTTTATAAGCGAGTTCTCTGAAGCAGATACGGCAGATGCCGTATTTGCGAAGATAAGCGTGGGGGCGGCCACAGATTTTGCATCTGTTATACTCTCTGGTTGAAAACTTAGCGGGACGTGCCTGCTTAACCTTCATAGATGTTTTAGCCATAAATCCTTCTCCTTATCTCGCAAACGGAGCACCCATAAGAGTTAATAACTCGCGGGCCTCTTCATCTGTCTTTGCAGTAGTAACGAAAATTATATCCATACCGCGTACTTTATCGATTTTATCATACTCGATTTCGGGGAATATCAACTGTTCTTTAACGCCCATGGCATAGTTGCCACGACCGTCGAAAGCATCGGGATTGATACCTCTGAAGTCTCTAACTCTGGGGAGAGCTGTATTGAAAAGTCTTTCGATAAACTCGTACATTCTTTCACCGCGAAGTGTTACCTTTACGCCAACGGGTGAGCCCTCACGGAGCTTAAAGTTAGCGACAGATTTCTTAGCGCGGC
This sequence comes from Acutalibacteraceae bacterium, assembly GCA_045588995.1. Taxonomy (GTDB): domain Bacteria; phylum Bacillota; class Clostridia; order Oscillospirales; family Acutalibacteraceae; genus UBA737. The sequence continues at coordinate 15,752 of JAZNFF010000134.1, forward strand.
AGGGTACGGCCTTCTGACCTGTAATTTTGCCGAGGTCGGTGATTACAGCATCGATAACCTTTGCGTTATCCTTTGCTTCACCGCAACCTACATTGATAACGACCTTCTCGAGTTTGGGAATCTGCATGACGCTCTTATATCCAAATTTGGTCATCAATGCAGGAGCTATTGAATTTTTATATTCATTTCCAAGCGTTGACATTTGTCATGTTCCTCCTACTCTTAAAGTGTTGCGCCGCATTTTTTGCAAACGCGGGTCTTCTTACCATCTTTGCCTACTTCATTACCTATTCTGGTGGGCTTATTGCACTTGGGGCAAACAACCTGAACCTTGCTTGCATAGATAGCGCTTTCGGTCTCGATGATACCGGAGGGATCTCCGGCTTTTCTGGGCTTAACATGTTTCTTAACCTTGTTAAGACCTTCTACTATTACTTTACCCTCTTTGGGGCTAACCTCAAGTACCTTGCCGGTCTTCTTGCGGTCTTTAGCATCTCCTGTAAGGAGTACTACAGTATCGCCGGTTTTAATGCGAAGTTTACTCATATTCCATTTACCTCCCATTAAAGTACTTCCGGAGCGAGAGAAAGGATCTTTGTATAATCCTTTTCACGAAGCTCACGGGCTACCGGTCCAAAAATACGGGTACCACGGGGGTTCTTATCTTCACGGATAATTACTGCCGCATTTTCGTCGAATCTGATGTATGTGCCGTCATTGCGACGAAGGCCCTTTGCAGAACGAACCACAACTGCCTTTACCACATCGCCCTTCTTTACTGTACCGCCGGGAGCGGCCTTTTTAACAGAAGCAACGATAACATCGCCAATGTTGGCATACCTCCTTCTGGAGCCGCCAAGAACGCGGATGCACATAATTTCTTTTGCACCGGTATTGTCGGCAACCTTGAGGTAACTCTGTTGTTGTATCACAGTGGTTTCCTCCTT
>JAZNFF010000135.1:0-7399 GCA_045588995.1 Acutalibacteraceae bacterium
TCGTAATAACCCGAATTAATACGGGATTTAATATCTTTTGTATTCATATTAAAGTTTTTCTACGATATCGCGGGTATCTCTTGCTATGGCGAGTTCTTCATTGGTGGGGATAACATAAACTGCTACCTTGCTATCCTCGGCAGAAATCTTGATTTCCTCGCCCCTTGTACCGTTAGCGGTTTCATCAAGTTTAAGACCTAAAAACTCTAAATATCCGCAAACTTCGGCGCGGAGAGAGGGGTCATTTTCACCGATACCGCCTGTAAAGAGGATGATATCAACGCCGTTCATAGCGGCAATATAGGAGCCAACGCATTTAGCTATCTGATAACGCTGCATATCGAGGGCAAGTTGGGCGCGCTTATTACCGTCTTTAGCGGCGGCAACAAGGTCACGGTTATCATTAGATACGCCTGAAACACCGAGCATACCTGATTTTTTATTCATAATAGAATCCATTTCAGCGGGAGTAAGACCCTCTTTATCGGCAATATAGGTAACAACAGAAGGATCGAGAGTACCTGTTCTTGTTCCCATCATAAAGCCATCAAGTGGGGTAAAGCCCATAGAAGTATCGATGCACTCGCCATTCTTAACTGCGGAAATAGAGCAACCGTTACCAAGGTGACAGGTAATCATTTTAACATCTTTCTTATTAACTTCTGCAACCTCACATACTCTATCGCTTACGAAGCGGTGAGATGTACCGTGAGCGCCGTAGCGGCGGATATTGTGTTTCTCATAATATTCATAAGGAAGGGCATACATATATGCCTTTTCGGGCATTGTCTGATGGAAAGAGGTGTCAAAAACCGCAACCTGAGGCATCTTTTCGCCGAAGGTTTTTGCGCAAGCTCTTATGGCAAGAACATTTGCGGGGTTATGAAGGGGAGCCATAACGCCGAGGGCTGAAACGGTTTCAAGAAGTTTCTCATCAATAAGGCAAGAATTTTTATAAACGGCGCCGCCCTGAACTACGCGGTGACCGATAGCCGAAATTTCATCGAAGGAATCAATAACCTTAGCTTCACTTTCAACGAGGGCATATAAAACGGCCTCGAATGCCTCGCTATGAGTAGGCATAGGGGTTTCGGCAGTATAAACTCTGCCATCAAATGCTTTATGGGTAATGCTACCCGAAACATCGATTCTTTCACAAAGGCCCTTTGCAAGTACCTGCTCATTTTCCATATCAATAAGCTGATATTTAAGGGATGAACTACCTGCATTAACTACGAAAATTTTCATAACTTAAATCCTCCTGTAAATTGTTGTTGAAGAATGTAAAAACTTGTGATAAAATATATCCAAGCATAATATCTTATATATAATACTTTATTTATATAAATTTTTCAAGGGTTTTTTAAGCGAGGTGAATGAATTTGTCAGCAATAGGTATTATAGCAGAATTTAACCCACTGCATAATGGACACAAGTATATCCTTGACCGCGCTACAGAGAGTAGTAAAACGGTTATCTGCGCCATAAGCGGCAATTTCGTTCAGCGCGGAGAAACCGCCATAGTTTCCAAGGAAATAAGGGCCCGTATGGCGCTTTCCTGCGGGGCGGATATTGTAGTTGAATTGCCTGTTTTATGGTCTATGTCCACTGCGCAAAACTTTGCCCTCGGAGGCGTTTGGCAACTATATAACTGCGGTTGTGATGAAATTATTTTCGGCAGTGAATGCGGAGATATAAAAAAACTTTATGCCCTCGCCGATATACTTTTATCTGAAGATTTTAATGCTCTTGTTTCGGAAGAAATAAAAAAGGGTATCACCTTTGCGGCGGCCCGAGAAAATGCTGTAAAATCCCTTGGTGGAGATATAGCTTTACTTAAAAATCCCAATGATAATCTTGGAATCGAATATATCGCCGCAACAAAGAAACTAAATTTAAATATAAAATTCTCCTGCGTTAAAAGGCAGGGTGCAGGTCACGATAAGGGAGTTTCTAACGGTTTTGCCAGCGCCTCATTTATAAGAGAGAAAATTAAGGAAAACGGTTGGGAAGAACTCACAGAGTATATGCCCGCAGAGTGTATTGATTTGCTGAAAAACGCAAACCTTTCAGATATGAAACTTCTTGAAAGGGCTATCCTTTCTTCCCTACGGCTTACAAGCAAAGAAGATTTTCGAAATCTTCCCGATTTAAGCGAGGGGCTTGATAACGCTTTATTTGCCTCGGCTCGTCAGGCAGATAGTTACGAAGAACTTTGCGACCTACTCAAAAGCAAAAGATACACCTTGGCCCGAGTGCGCCGACTTATTCTTTCGGCATATCTTCGCCTTGATAATGAATTCTTTATGAAAACTCCCCCCTATGTTAGAATTCTCGGCTTTAATAAGTTTGGTGAGCGACATCTTAAAGAATTCAAATCCGCCCTTCCCATTATTAAGAGGGTGGCGGAAATAAGCACCCTCGGCAAAGAGGCCATAAAGGTTTTGGAAACCGAAAGCCGAGCCACCGATATTTTTGCCCTATCCCTCGAAAATCCGCAAACCTGCGGCGCTGAATATACTTTTAAACTTATAAAGGATGTTAAAAATGATTAGTATTACCGCTTTAGAAAATTATAAAGATTACGGGCGCGTAATTTCAATTTCCAATGGAATTATCGAGGCCTTTGTTACTATTGATGTTGGTCCTCGTATTATCCGTTTTGGTTTTATTGGAGGAGCAAATATAATGTGCGATGACCGTAAAGGCGCGGGAGAACGCACTGATAAGGAATATGAAGAATTTTTTGGCATCGGCAAAAAATGGGAAAATATGGGAGGTCACAGAATCTGGACATCCCCCGAAAGTTACCCTTATTGCTATAATCCCGATGACTGCGAAGTAACCGTGCAAAAAACCGAAAACGGTGCAATCTTCACTCCCCCTGCAGAAAAAGGCACAAATCTTCAAAAGCAACTGGAAATCCGTATGGATAACGATGATGCATCAATGCAGGTTACTATGCGGGTTACCAATTTCGATAAAAAAGATAAGGAGTTCTCTGTTTGGGGACTTTCTGTATGCGGTAAGGGTGGCACCCTTATTATCCCAATGAATGATAACGATACGGGGCTTTTAGCCAACCGCAAAATCATAGTTTGGCCCTATACCGACCTTACGGATAAGCGAATATATTTAGGAAAGAATTATATAACTCTTAAGCAGGATGAAAATGCCAAGACACCCATTAAACTCGGTCTTGACCTTAATAAAGCTACCGCATATTACTGCAAGGCGAATAATATTTTCTGCAAAAGAATTGAATCCGCTTTACCGAAAGGCAATTACCCCGACGGCGGCTGTAATTTCGAAACATATACCAATGATGTTTTTATAGAAGTTGAATCATTGGGTGAACTTAAAACCGTTAAATGTGGAGAAACCTCGGTTAATAACGAAATGTGGTCCCTTTATAAAGCAGATACCGATATCAACTTCAAATCTGAAGAGGATATTGATAATTTACTCTCAAATATCTAATTTAATATTGACAAGTGGACTCACTTATGTTAAACTGTCCACATAGTTTTGATAGAGGCGCACTTTGTCAAGAGTACCGTAATTCACCTGATTTTCAGGGGTTGCCAAGACCTTACGGGAAAGGGGCGAGTGCCGAAGTGGGTATAGTGGCGTATACCTTTCTGGCAGTTCGGATAATATCCGCTCTGTTGTCGCAAAAATGCGGAGTGCTATCTAAATTCTTATAGTTATTATTATGAGATTTGAGGATAGCCATTTTATAAAACGGCTATCCTTTTAATTTGGCCGTTTGTCTTTGGAGGAAAATTTATGAAAAACACTATTTTTGAAGGCGCAGCAACCGCCATTGTTACACCACTCAACGAAAACGGAGTAGATTACGAGAATTTCGGCAAACTTATAGAGTGGCAGATAGAAAGCGGAATTGATGCTATCGTTGTTGCAGGTACAACGGGCGAGGGCTCGACTCTTACCGACAGCGAACATAAAGCCGTTATTAAATATTGCGTTGATAAAGTGGCAGGTCGTGTTCCCGTTATTGCGGGAACGGGCTCTAACGATGTGGCTTACGCTATAGAACTTACAAAGTATGCGTGTAAAGTAGGGGCAGATGCTATGCTTCTCGTTACTCCTTACTATAATAAAGCAACCCAAAACGGTCTTATCAAATCCTTTACGGCTATTGCAGATGCAAGTGATAAGCCCTGCATACTTTATAATGTTCCAAGTCGTACTGGTTGTAACCTACTGCCCAAAACCTGCGCAGTTCTCGCAAAACACCCCAATATTGTTGCTATAAAGGAAGCAAGCGGTAATATTTCGCAGATTGCCGAGGTTGCTCATCTTTGCGGAGATGACCTTCAGATATATTCGGGCAACGATGACCAGATAGTTCCCGTTCTTTCTCTTGGCGGAAAGGGTGTTATTTCGGTGCTTTCAAATCTACTGCCGCAAGAAACTTCAAAAATGTGTCACGACTTTTTAAAGGGCGATATATTGGCTGCCAGAAAGGCGCAACTTGACCTTTTACCACTTGTTGATGCTCTTTTCTGCGAGGTTAACCCCATTCCCGTAAAGGCGGCTATGGCTAAAATGGGATTCGGCGAAAACTATCTCCGTTTACCCCTTACTCCCATGGAAGAAGAAAATGAAGCAAAACTCCTTACTGCAATGAAAAATGCAGGTATAAAAATCTGATTTTAGGTGATTTTATGAAGATTGCTATTTATGGATACGGCAATTTAGGAAAAGGCGTTGAATGCGCGGTTAAAAGTGCCGCCGATATGGAGCTTTTCGGTGTTTTCACAAGAAGAGCGCCCGAGAGTGTTAAAACGGTTTTTAATACCCCCGTTTTCAGCGCCGATGATATTCTCAAATACAAAAACGAAATCGATGTAGTAATAATCTGCGGCGGCAGCGCTACTGATCTCCCAACTATGACCCCCGCCCTCGCAGAAAATTTCTGTGTTGTGGACAGTTTTGATACCCATGCCAAAATCCCCGAACATTTCGACAGAGTTAATAACGCTGCCGAAAAAAGCAATAACCTTGCTCTTATTTCGGGTGGTTGGGATCCCGGTATGTTTTCCCTTGCCCGTCTTTATAGTTCTGCTATTTTACCAAACGGTAATGATTATACCTTTTGGGGCAGAGGCGTTAGCCAAGGTCATTCCGATGCCATTAGAAGAATCGAAGGGGTTAAGGATGCAAGGCAGTATACTGTGCCTATAAGCGATGCCCTTACCCGCGTCAGAAACGGCGAAAACCCCGAACTTACCACCCGCGAAAAGCATTTGAGAGAGTGTTTTGTTGTGGCAGAAGAAGGGGCTGACCTTGGAAAAATAGAAAACGAAATTAAAACTATGCCCAACTACTTCGCCGATTATGATACAACTGTAACGTTCATAACCGAAGAAGAACTTATGAAAAATCATAGCGGTATCCCACACGGCGGATTTGTAATCCGTTCGGGATTTACGGGAGCAAGTAATGAAAACAAACATATTATAGAATATAGTTTGAAACTTGATTCAAACCCCGAATTTACTGCAAGTGTATTAGTGGCTTTTGCCCGCGCAGTATTTAAGATGAAGAACCGCGGTGAAAAGGGCGCTATTACTGTTTTCGATGTTGCGCCCCGCGACCTATCCCCTCTTTCAAACGAAGAAATCAGAAAACATTTACTCTAATATCACGAAAGGAAATTATCGTGAACGATTCCAACTTTTCAAACGATTTAATATGCGAAAACCTATCTGTTAAGGATAATACCCTTTATTTTGCCGGTCAAAGCACCACCGATTTAGCAAGAGAATACGGCACCCCCTTATATCTTTACGATGAAGATAGAATTCGCAAACTCGCTAAAATATATATAACTGCAGTGCGCGAGGCCTTTGGTGATAAAGGCCATATTCTCTATGCTTCAAAGGCGGCTTCCTTTAAGCGTATTTACGAAATTGCTATGGAAGAAGAAATGGGCGTTGATGTGGTTTCAAGCGGCGAAATTGCCACTGCTAAAAAGGCGGGTTTTCCTCTTGAAAACGCATTTTTTCACTCCAATAATAAAACCGATTCCGATATTAAATACGCCATAGAAAACGGCGTTGGATACTTTGTTGTTGACTGCGAAGAAGAACTATTGGCTATTGATAATATAGCGCAAAAACTGAATGCTAAACCCAATATCATTCTGCGAATCACTCCCGGTATTGACCCTCACACCTACGAAGAAGTAGCAACGGGCAAAGTTGATTCTAAATTTGGCTCCGCTATTGAAACGGGTCAGGCAAAGGAAATCACGGGTCTTGCCCTCTCACTTAAAAATATTACCCTTAAGGGTTTCCACTGCCACGTGGGTTCTCAAGTTTTTGATTCATCCGTTTATATCGCCACCGTTTATGTTATGATGGCATTTATCAACGATATGAAAAACGCTTTTGGTTACACCGCAGAAATCCTTGATTTAGGTGGCGGATACGGCGTTAGATACACAAGCCGCGACCCCGAAATTGATATTTACTCTAATATTTTAGAGGTCGGTCAGTGCGTTAAGGCTGAAGCCGAAAAATACGGTATTTCCCTTCCCCACATATATTTTGAGCCAGGCAGAAGCATCGTTGCCGATGCGGGACTTACCCTTTATACTATGGGCGCCCTTAAAAAAATCACGGGATATAAAAACTATATTTCCGTTGATGGCGGTATGACAGATAACCCACGTTTTGTGCTTTACGGCGCAGAATATACCGTTGTACCCGCCGAAAAAATGAGGGAACCTAGAGATATGATTTGCGATATCGTCGGCCGTTGCTGTGAAAGCGGCGATATAATTCAAGAAAAGGTTAATATGCCTTCAAATATGAAGCGCGGCGACCTTGTAGCCGTTCTTACAACAGGCGCTTATCACTACTCAATGGCTTCCAATTATAACAGAATCCCCCGTCCGCCCGTAGTTATGCTAAAGGACGGAAAATCCTACATTGCCGTTAAGCGCGAAACCCTTCAGGACATAACAAATCTTGATATTTAAAACTCAAAAAACACCGCATTACGCGGTGTTTTTTATTTTGAATTTGGGAATATATAATAAAAATGCGCAAAGAATGGAGCACTTTATGAATAACTTTGAACTTGGTATCCTTGATTTTATTCAAGATACTTTTAAATGCAAGTTTCTTGACGGGGCAATGCCCATAATCAGCCGCCTTGCTCTTGGAGGGACTCTTTGGATTGCCATCGCCGCGCTTTTTTTACTCGGTAAAAAAACACGCAGAACAGGACTTTCTATGACGATAGCTTTAATTATCGGATTTGTTATCGGCAATATTTTTCTGAAAAATGCGGTGGGCAGAATCAGTCCTTATGACATTAATACGGATTTTGCTCGGATTATAAGTGCAGCAAGAGATTATTCCTT
>JAZNFF010000136.1:0-64028 GCA_045588995.1 Acutalibacteraceae bacterium
GCGCGAAGACCAAATTCATCAAGAAGTTTGGGCGCGGGGCCTGAATGACCGAAGACATCGTTAACACCGAGTTTAACTACGGGAACGGGATATGCTTCGCAAACCACATCACTTACTGCGCTTCCGAGACCGCCAACTACCGAGTGTTCCTCTGCGGTAACAATGGCGCCTGTTTCACGAGCTGCCTTAAGGATGATATCTTTATCGAGGGGCTTAATGGTAGCAATATTGATAACCCTTGCATTAATGCCTTCTTCTTTCAGCATATCGTGAGCGATAAGGGCTTCATTAACCAAAAGACCGGTAGCAACAATAGTAACATCGTTGCCTTCTTTCATCTCAACGCCCTTGCCGATTTCGAATTTATAATCATCACCGAAAATCACGGGAACTGCAAGACGACCAAAACGAATATAAACGGGGCCATCTGCATCTAAAGCGGCGCGAACTGCCAGACGGGCTTCGGTATCATCAGCGGGGTTAATAACGGTCATACCGGGAATGGTGCGCATAAGGGCGATATCCTCGTTGCACTGGTGGGTAGCGCCGTCTTCACCAACCGAAATACCCGCATGGGTAGCGCCGATAATAACATTAAGATGGGGATAACCTATAGAGTTTCTAACCTGTTCAAATGCTCTGCCTGCGGCAAACATAGCAAAGGAAGAAGCAAATACCTTTTTGCCCGTAGCGGCTACGCCTGCAGCTATACTAATCATATTCTGCTCTGCGATACCGCAATCATAAAATCTTTCGGGGAATTCTTTTTTGAACATACCTGTCTGTGTAGCGGCGGCAAGGTCGGCATCAAGAACGATAAAATCATCTCTCTCTTTACCGAGTTCAACAAGCGCCTTTCCATAAGATGCTCTCGTTGCAACTGTTTTAATTTCTGACATCTTAAATTCCCTCCTTAAAATTTAGCGAGCTCGGATTTAAGCTCTGCCATTGCCATTTCATATTGTTCATCATTAGGAGCGGAACCGTGCCAGCCAACCTGATTTTCCATAAATGAAACGCCCTTACCCTTAACGGTATTTGCAATAATAGCAACGGGCTTATCTACAGTTTCTGCTTCCTTTAAAGCGGCTTCAATCTCCTGGAAATCGTGACCGTTTATTGTTATAACGTGCCAATTAAATGCCTCGAATTTCTTATCGATGGGCTTTGCGGAGTTAACTTCATCAATGGAACCATCAATCTGAAGGTTATTAAAGTCAACAAAAGCAACCAAATTAGAAAGGTTTTTATTGGCGGCAAACATTGCTGCTTCCCAAACCTGACCTTCTTCGATTTCGCCATCACCGAGAATGGTGAAAACGCGGAAATCATTACCGAAATGCTTGGCTGAAAGCGCCATACCGCAAGCGGTGGAAATTCCCTGACCCAATGAACCGCTGCTCATATCAACGCCGGGGATATGTTTCATATCGGGGTGTCCTTGAAGAACGGAACCGATTTGTCTTAAAGTTTTAAGATCTTCTACGGGGAAATAACCTCTATTGGCAAGAACAGAATAGAGGGCGGGTGCGGCGTGTCCTTTAGAAAGAACAAGACGGTCGCGGTTATCTGCCTTGGGATTTTTAGGGTCGATATTCATATACTCAAAATAGAGATATGTGAGAATATCCGTGCAGGAAAGTGAGCCGCCCGGATGACCCGATTTTGCCGAATGTACGCCTTCAATGATTCCCATACGGACATTGAGGGCTTGTTTTTTGAGTTCTGTCTTTTTAATGTTGTCCATCATATGCTTCCTTTCAAAGCCGCAGTTTTCATCTGCGACAGGTAATCTATAAAATCGGCCACCGCGCCGTTTTTAACATCTCCAACCACCAAATCGGCGATTTCCTTTATATCATCGGGAGAATTTTCGGGCACTGCGCATATATCGGCGAAACGAAGCATCTCAACATCGTTATAATAATCGCCCATTGCAAAGCAGTTCCCTGCCTTTATACCCAAAATTTCCACTAATTTTTCAACCGTAAGGGCTTTCGAAACGCCCTTTGGAACAAATTCTATATAATTGCGTTTGCTTCCCTTTATGGTAGCAGAGGTTTTTATGAATCTTGAAGAAACCTCTAAACCTTCCGCATATTTCCAAAGAGAATTATATGTATCGTTATCGGGTGCAAAAAATATAATTTTTTCGAAATCTACTGCGCACATTTCATCATATGCGCACTCGCAAACACCAAATTCTTCATACTCTCGATGGTCTCGGCTTTCATAGTTATCGGAAAATATATAAACCTTTTCGCCTATATGCACCTCTGCGGCGACACCGTCAAATTTTTCAAGAATATCCCTTAAAACAAATCTATCCTCTTTAGGTATGCAAACCGAAAAAAGCGTTTTTTTGTTCTGAAAGTCATAGATAACTCCGCCATTAGCCATAACCGAGGGTGAAACATTGGGTATTTCTCTCAAAACCTCGTTTACGGCGCTGGGGGTTCTTCCCGTTGCCATAGAAAAATGGCCGCCTTCTTCTATGAAATATTTAATTTTCTCTGCGTTTCTTTTGGCCATACCCTCATCGGAAAGTAAGGTACCATCCAAATCGCAGGCCAAAAGGCAACCTTCAAAAAGTTTCATCGCGGGTTTCTTATCTCCTTTAAAAACGCCTTAAAGTAATCGGGAAGTTCGCTATCGAATTCCATATATTTTTGTGTTACAGGGTGGATAAATCCTACCCGTTTTGCGTGCAGACATTGTCCTCCCAATTTGGTTATAACATTTTTAGGGCCGTAAACATCATCACCCGCAACGGCGTGACCTATATATGACATATGCACCCTTATCTGATGGGTTCTTCCCGTTTTGAGTTTTAATCTTATATGGGTAAAATCCCCGAACCGCTCTATAACCTCATAATAGGTAACGGCCTCTTTGCTATTCTTATCGGTAACCGCCATCTGCTTACGCTTTACAGGGTGACGACCTATAGGAGCATCAATGGTACCGCTATCTGCTTTGAAATTCCCGTAAACTACCGCTTCATATTCGCGGGTAAAACTATGGGCTTTTATCTGAGATGCCAGTCCATTATGGGCGGCATCGTTTTTGGCTATCATCAATAGGCCGCTTGTGTTTTTATCGATTCGGTGAACAATACCGGGGCGCAAAACACCGTTTATTCCCGAAAGTGAATCGCCGCAATGATACATTATGGCATTCACAAGGGTATTATCGGGATTGCCTGCCGCGGGGTGCACCACCATACCTTTTGGTTTATTAACCACCAAAACATCATTATCTTCATAAACGATATCGAGAGGTATATTCTGTGCCTTTACTTCGTAAATCTCGGGCTCGGGCTCACAGACCAAAACACTATCACCATTTTTAAGTTTGGTATTTTTTAAGGCCTCTTTGCCGTTCACCGCAACGCATCCGCTCTCTATAAGTTTTGTGGCTTTTGAACGGGTAACATCGAGAAATGCGGCGGTAAAAACATCCAGCCGCTCGCCGCTTCCCTCATATATTGTTTCAAATCTATTCATCGTTGGAATTTTCGGGAACCACTACTGTCTTTTTCTCCTTGGAATCCCGTATCATACCGATAACGAAATAAAGGATAAAAAGACCTGCGCCTATAACGATGGCGCAATCAGCCACATTAAATACGGGAAATTCGGGCATAAAGGAAAGATGAATAAAATCCACAACATTTCCCCCATTAAAAATACGGTCATACATATTTCCAAGTCCGCCGAAAAGTATTAAAGAAATAGCCCAAAACATCAATTTATCCTTGAATCCCATCTTAAGAAGAAGGGCGATGCACACGAGCATAATAATAATCGTTACGCTAACTAAAAGCCAAGTGTAGCCGCTAAGCATACCCCAAGCGCCGCCGCGATTATTAATATAGGTAAAATCAATAAAACCGGGTATAAAATCTTTGGTTTCGGATAAAACGAATGTGCTTGAAATTAAATCCTTGGTATAACGGTCGGCAACAAAGAAGAGCGCCCCCGTTATAACTGCTAATATGTAAGATAACACAAAATCACTCCGTGTAAATTAAATTTCTTCCTCTTGTTCTGCCGCTTCAGGTTCTTCTTCGGCAGAATCTACGTTAACAACGAATCCCGAAACATCAGGTGTCTGCGTAGTATCTTTGGATAACATTTCTACCACCGATTTCGGATCCATCGGAACCTCATCGGGAATCTTGCTCAAAATTTCAATATGCTGCTTATATTTTGCCGAAATATCCGCCTTGAAAGCAGAAACTTCGAATTTAAGTTTGTTAAATAATGTTTGCTGACGCTCTATGCAATCTTCAGTGGCCTTTTCAACGCTCGTCTTCTTGGCTTCAAGTTTGGCAATAAGAGCATCGTATTCTTCCTCGGCTCTCCTAAGTCGCAACGCTTGGTCGCTTTCGAATGCCGAAATAACATCTCGCTGCTTTTCGGTCATATTAACGATGCTGTTTTCTGCATCCTTAATAATTTCTTCGCTCTTTTCTTTGGCCTCTTTTATCATCTGCTCGGCAAGTTTCTGAGCATTGATAAGCACTTCTTGGATACTTGACTGTGAACTTTTAAGAGTATTTATCTCATCGTTCTTTTGCTCGATTTCAGCTTTAAGTTCCCTTATGGTGCGCTCAAAAACTTCATAATCGGATTCGATTTTATCAAGCAAAATATCTACCTCTTCTTGCTTATATCCACCCATTTGCTTTGAAAACTTAATATTTTTAAGTTCCTTTGCGTTCAACATAGCGTTTTCTCCATTCACATATATTTTGAATATTCCAGTACCGTTCTGCCCTTTCTCGATACATCATCACAAGCATCAACGGTAAATTTGCCTTTGCCGCGAACGGTAATCCTATCCCCCGAAACTATAGTTCTGGTCGGCTTACTGCACATAGCGGAATTAATGCTCACAAGACCTTCGCTTATAAGTTCCGCCGCCTTATTTCTCGAACATTTAATCAAAGCGGAAACTATGCAATCAAGCCGACAGGATGATACCGTTTCTCTGAATGAAACCTTTTGGCTAAGGGCAGGTAACGGCAGGGTTACACCTACGCTTAGTTTTAACCCTACTCTGCCCGCCATTGTAAATTGAGTTAAAACAAATTTTTTTATATCCTCTGATATAAAAAACACTGCTCTTCCTTTTTCGACAAGTATATCTCCAACCGATTCTCTTTTAATACCAAGCCCCATTAAAGCGCCCAGTATATCGCGGTGGGTTAAAATATCCTGCTCTCTGAAAGTTGCGGTCAGAGGAACTATCGGAAACTCAATTTCCTCGCACCAATCGGGCTCACAACAAAGCATAACCCTATCCGCTTCGGAGAAACCTCCAAACAAGGAATATTTAGCGCCCTTTGATTTGAGAATCTCTATGGCTTTCCCCGTTTCGCTTTCGGTTAAAAAACCTAAAAATTTAGGTTTATTCGTATTCAGAGATTGGCGGAGAGTATCTTCCACTCGGGCGACGAAAAACTTTTCATCCATTAAAAATAGAGTTTGCTTTCAGAGAAATCATCAAGCATAAGTTCACCCATAATATCAACATCGCGGGCAACTATAATAAATGTGCTGTTGGCAACCTTGCGGATATTTCCGTGGTTAGCGTAAGCAACGCCGCTTAAAAAGTCAATAATTCTTCTGGAAACCTCACGATTTGCATCCTCAAGATTGAGTACAACTGTCTTCTTATTATTAAGATGGTCGGCAATGGCCTCAACATCTTCAAAACGGTCGGGTTTTACAAGCACAACCTGCATCTGAGTAGAATTCTGGTTATAATTGGCCGCCTTTGATTTAATTATACGAGGTGCTTCGGCTTTTTTAGGGGCATATTGGGGCTCCTCTTTGGGCTCCTCTACCTTTTCTTCCATCTCATCCTCGAATTCATCATCCTCGGGAATGGTCATAATGTTTTTAATGTTATCCCAAATGCTCATTTTATTTTCTCCTTTTCTTTTTTATATTTTAAATATTGTAATTTCTTTTTCCGAAAAGCGCTGTTCCTATTCGCACGAGATTAGCGCCTTCCTCTATGGCAACAGCGAAATCATCCGACATTCCCATAGATAAAATTTTCATACTACTATTATCTATTTTTTCGTTACCGATGTCAACAAACAGTTTATGCATTTTCTTGAAATATCCACGCAAAATCTGTTCATCCTCACATATTGGGGGAATTGCCATAATTCCTTGTATCCGAATTCCGCCAAGTTTACTGATTTCCTTTGCGGCTTCCATCACTTCTTCTGCCCTAAATCCCGATTTGGATTCTTCATCGCCGATATTGATTTCGAGAAGAATATCCATACATATTCCGCGTTTTTTTGCCTCTTTTGAAATCTCTTTGGCAAGATGCACTGAATCTACCGACTCTATAAGTTCCACCTTATCAATAACATATTTAACCTTATTGGTTTGCAGATGGCCGATAAAGTGCTTATGAACGGGTAGATAAAAATCATTTTTAGCCGTTAACTCCTGCACCCTGTTTTCGCCGATATAATCTATGCCGTTTTTTATAGCGTGATTAATTATATCCACATCAACGGTTTTTGTGGCGGCGAGGAGGGTTATATCCTCGGGCGCTCTTCCGGATTTTACTGCCGCGGCGGCTATTTCTTTTTTTATACGGCTATAGTTTTCATTAAAAATTTCAGCCGACGACTTTTCCGTCATAAAGATTCCTGCCTTTCACTACAACCTCATCATAAAGACGTAGTACGGAACTATTGCTTACCTGCTGTTCGCAGATAACATAATCATCCGCCCTATATATAACATTTACCGGAATAAATCGAACACTTCTGCCGCTTAAAACATAAACACCCGACTTCCCGTCTATAACACGAAGGGCTCTTCTCGGAACCTTAAGCCCCGAAAATGTTTTGCTGACAACCGTCATATTTCCTCGTCTTAAGGTGGCGAGTTCACTGCTCATCTGCTGACAAGAGAAGATTATGACCGCTTCGCCCGTTTCTTCTGAAACATTTATCTTTTTAACCGTTACGGATAAACTTGAATGGGATTTTATTTCTGTTTTAACGGTGAGGGTTTCTCCCTCTTTATATTTTAGAGAATCGTTTAAACTTATTTTAGCGGCGATATACCACTCATAATCCGAAACAATTTTGCCAATGGCGTTTTTAGGTGTTGCCTTAGGTTCCGCCGAAGATAAAAATTCGCTTGTTACGGCGGATAGGTCTTCACCCGTAAATACGGTTTCGTATCCATCCGTACTTGAAACAAAATATCCCGACTGTGCGGCCCTTATGCTGCCTTTATCGGCGGGGAGCGATGCTTCAAGTTTTGCTTTTTTATCTTTAAGGGCTGCAAGTTTATCGGAAAAGTCGGTTTCCTCGCCCGTTATCAGTTTGCGGCGATTTATGGCCGAAAGCAGTTCACTAAGGTTATCATTTACCCCCGAAAAATTATTCCCTCTGGTACCTAAAATCACGCCGTTAAGGGCTTTGTCCACCTTACTGTTCACAACATCCAAATCGACCGCCTGCAAATCGTTATAGGCAATCATATCTTCGATATCTTCTATCTGTTTATTAATATCCGAAATGGCGCTTAAGGTTATTGAGGCCTCATCGCTTTCGTATATGGTGGCAACCACGCCGTTTTTAGCCACCCTCATTCCGTTTTCCACTGCAAAATGCAGGGAACCGTTTTTACTGCCCGTAACGATACTTTCGCGTCTTATAATTGTTCCGTTAATTTTTAGTCCGTCTACCGTTTCAAAAAATTCGGCGCTCTCGGTGACTACGGGTTTGTAAATTGAGGAATATGCCTGGTGAAAAACAAAAATAGCGATAAATGTGATTAAAAATATACGAAGTACTGTATTTTTCTTCATCCTGCATCTTCCCTTCTTTAATAATTTAACTTTGCGAAATTATATTTATTGCTTTTGTATAGATATCCTCATAATAATCGGGATAAAGCCAATTTACGCGCTCATCCCTCGAAAACCAGGTTATCTGCCGTTTGGCATAGCGGCGGGTGGACTGTTTCAATTTCTCTATACACTCTTCCAAAGAACTCTCGCCCCTAAAATACGGGAAAAGTTCCTTATGGCCTATGGCTTGTACCGCGCCGTCGCTTTCACCGTTTTGATTTTCAAAGGCAATTTCGGCTTCGGCTACAAGACCTCTTTCCACCATCTTATCCACCCTTAAATTTATGCGGTCATAAAGCTTCTGTCTATCCCTATAATTAATACCCAGCATTATAAATTCATACGGATTTTCTTCTTCTCTGGATTTGCAGTTTTGCTCGGTTACCGTAAGACCGGTTGTTTCATAAATCTCAAAGGCGCGGATAATTCTTCTTTTATTATTGGGATGAAGTTTCTCTGCGGCGGCGCTATCAAGTTTTTTAAGTTCCTCGAGCATTGCCTCAGCGCCGATTTCTTCCATCCTTTTATTTAACCTCTGCCTTAAATCCTTATCAGTTTTGGCTTCGGTGAAAATAATATTATCGGCAAGCGAACTGATATATAGTCCGGTTCCTCCGACTATCACGGGGGTTACTCCCCTATTTAAAAGTTCTTCTATCTTGGCACGCGCGCTTTTTACATAATCCCCTGCGGTAAAACTCTCATCATATTCCAAAAACTCGGCGAGATGATGGGGCACTCTTGCCTTTTCTTCTTCGGTAGGCGCCGCAGAAGCAATACTCATACCCTTATAAATCTGCATTGAATCGGCGCAGATAATCTCACCATTTATGAAGTTTGCAATCCTGATACCGAGTTCGGTTTTTCCCGATGCCGTTGGGCCAACAACGCAAATTACTTTTTTCTTTTCACTCATTGTATTCTGCCAAACTGTTTTTCAATATCTTTTTTCTTGATTTCAAAAGCGACGGGTCTGCCATGGGGACAGTATCTTATATCATCGGAATTAAGCACCTTTTTAGCAAGTTCCAAAAGTTCTAAATTGCTTGTGATATATCCCGCCTTAATAGCGGCTTTGCAAGAAACCGAATGGAATATATCTTCTATTCTTTCGATATCAACATTTCCCGTATTGGCCAAGGACGCGGCCGCTTCTCTTACCATAGAAGCCACATCTTCTCCCATAAGCATTGCGGGTACCGCTCTTACAAGAACCGTTCCATCGCCGAAATCTTCTATTTCAAATCCCGCCTTTAAAAGTAAATCAATATTAGAAACTGCCGCTGTATATTCTTCGGCCTCTAACCTTACGCTAACGGCGGAAAGAAGATTTTGCATCTCTATTTTTTGATTTTTCTTGAAATCGTTGAATAGAATTCGTTCGTGGGCAGCGTGTTTATCAATAAGAAAAACGCTCTCGCCCATTTCTGCAACTATATAGGTGGAAAACGCCTCGCCTATAAGCCGCACTTCTTTTTCGGGAGTATATTCTCCTGCTTTTTCGGAGATTTCTTCTGCCTTCGGCGAAAAATCAGAAATTTTTTCTTCTGCCTTAATCTCTGTTTTTTCTTCCGTTTTTGCAATAAACTTTTTAACATCTTCTCGTGCAAAAAACGGAGTATTATCCTGACGAAGCACCAAGGGCTCATCTTTTATTTTAGGAATTTCTTTAGATACGAGTTTTTGTGCCGTATAGTCCTTTTTCCCTTGGGATTTATTATAGATTGAGAAATCCACACCTGCTTGACGGTATTTAACCTGCTCGGTTTCTTCGGCCAAGGGTACCGCCTTTTTAGGTGCGCCGATATTTATAGCAGGGCGGGTATCGCCGAGTTCTATTGCCGATTTAACCCCATAGTAAACCGCATCGAAAATCTTCTTTTCATCGGAGAAACGAATTTCGGTTTTGGCGGGGTGAACATTAACATCCACGGCGCCAAAAGGAACCTTAAGATTTAAAACAAAGGCGGGATATTTGCCGACCATTGCGCTATTCTTATAAGCCCTTTCAACTGCGGCGCTTACCGTTCCCGAACGAACAAATCTTCCGTTTAAGAAAACTATCTGAGCGGTTTTCGACTGACGGCAGTATATGGGTTTACAAGTAAATCCGCTCACACCTATACCCGAAAGTTCGGTTTCTACCGCAATAAGAGTGGTGGCGAATTCTCTGCCGAGAACAGAATAAATAGCAGAGTGAAGTTTTCCGTCACCCGAAGTAGAAATAACCTGCTTACCGTCTTTTATAAGTTTAAAGGCGATTTCTGGGTGAGAAAGGGCGGCCCGCTCGCAAACCGCAGTTACCGCATTGCCTTCGCCCATATCGGTTTTTAAAAACTTCATTCGGGCGGGCGTGTTATAGAAAATATCTCTGACGATTATGGTAGTACCCTCAGGGCAACCCGATTCTTCGTTCAGTTTTTCAATTCCGCCTTCTATCTGATAGTGAGTGCCGAGAGCATCTTCCGCTCTTTTGGTAAACATTTCTATTCTGGAAACGCTGGATGTGGCAGCCAAGGCCTCACCTCTGAATCCCAAGGTGGCAATACTATAAAGGTCATCGCTCTTAGAAATTTTACTCGTTGCGTGGCGCAAAAAAGCCACGGGCACATCTTCGGAAGAAATGCCGCATCCGTTATCGGTGACGCGGATATATGTAACTCCGCCCCGTTTAATTTCAACGGTTATATGTGTAGCGCCCGAATCTATTGAGTTTTCCACCATCTCTTTTACCACAGAAGCAGGTCTTTCAACCACTTCGCCTGCGGCAATAAGTTCGGCCAAATCTCTCGGCAGTAAATTAATCTTAGGCATATTCTTCCCTTCCTTTCTCAAAAATTAAATTTTCCCTAAACCGATTTTGCCTTATTGGCAATATCGAAAAGTACTCCCATCGCCTCAATAGGCGTTAATGTGTTAACATCAAGGGCTTTAAGTTCATCCAGAATTTCGGCGGCATTAGCCATCTCAAGAGGAAGTTGACTATCGGCTCCCTTAACGGTTTTATATGTAACCGTACCGTTTTCTTCGGTTTCTTTTAGAATTTGTTTTGCCCTTTCGATAACGGCGGAGGGTATGCCGCTTAATTTGGCAACCTCTATACCGTAACTCTGGTCGGCGCCGCCTCTTACTATTCTGCGAAGGAAAATAATATCATCGCCGCGCTTTTTAGCAGCAATATTATAATTCTTAACACCCGAAAGTTCGTTTTCCATAACCGTAAGTTCATGGTAATGAGTAGCAAATAGGGCTTTGGCTCCCAATTTCTTTTTATCTGCCACAAATTCAAGCACCGCGCGGGCTATGGACATTCCATCAAAGGTAGAGGTGCCTCTGCCTATTTCATCAAGAATGAGCAAACTGTTTTTGGTAGCATTTTTAAGTATCTCAGATACCTCGTTCATTTCAACCATAAAGGTGGATTTGCCCGATGCCAAATCATCGGATGCGCCAACCCTTGTATAAACCGCATCAACAAGTCCGATCTCGGCCATTTGCGCGGGGACAAAGGAACCCGTTTGCGCCATAATCGTTATAATCGCAACCTGACGCATATAGGTGGATTTACCCGCCATATTGGGTCCCGTTATAATAGCGCAACGGTTTTCGTCATTATCAAGCAGAGTATCGTTTGTAACAAAAGGCGTACTAATTATCTGCTCAACAACAGGGTGCCTGCCCGCCTTAATATTTATGGCGCCGCTATTATTAATAAGCGGTCTGCAATAATTATTGTTAACCGCCGTTTCGGCAAAGGAGCAAAGGGCATCGAGTCGAGCAATGGCATTGGCCGTTTTTCTGAAACGCTCTGCGCTTTCGGCCACCCTATTTCTGATGGCATCAAAAATTTCATATTCAAGACGAACAATTCTATCTTTAGCGGTGAGAACCCTATGCTCAAGGTCTTTAAGTTCATCGGTTATGAATCGTTCGCAGTTTGTAAGCGTTTGTTTGCGGATATAATCTTCGGGTACTTTATCGAGGAAGGAATTGGTAACCTCAATATAATATCCGAAAACTTTATTATAACGAACGCGAAGATTTTTAATTCCCGTGCGTTCTCTTTCTCTCGCTTCAATATCGGCAATATAATCAGTACCGCCGTTCATATCGTTTCTTAATGTATCGACCTCTTCATTATATCCTTCTTTGATGATTTTGCCCTCTTTAACGGTTATGGGGGCTTTATCATCAATAGCGGAATCAATAAGTTCTCTTATATCATCAAGAATATCAATATCATTATAAATGCTCTTAAGCATCCGACTTTGCGCACCCGACAAAAGCGATTTTATATAGGGAAAACGGGTGGCAGTCGCGGCAAGACCTAAAAGGTCTCTGGGATTTGCAGAGCCGTAAACCGCCTTGGTTATAATTCTCTCAACATCCCTAACACCGCTCATATACTCGAAGGCCTCGCCTCTTATGACCGTATCATTTGAAAGTTCTTCAACGGCATTCTGACGAAGGGTGATTTCGGGGATGGATAAAAGGGGCATCCCGAGCCAACTTCTGATAAGTCGCTTACCCATAGGGGTTTTGGTCTTGTCCAGCACCCATAAAAGAGAGCCCTTTTTAGATTTGGAACGCATTGTCTCGCAGATTTCGAGATTTCTTATGGCCGTCATATCAAGGCGCATAAACTTTTCTTCGGTATAAACATCCACTGAATTTAAGGTGGTGTTTTGCATTTTGCCCGTTTCTTTAAGATAATCTATAACTCCGCCTAATGCGCACTGAACTGTGCTTGCATCCGCAATTCCGAGATTTTCGGGGCTTATGACCGAAAATTCTTTGCAGATAAGTTCCCTTGTATACGCCCTTTCAAAAACAGATTCCTCTCTTACAGTAACGGTACCTTCAAATCCCGTAGATAAAAATTCCGTCATCAAATCTTTCAAAGGTGCAGTCATAATTATCTCGCTGGGATGAAAACGCATAACCTCATCGGCAACACGCAAAAGACAGTTATCTCCCGAAATTTCGGTTACGTGTGTTTCACCTGTAGAAGCATCGGCAAAGCAAAGACCTGCTACATCCTTTTCAAAGAAAATACCCGCAAGATAATTGTTGCGCGCCTCATCCAGCATACTGTCTTCAATAACGGTACCCGGAGTTATTATGCGAACAACCTCACGCTTAACAAGTCCCTTTGCGGTGGCGGGGTCTTCGGTTTGTTCGCAGATGGCAACCTTATATCCCCTATCAACAAGACGGGCAATATATGCTTCGCAACTATGATAAGGCACTCCGCACATGGGCGCCCTTTCGCTAAGACCGCAATCCCTTCCCGTGAGGGTTAATTCAAGTTCTTCCGATGCCTTTTTAGCATCATCGAAAAACATCTCATAAAAATCGCCAAGGCGGAAGAAAAGGATACAATCTTCGTTTTGTTCCTTTATTTCCATGTATTGAGTCATCATCGGCGATAATCCCATAGTTTTTAAGTCCCCTTGTCTTTAATAATCAAGCTTGAAAGGTTTAGTGGCAACCACCGCAAGAATCGCAACTGCCTGAGCAAGCGTGTTCGGGCTCACAAGTAGCGGGGTCTGCGCCTAAAGCGCACTGCATAATAACGCTATTGATATCGTTAAGCATAGCATCAAGTCCTGCCTTTGCGGTATTATAATCAAGCATAGTTTTGCTGGACATAATCTTGGTATAAACTGCTCGAAGTTCCTCGTTGAGTTCCTTAACCTTTTCTTCGTTAACTTCTTCGGAAGAAGTTTCCTTTTCAAGATTCATTCTAACAATATTGAATTCTCCGATTTGCTTTTGAAGTTCGGTATCATTATCATTGGCAAGTTTTGCCTTTGCGAAAGCGATAAAACGCTCATCCTTCTGCATTTCTGCTCCAAGAGCTCTTGTTGCTTCTAAAATTCCCATTTTTAAATTCCTCACTTATTTTAATTATTTTTTATCAAACTACCGTTTAATATATTATTTTCGAAAGATTCGATTTTTATATCGGCAAAATTTCCTATTAGTTTTAGGTCACCCAAAAACTCAACACTTGCAGTGCCGCTCGTTTTACCCACGATATACCCATCTCTTTCTGACGGTTCTTCGCAAAGCACTCTGACGGTCTTTCCCGCAAGTTCTTTCTGTTTTTCAAGACCGATAATATCCTGAACCTTCAAAAGTTCAGAAAACCACTTACCCTTTTCTTCGCGGCTTATGGGGTCATCCATAAGTTCGGCAGGGGTGCCGCCCCGTGGCGAAAATATAAAGGTAAAGAGGGATGAATATCCAACTTCTTTTACAACACTTAAAGTTTCTTTGAAATCTTCGTAGGTTTCTCCCGGGAAGCCCACTATAATATCGCTTGTGAACACCACATCGGGAATTCTCTTTTTTGCTTCATTTATAAGAGTGAGATATTGTTCCCTTGTGTATTTTCTGTTCATACGCTTAAGTATCTCGGTGCTTCCACTCTGAACGGGCAGATGAAGGCGCCGCTCAACTTTTTCGCAGTCCCTTATTGCATCCAGAAGTTCTATGGTGCAATCTTTGGGGTGAGAGGTCATAAACCTTATACGGAAATCCCCTTCTATATCATTTATCATACGAAGAAGTTTCGCAAAATTAACTCCGTGGTCACAACCCTTACCGTAAGAGTTGACATTCTGACCTAAAAGCATTATTTCTTTATAACCTGCCTTCACCATATTTCGCGCTTCTTCGAGAATTTTTTCGGGTTCTCTCGAACGTTCGCGACCTCTGACATAGGGTACGATGCAATAGGTACAGAAATTATTGCAACCGTACATTATGGGAAGCCAACCTTTAATTTTACCATCACGGCTTACGGGAATACCTTCAACTATATCACCGTTATCGAGGGCGAGTTCGAAGATTCTTTTATTTTCTGTAAGGCGGCGGTAGATAAATTCGGGTAGGCGATGCTCAACCTGGGTGCCGAAAACCAAATCAACATAAGGGTAACTGAATTTAAATTTTTCGGCTACCGATTCTTGTTGCGCCATACATCCGCAAACCGCAACTATCATACCGGGGCGCTTGCGCTTATATTGCTTCATGCCGCCCACGTTTCCGTAAACCCTATCCTCAGCGTGACCGCGGACTGCGCAGGTATTAAAAAGAACAAAATCTGCGCCATCGGGCGAATCTATAAGTTCATAACCCATAGATACGAGCATACCTTTTATGCGCTCCGAATCGCTGACATTCTGCTGACAACCGTAGGTTATAATATGGGCTTTAGGGGCATCGGAATATTTATTTAAAAGAATTTCTCTTACCCGTTTCATATACGCCGCTTGTTCGGGCGGATATAAACTTGAGGTGGATAAAAACGACAAAACATAATCCTCCAATATATATTTATCTTATTATACTATAATTTATATAAATAAGCAAGATTTTAAAGCAATATATTTTTGCTATTTTTTTGAAAAAATGCTTGACAAATTAAACTTCTGCCATTATAATCAATATGTTGCAAAACCAAAGACAGCAGGTGGCCTATGGCCGTAAGTTTGACGCCTGCCGAGGTGCGCGTGAAATACTTTAGCTTTTTCATGTCCGCCCAAGGTCTTTGGGCGGACATTTTCTTTATGTTCCGTCCGATGCAAAGAGCAAATTTTATCGGAGGTGAAACAATTGCCTAACGCAAAGGTTTTAGAGCAAAAGCAGAAGCTCGTTGCTGAGCTTTCCGAAAAACTCGGTAAAGCGGTTACCGGCGTAGTTGTTGACTATAGCGGCACAAATGTTGCTGATGACACCGCCCTTCGTAAAGAGCTTCGCGAAAACAACGTTGATTACTTCGTTGTTAAGAACACTCTTCTTGGCCGCGCTATTGAAGGTACCGAACTTGAAGGCATGAAGGAAGTTCTCGAGGGAACAACCGCTATCGCCCTTTCAAATGAGGATTATACCGCCGCAGCCAGAATTCTCTGCCAATTCGCAGAGAAGCACGATAATTTCAAGGTTAAATCAGGTTTCCTCGATGGAAAGTTGGTTGACATTGAAACCATCGAATCCCTCGCAAAACTTCCCACCAAGGAAGTACTTCTTGCAACTGTATGCAGCGCATTCCAGGCACCTATCGCTGCCTTCGCTCGCGCCGTACAGGCCATCGTCGATAAAGACGGTTCTGCTGAAGAATCTGCAGAATAATTAAATTAAAAATTAACTAAAACTTATAACAAATTGGAGGAAATTAAAATGGCATCTGAAAAGATTACTGCTATGATTGAAGAGTTAAAAACTCTTACCGTTCTTGAGCTTTCTGAGC
Organism: Acutalibacteraceae bacterium; assembly: GCA_045588995.1. Lineage (GTDB taxonomy): Bacteria > Bacillota > Clostridia > Oscillospirales > Acutalibacteraceae > UBA737. The sequence continues at coordinate 16,157 of JAZNFF010000136.1, forward strand.
TCGTTAAAGCTGTAGAAGAGGAGTTTGGCGTATCCGCTGCCGCTGCTGTTGCAGTTGCTGCTCCCGCTGCAGGCGCTGCCGCTGCTGCTGAAGAGAAGACCGAGTTTGAGGTTGTTCTTAAAGAAGCCGGCGCAGAAAAGATTAAGGTTATTAAGGTTGTTCGCGAAATCACCGGTCTTGGCCTTGCTGATGCAAAGGCAGTTGTTGACGGTGCTCCTAAGACTCTTAAAGAGTCTGCAAGCAAGGAAGAAGCTGAAGAAATCAAGGCTAAACTTGCTGAAGTTGGCGCAACTGTTGAACTTAAGTAATTTTTGCTCAAAACCAAAAAGGCACTACCAATCGGTAGTGCCTTTTTTCTGTATATCTATTATTCTTTCGTAGGGGCAGATGGTGGGGTTTCCGCCGGACACCCGCGCCCCTCCCCTACAATTCGCACACAAATAAACATAAAAAAACAGACCTTCCGAAAGGAAGGTCTTAGTTTTTTAAAAATTAAGCGCCGAATTTAGCAACGTTAAGTTTGATTCCGGGGCCCATAGTAGTAGCAATTACGCAGGACTTGATATACTGACCTTTGGTTGCTGCGGGCTTAGCTTTGATGATAGCTCCCATAAGAGTATCAAAGTTCTCCTGAAGCTTTTCAGGACCGAAAGAAACCTTGCCGATGGGGCAGTGGATAATATTGGTCTTGTCAAGACGGTACTCAATTTTACCTGCCTTAGCTTCAAGAACAGCTTTAGCAACGTCAGGAGTAACGGTACCTGCCTTGGGGGTAGGCATAAGACCACGGGGGCCTAAAACCTTACCAAGACGACCAACAACGCCCATCATATCGGGTGTTGCGATAACAACATCGAAATCAAGCCAGTTTTCGTTCTGAATCTTAGCTACGAGTTCTTCTGCACCTACAAAGTCAGCGCCTGCTTCTTTAGCGGCATCTGCCTTGTCGGCCTTAGCAAGAACGAGGGTTCTAACGGTTTTACCTGTACCGTTAGGAAGAACAACGGCGCCTCTAACCTGCTGGTCAGCGTGACGGGAGTCAACGCCAAGGCGAACGTGAACTTCAACAGTTTCATCAAACTTTGCAGTGCCGGTCTTAACAGCAACAGCTACTGCTTCTTCAACATCGTAAAGCTTACCTGTTTCAATAAGCTTTGCGCTATCATTATATTTTTTTCCGTGTTTCATTTTAAGTTTACCTCCCAATAAGTGGTTAAATCGGAACTTTCCTCCCACGAGAGAGAATTAATCGACTACTTCTACGCCCATGCTGCGTGCAGTACCGGCAATCATGCTCATAGCAGATTCGATACTTGCTGCATTAAGGTCGGGCATCTTGGTTTCGGCGATCTTTCTTACCTGCTCGCTGGTAATCTTGGCAACCTTGGTTTTATTAGGTGTGCCGGATGCGGTTTCGATACCGCAAGCCTTCTTGATAAGAACAGCGGCGGGCGGTGTCTTAGTGACAAATGTGAATGAACGGTCTGCATAAACAGTGATGATAACAGGAATGATAAGACCTACATCGTTTTTAGTTCTTTCATTGAAGGCCTTGGTGAATTCCATAATGTTAACACCGTGCTGACCGAGGGCAGGACCTACAGGGGGAGCAGGAGTAGCTTTACCTGCGGGAATCTGCAATTTAATGTAACCTGTAATTTTCTGAGCCATAATAGCACCTCCAAAATTCGTGGTAACCGTGTTTAGATAACACTTGGCGGAGTAATCCTATTCTTACTCCTCCCACCGTGACAAATAAGTTTTTTTGCTCTACGGACGGTTTCCTAAACCGTAAAACAAACTTAATTTGCCGGAAGTTAATAGCATATATTAAGCATTATGCGTATTAACACTAATCGTCGAGAGAAATCTGGTCAAGCTCAAGCTCAACGGGTGTTTCTCTGCCGAACATAGAGAGAACAACGCAAACATTATTGTTATCAACATCAACTGTTTTAACAACGCCGCTGTATCCCTCAAGAGGACCGCTGATAATCTTAACATTATCACCCTCTGCATACTGAACCTCAACGCTGTGCTTTTCAACGCCGAGCGCCGCAACCTCACTGTCAGTTAGAGGAACGGGCTTTGATGCGGGGCCGACAAAACCTGTGCATCCGCGGATATTGCGGACAACATACCAGCTATCATCGGTAACGATCATTTTAATAAGAACATAACCGGGGAATATTTTTCTTACTACTTCACGCTTTACATCATCTTTGATTTCTGTAACTGTTTCGGTAGGAATCTTAATATCCTGAATCAGTTCTTGCATTCCACGGCTCTCAACCATTGTTGCAAGATCGCTTGCAACCTTATTTTCATAGCCGGAATAGGTATGAATGACATACCATTTAGCTTCGCTTTTTTCTGACATTTTATATCCTCCTTTGCTTATACGCCGAGGATAAGTTCAAGAAGTTGTCCGAGGCCGAAGTCAACGCCCCAGATTATAACGCCTACGATAACGCAGATGATTATAACGATAAGGGTGTTTTTCAGCACATCCTTTAAGCTTGGCCATACTATCTTTTTGGCTTCACTCTTATAATCGCGAAGGAAAAGCACTATTCTCTTGAAGATGGTTTTCTTGGAGCCCTTGGATTCAAGAACTTCAATATAATCATCGATAAGAAGATATGCTACAGCAAATGCTGTAAACACGAAGAGTGCGATTGCAGCGAAGAGAACAAATGAAGTATATTCAACCTTAGTAACATTAAACATGGTATTAAGGGGACGAATATCTACAAATCTGTTAGGATCGCTGAGGGCGATAACAAGCATATAAATTGCAGATGCAAGACCAAATGCAGGTGTGAAATATCTAACCTTTTTGGACTTAAATCCAAATATGCTGAGTAAAAAGCCGATGGCTGTTAAGAGCAAGCAGAAAAGAATATCTGCCGACTTAGCCAATTTTGCGACTTCGCCCAATACCTTCACTTTGCCACCGAATCCCAGCTGCGCGCCGATGAAGCTTACTGCCTCACCGTTGCAAGTAACGGTTGCAAAATTCATAAAGAAGAGCGCAAGAGAAGCAAGACCGAAAACTATTGCGAGAATCTGACAAATTCTATTGACAATTTTCATTCTTTGCCCTCCTTACTTCGTTTCCTTATGCAAGGTGTGCTTTCTGCAGAACCTGCAATACTTGTTCATCTCAAGCCTGTCAGGATCATTCTTTTTGTTTTTCATAGTGTTGTAATTGCGTTGCTTACATTCTGTGCAAGCGAGTGTAATTTTTACTCTCATTAACGGCACCTCCCGCTTTACGGAAATTATTTTTGCTTTACTTAAAGGATTTTCACCTTTGTAAAGTAAACGCCTCCCTCATTACAGAAACCATCCCGAATTGTACCGAAATACTCTATGTAGCGCACCTCGGAAAGCACTATACAATATAGGGTGCTTCTGCGTTGAAACGGCTCAATTTTGGCTAAAAAAGAGCCTTACAGAGGTGATAACATTCTACCACAAATACTCTGTAAGGTCAAGCATTTTTTCATTAAATATTTACTTTTTTGAATTCTCTACGACTCCCGCCAGATAATCGCCCGTATCCTTCATAAGTCGAGCCACCGAAACATAAAGTTCAGCGGGGAAATTTCTGAAAATACTATTGGCCTCAAAGGTTATATCCCCTTTATAACCTATCTCGCCAAGTGCCTCCATAACCGGCTTATAATTTATCTTTAAAAGGAAGGGCAAAGTATGATTATCGCGAAGTAAATCAATATCGTGAACGTGAAGCGCCTGCAATCGCTCACTGCCCAAGTCCTTTATAAACTTCGGTATATCGGCGGCCATCAAAGCGGCGTGACCGATATCAAGACAAGCCACAAGATACGGACTATTAACCGCATCAATCAGTTTGCAAAATTCCCAAGACCTTGAGCACACCGAATCGCAGGGGGCTTTAGAACTATTGTTGGTTTGCCACATATTTTCGGTGGCGATTTTTATATCAAACTTTTCGGCGTATGGAATCAAACTCTTATAAAATTCCACATTCATATCAAAAAGTTCTGCTGCGTGTTCCGCATAATTAAGATGCTGTTTCGGATGAACTACAATACATTTTGCTCCGAGTATCGAGGCGATTTCCATACTCTTTACGATTTGACCAAAAATCCACTCATCTCTTTCGTCACCGAAACTTGACGGAAATGGGGCGTGGGACTGATTGCACACTATACCGATTTCATCAATATATTCGCGAAGAGCGGTGGCCCTTTCGATATAATCCTCATCGGTATAATAACCGTTATCCTTCTTTATCATTCTGAAAAGGGACATATCAAAGGCCTCAAATCCTGCATCTTTTAAAACCTTAATGGCCTCCCTTTCACCGATTCTTTCATCCAGAAGTTCGATAGGTGATGAAACTAACATACTTTTTATCCCCCTATTTATGATATGTGCCGCCCTCATTAATTTTAAAGGCGCGGTAGGTTTGTTCTAAAAGCATAATTCGGAAAAGTTGATGGGGAAAGGTCATTTTTGAAACCGAAAGCCGCAAATCTGCACGGCCTTTAATTTCTTCGGAAAGTCCATACGAACTTCCTATAATAAAACAAATCCTCTTTCCCTCATTGGCTTTCCCTGCGAAAACCGTTGCCAATTCTTCACTGGAAATGCCCTTGCCCTCTACACAAAGGGCAACGGCATATGCATCTTTGGGTATCTGTTTTAGAATCAACTCTTTTTCTTTTATAAGAGCGTTTTCTATTTCATTTTTTGATGGGTTATCAGAAAGAGCAACGGGTGTAAGTTCGGTAATCTTAAGGTCACAATATCGGGATAACCTTTTTTTATATTCCTCCGCCGCATCCCTTAAATATTTTTCTTTAAGTTTTCCGAGGGCAATAATATCCACCTTCATCATAAAGCAATCACCCCGTTATTCTTTGGCTTGGCCGTATATAAAAGGTAATCCTTGCCCATTTCTGCGCCCACGGCTCCAAGGGCCCTTTTTGCCGCGTTTTGTGCCAGCATCGGCAGATTATTATGCTGACTTATATGGCTTAAAACTATCCTTTTAGTGCCGCTTTCGAGAAGTTTCGGCAGTTCTGCGGCGCAGGCATTATTCGAAAGATGTCCCCTATCCGAAAGTATCCTTATTTTAAGTTCAGGCGGATAGGGACCTCTTTTGAGCATATCGATATCGTGATTTGATTCAAGTAAAACAAGGTCGCTGCCAAGAAGACATTTTCGCGCACCATCGGTCATAACGCCAAGGTCGGTGCAAAGGGAGATTTTAACGCCGCTACTGAGTTCCGCTACAAAACCGCTTGAACCTTCGCAGTCGTGACTTGTGGCAAAGCGGGAAAGAGAGATTTCGCCAACTTCCAAATTCTCTTCGGCGCAGACCGTTTTGACACCTGCGGGAATTTTATCCATTGCTATAAGCGTTTCCAAGGTTTTAGCGGAGGCATAAAGCAAAGCACCCGTAGTTTTAAGGAAGGGTTTCAGGCCTTTAATATGGTCTATGTGTTCGTGGGTAACGGCAACCGCCTTAATATCGCAGATATTGGCTCCGATACTGTCAAGTGCTTCGCAAATACCTTTTCCCGATGCGCCTACATCGATAAGAATCGCGGAATTTCCCGATGAAATATATGTACTGTTACCGGTAGAGCCGCTAAAAAGCGAACATACTCTTGCCACCCTTACACCTCCTTAAAATCAAAGGCGGCTATATAGCCGCCTTCATTAATTTTTCTTTCAAACTACGCTTGTTTTAAAATCTGAATTTCGGGGGTATCATCTACCCTCTTTATATCCGCGCCGAGCGCCGAGAATTTTTCTACTACATTCTCATATCCTCGGTCAATGTGAACTATATCCGTAATTTCGGTGGTGCCGCTGGCCATAAGCCCCGCAATTATCATAGCGGCGCCCGCTCTCAAATCAACGGCCTTTACCGATGCGCCTTTAAGTTCTTTAACGCCCGTGAAAACCGCCATCTTACCGTCAACCTGAACATCGGCGCCCATAAAGGTCAACTGGTCAACATATCTGAAACGGTTATCCCAGACACCTTCGGTTATAATACTTGTCCCATCAGCGACGGATAAAAACGTTGCTATCTGGGGCTGCATATCGGTAGGGAAACCGGGGTGAGGCATGGTTTTTACATTGCATTTTTTAGGACGGCCATCCATCTTAATTCTTACCGCCTCATCGAATTCCTCAACCGTTACTCCCGCTTCTACCAATTTGGCAATTATGGACTCAAGGTGCTTAGGTGTTACATTTTCTACCATAACATCGCCCCTTGTAGCCGCGGCGGCGACCATATAAGTGCCCGCTTCTATCTGGTCGGGAATAATGCTATATTCGGTGCCGTGAAGTTCTTCAACACCACGGATTTTAATAACGCCCGTACCTGCGCCCATAATATTGGCGCCCATAGAGTTTAGAAAGTTGGCAAGGTCAACTATATGGGGCTCCCTTGCGGCATTTTCTATAACCGTAAGGCCTCTCGCCTTTACTGCGGCAAGCATTATATTAATGGTAGCTCCCACAGATACCACATCGAGATACACCGAGCATCCCGAAAGTCGAGGAGCTTTGGCATCCACCATTCCGTTTTCAATAATAACCTTTGCTCCCAAGGCCTCAAAACCTTTAATATGCTGATCGATAGGTCTGACACCGAAATCGCATCCGCCGGGAGGGGCAACTCTGGCTCTGTTTCCGCGACCCAAAAGAGCGCCCAAAAAATAACTTGACGCTCTCATTCCTTCCGCCATTTCCTTAGAAACGGTATAGGAACGAACGCCGCGGGGATCAATTTCGACAGTAGTTCTATTGATAAGGCGGATATTGGCGCCGAGTGCGCTCATGGCCTTTAAAAGAGTTGAAACATCTGATATTTCAGGGAGATTTTCAATTGTGCAGGGGCTGCTGGCAAGAAGAACTGCGGGAAGAATGGCAACGGCCGCATTTTTAGCGCCGCTTATTCTTACCTTTCCCTTGAGTTTTCTTCCGCCGCATATAACAAATTTTTCCATATCCGGCACTCCCGTAAATAATTTCTTCAAAATCAAATTTAGTATTTCCCATAAGCAAAAGTTTTAAACTTATGCTTATTTTGGTAAACTAATTTACATTACAAACCAATTATATTATATACAAATACAGTCACTTTGTCAATTTAAAAAAGGTTGATTTCGCGAGAAATCAACCTTCTGATTTTAATAACTGATTTTTTTGGCATTTGTGAGATTTTTTGCTTTGAAAAAATTGATTAAAAATACAATGATAAAAAGACCTGTAAGCAAATAAACCACCGCATCGGAACTGCCCTCTCTGAAAACGGTTTGCGTACCAAACCATCTGGCTATAAGTGAAGGAACAACGGTAAGTATGCTAAAGAAGGATGCCAAAAGTCCGCTCACGAGAATTCTTCTGTAACTTTGCTTAAGTTCTATTTTATTTGCAATTTTAGCGAGTTCAAACATAAACAAAAGTATGGCGCAAATGGCAAGCATCATAAATGCATAATCAGTCAAAAGGGATATAGATGAAATGGCGGTAAACACGCACACCAACTTGAAAAGCCAATAAATAACGGGCGCTACAAACAACGCTCTCGGCAGACGGAAACCTACAAAGGCCGTAACCCCGTAACAAACAAAGAAGACCACCGAAACAAGCCCCGAAATATTCACAAGGGCTGCCTGCCAATCGGGAACGTTACTTGAAAAATACACATTAGCAATATCAAAAAGAATTCCGAAAGACAGAAGAAAAGATGATAGTCCAAGTCCTACGCTCGTTTTCGGTAATTTAACGGGGTTACGCTTAACGGTAAGAGCGCAGAGCGCCACCGCCACCGCCAAAGCGGCAATAATGCAGGTAATTAAAGTTGCAGCCGTCTTCATCCCGCTTTCAACAAATCCCGTAGCGGAATCGGTGAGGGCGACTATCTCATAGGTGCGAAGCCCTATGGACGCAACCAAAGAAGCGAAAAAAACGGTGAGTATATATTTATATTTCATTTTTGCACCTTCAAAAGTATTTTATGTTTTTGTTTTACATATATATTAGTGTAATCAAGACAAGCAAAAAAGTCAATAATTAAGTGAGGTTTAAAATGAAATCTGTTTTTATTTCGGGGCTCTGTATTGTTTGCTCAATGCTGCTTATTCCCATATTCTCCATTAAAGGACAAGAAGACACATTAAAGACGGGCGCAAAAGAGGAAGTTTCGGAAAAAGAAACCATAAAGATGGTGGAAAAATTCAAACTTCTCGACACCGCTGCTAACACCGTAACCGAAATACCGAGCAAGGAATATATCTTTGGCGTTGTGGCGGCAGAAATGCCCGCTCTCTACGAATCCGAAGCGCTTAAAGCGCAAGCCGTTGCCGCATATACCTTTGCCCATTTCCGCAAAAATGAAGCCGAAAAATCAGGGCGGGAATATGATATTTCTACCGACCATAAAACCGACCAAAGTTTTATAACACGCGCCGCCGCCCGTGAAAAATGGGGCGATAAAGCCGATGAATATGAACAAAAAATTGAATCGGCAATATCGGCGGTATACGGCAATGTTTTAACCTATAATAACGATGTGATTTTAAGCGTTTACCACGCCATATCTTCGGGTATTACAGAAAAAAGCGAAAACGTTTGGGGAACGCCGCTTCCCTATCTTATTTCTGTAGACAGCAGTTGCGATAAGGCCGCCGAAACCTATCTTTCGGTAGTTTCCTTCCCCGCCGAAGAACTTAAATCAAAAATATCCCACCTGGCCGACACATCGGGTGACGGAAATATTTTCGCAAATCCAAAGGTTACCGAAGCGCAAACAGTTACGGAAATTGATATAAACGGAAAAACCGTTTCGGGTTTCAATATAAGCGAAGCTTTGGAACTGCGCTCATCCGCCTTTCAAGTGAATTTCGCCGAAGGAATATATACCTTCATAGTAAAGGGTTACGGTCACGGGGTTGGTATGAGTCAGAACGGCGCAAATTCAATGGCAAAAGAGGGCAAAAATTTCGAAGAAATTCTTGCCCATTATTATAAAAACTGCCAACTTAAAGTTTTAGATTAAACTTTAACTTCGGGTAGGCCTTTAACAGATATCAGCAAGGAAATCAAACCCGAAAGCAAGGATGCGGAAACCACTAATTTCCAGTCCACTTGAGAGATTATTGCGGAAGTTCCAATGGTGGCGACTGCAGTTTCAGCAACGGTTTTTATAGCCCGTACTCCTGCGGCTTTAAACCAAATTAAAGTTATTTTCTCCATAAAATCACTCCTTTACAATTCGTATTTGCACTCGGTCAATGGCATTACCGTAAATACCCCCATAACCGTTGGCGGCGCCATCGTTGCAATTTTTTACCCACGAAAGATAATTTCGGCCTTTAGGCGACACCCGATACTCTACGGCATATCCCGCAAGCCCCTCAAGTTTCATCTGAATCCCATCTATAATTTTACCGTAAACACCTGCATATCCGCCTTGACCAACATCAAGGTCTTTTACCCAAGGAAGATATTTACCGCCCAAAATATGTGCTCTGTAAACTATATTTCCTTGGGTTAATTCGGCCCTTATTCCATCAATTGATTTTCCTAATATCCCCGCATAACCGCTACTGTTTGCTTCATTATAATCAATGATATCAGAAAGCCATTTACCCCTATTCGTATGTACGGCGTAAATCACCGACACCGAAAGGGGTAAATCTTTATCCAGATATTCTGTAGGGTCTATTCTAACGTTATCCTTTCTTACCTCAAAATGCAGATGGGCGCCGTAGGAATTACCCGTATTACCCATAAAACCTATTTCCTGCCCTTCGGTTACAAAGTCACCTAAGTTTACATATACTTTATCAAGGTGAGCGTAAAGGGTGGAATAGCCATTGCCGTGCTCAATTCGAAGGCAGTTTCCGTAACTTGCATTACCGCTTGACCCTTTATTATTCTTATATCCCTTTTGGCAAAAAACAACTCTTCCGGATGAATGAGCAATAATCGGCGCAAGGTTGGATGGAAACTTCACCACATCCACTCCCTTATGCGTGATGCTGAAATTGTTTGTTATTCTCACACCGCAATTTTTTAAAATTCTTGACATATTTTTCTCCTTATACTTATTAGCGATTTAGATTTAAATATCTTGACTATGAAATGATTTTAAATTTTTTCACCTCGGCGTAAATTTTATCTATAAAAGAGTTGCCGCCAAGGGCCTTATATGCTTCGTATAAAAACACAAAATTTTCATATTCATACTGTCTTATTTCGCCCGTCTGACGATTATGATAATATATTCTGAGCATTTCGCTCCGCAGTTGACATTTTGTGCCGTTAGATATTTTTTTGATGGTGATTACTATAGGGATAAGTGTGCTTACCAGCACTCCGATTTCTCCCACTAAAGCAATCACAGCGGTTAGGTTCATAACTTTCCTCCCTACAAACTGCGCAAGAAATTTTCTACGAAGGTGCTCTCGTATTCGTGGCATTTTGCATTAGGATGATTATTTTCCTTACCGCTTTCCACGTTAACGGAAAACAAATTTAATTTTGCATTCTTTACACTTTCAGATAAATTTTTATGGTTTGTGCGGTGCAAAACGGGGACAAGTTCTCCTGCATCCTCATCAAGATACGGAATACCCCATTTCTTCGCAATATTTTTCACCGCTTCCGAATAGTTTTCAGTTTCACCGTTAACTACGGCATTTGAAACTATAATGCCGACCTTTGCGAAGGGACAATTTGTCATTATCCATTTCAAAACAATATTCCAAGCGCCGTAAAAAGTGGTGTTTTCGGTATCATCTATTGTTCCTATGGGCGAATTTTTATGATGAATATCATCATTTATTCCATACTTAATGGTGATATAATCGGCATCGGTAGGGATTTCTTGATAACGGTACAACGAAAAACCCATTTTTCTATAATAGTTCACCAAAGAAGCGTTGCCTTCGTTTTCTGCAATTTTATCTTCCCATACGTTTGTTATGGTGCTTCCGCACTTTGCCATATTTACAACGATCATATTATTACGTCTGCCGATATAAAAGGGGTAAACCTTATTTTCCCCTGCATATAAACCTTCTGTAAATACATTATCATCGGTTGGGCTATTAGTAAAGTCACCTTCAGTAAAACTATCTCCTATGGCAACGTACTTTTTGCCGTAAAGCGCATTTCCAAGTTCCTTAACGGATTTTTCTTGATTTTTGGATAGGTTTATATCCTCTGAAATTCTTTTATATGAGCGAGGATAAAAATCTCCTATCTCATCGGCCTTTTCAATCATAGTAGTTTCTACGGCGTTCGCGTATATGGTAACACGAATATATCCGTCTTGCTCGGCGGTAACAACTCGGCTCGTAACAGGCGACACATTAATGAAGGATAAATTGTTCTTATCAAGATCATATAGACAAACAAATCTGCAAGGCGTTATTGCAATGTTTTCACCCGCGCTTACAGATATATACTCGGTAGTAACATAGGTTGTACTGCTTGCATCGATCTTACCGCTTGATAATAGATATCCTTGTTCCGCATTTTCTTTATCAAAAAGGTTCGGATGATAATATGTTACGGCATTTTGGGGCATATCACCTTTATCGCCTTTTGGACCCTTCTCACCTTGGGCTCCCGTATCACCTTTTTCACCTTGAGGACCTATGGGGCCCATAGCGCCTGTATCGCCTTTAATTCCTTGAGCGCCTGTATCACCCTTTTCTCCCTTATCCCCTTTATCACCTTTTTCGCCTTTAAAAAGACCGCTGTCTGCATCGGCTCTTACAGAATCCGCTACTTGCTTTGAGGCAGCGCAGATATCGATAATCTGGGCATATTGGTCGGGGGTTGGAGTTTTAGGCTCTGCGCCATCAATTTCTCCGCTTTCGGTGACAGAAATAAACTTAGGTGTTGTTGTGATGACACTGTCTTCCCTATTACCAACTACGCTGATTTCAAAACCGGGATATTTTATCACCTCAAAAGGCACATAGCATTTGCCGTTTTTAAAAGAGGGATTGCCTTCTTCAAGAATAACGGCAACGGTTTCTTCGCCGCTTGTGAAAATCGCCTTTTTGACATACCCGTTCCAATCTTCATTATATATAAATTCTGCCGTAAGATACTGCGCGCTATCGGATACAACCGTATCCGATGCTACCGTAATTTCCTGACCTATTACATTAACAGTAATCATTCTTTTTCTCACTTTCTTTGAAATTTCTGCAACCTAAATTTATAATACTCTGCCAAAACGTGCCTTTCACCGACCTGACACAAAGAAAAGCACCCACCGAATCGGTGGGTGCCTTTTAATTAATTTTTAAGGAAACTTATTCTTCGCTTTCCTTATCTTTTTTCTTTTTGAGAACTATGATGAGAACAACTGCGGCGGCAATAACAACTACGCCGGCGCCTATTGCTAAGATTATCCAGAGATAATCATTATCTCCCTTAGCTTTGCGAACAACCTTAATCTTTTTCTTTCTCTTAAGGTTATCGTCATCCTCGTCTTCATCCTCATCGTTTTCATCCTCATCGAATTCATCATCCGTATCTTCGAAATCGGAATCATCGGTATCATCAAATACTTCTTCATCTTCAACCATATAGCCGAGGGCTACATTAAGAGCAGAAGAAATATCATCTATGGTGAAGTAGTAGTATCCATCGGCGGAATCAAACTCAATCATTGAAAGGCCACCGAATTCACTTCTCAGCACGAAGATTTCTTCGGTAGAAGAAGTGAGTTTTTCGGGAATATAGATAATAACTTCTCTATCTCCCGCATCGGTTACGATATCGCCGTTTGCATCTATAAAGTAGATTTCATAGATATCGGTATCAACCTTTAGTCCCTGCTCTTTAGCAGAAGCAAGTTCATCTGCGGAGGGCTTTCTCTTAATAACCGTCAAACTCTGGATAGTATCAAATACGTCGTTATCGCGAAGAGCAAGGATTTCTGCTTTAATTCCCGTTTCCTCATCTTCAACAGTAGCAACAATACCGTTTACGGCGCGGCTCTTAAGTTCAAGACCGTGAACCTGAATTTCGCTAATAATGGCAGAAACATGGTCGAAGTATTGAGAGTAAACAGAGTCCTCGCAGCGAACAAACTCAATTCTTACATACTGAGCAACTTGAGGAACAAACTCATATGTAAAGATTCCGTCATCGGTGCTAGTCATCCAACTCTTAGCAGGTTTCGCATCCTTATCGAACAGAGCCACCGAATCCTCACCGAAGTAGTAGTTGATCTCATCGGGCCAATATTCAGGTTCGCTTCCGCCCATCAGGATAATATCATCGATGGAGTTAAGCGTTCCAAGGTCAAGAAGGATACTTACGCTTTCTTCGCCGTTCTTTCCTCCAAAGAGGTCGTATACGGTATCATAATCGTTATCAAAGGCCTTATAGAAAGGATAGAGTCCGTTCCAAGATTTCCAAGAACCGAGCCACTTATTGCCGTACTCCGTAGTACCTGCGAAGAGGCCGGTATCCTTTTCCTGAAGGTAGAAACTTGCGCTTTCCGGCTTTTCTTCAATCAGATTCATATAGTTGAATTCTTGATCGTTTCCGCCTATGGCTTCAAGTTCATTGATGATAAGGTCTTCGCCTTCATTTTCAAGAATCTCGAAACGAATGTAACGGGCTTTAATGGGAGAACCTGCATAGCCCTTGCCAAAATAGGTTTCACCCAGCGCATCGTTAGCAGAATAGATAAGTGAACTGCTATCCCAAATGCTATCCTTAACGGTGGAAGCATAGATATTCATTTTTTTAACGCTTCCTACGCCCAACTTCATACAAATTTCCTCTAAGGTCATTTCGGCTGCAAGATTATATACAAAGTCAAGTTTTTCGCCGTTTTTGATTTTGATATCGGCAACGGTAGCATCGTTTCCATCATAGGTATACTTATGTTCGCTACCGCTATATTCACTTTCATCCACCTTGGTCTGCTTACCGTTTGCATCGGTGCGATAAACATCCATAGGAACATGGCTTGTAAGATTTACAAGCGCATAGGGTTTAACCCACTCTGTTCCGTAAACGCCAAGTTCGGAAAGACGGATGCCGTAAAGTTTTCCGTAATCACTTCTGGTTTCGCAGTAATCCCAGTCACTGATAGGATAGGTAATACGGAAACTTACAAAACGAGCTACCACTTCGTTTTTAAGGGTAAATAATTGCGAAAGGGTGGTGCCGTTAGGTCCATCAACCGTATTATCGTAAGAAAGCACCATGCTTCTTGACATAAAGAGCGAGTTAATGTCCTTAGAAGCGTATATTTCATATTTACCTGTTTCGAGACCCTTATTATCCCAGTGATTAAGGAATAATTTATCGATTGTATAGGTAGTGCCTAAATCATAATAAATATGAACACTGATGGTATCATCCTTGTTAACGATAACATTATTGTCGTAAATCGCTACGGGGGTGCTTGTATCGTTATCGGTAAGTTTGCTGTAGTGATAATGGTTAGCCCAAGCGCCTAAGAATCCTTGCCAGTCAAACTTAATTGTGGTTTTCACCTTAGCAGCAACATCCTTAAGCAAGTTATCACCGATATTGGCTATTTGACTATTGGTGAAATTACCTGTTTCAACATCATAGGTAATAACTTCGCCGTAGGCCGCAAATTCTGCGAAGCTTACAGTATCGCTATCACTATAAACGCGAATACCGATATAATTGCCTTTTACTTCGGGCTTACCTTCGAAATTAAATCTTTGAACCGATTTGCCTTCGCCGTTAGTGAAAGGAACTAAAAGATTTTCTTGCAAGAATAGGTCGGATTCACTATCGGACATATAAATATAATATTTATCCGCAATATTTGCATTATCATTATAAATGAAGAAATCCGAAATTCTGGCTTCGCCTTTAAATTTATAAACAAATTGAGTAAAGGATGCCTCATTAGTGTTATCAAGACCTGAAACTACGCCTACCGTAGTGTTATCACCATCGGTAAAGAGTTCGGGAGCGGCGCTTGACACTTCATTTTTGGTATTGCCATCGGCAGAATGATAAATCGCGGGGACGATTGTTTCCAAACAATTTGTTCCGATAACGGTTGCCTTATCGGCATCCGCAAGAGCGTGAGTATCATATTCGGTTACATTACTGCTGCGGCTTATCTGCAAACGATCGCGTACATCAACAGCATAATCAAGAGCGGCTTTAAATTCATCTGCGCCTACATACTGCTGGTAATCAATCTTCATCGCCTCATAAATCCAGTCGGCAAGGGACCAGTTTGCTTCACCCTCAATGTTTATTGCCTTAACATCAACAAATCCCGATCCGATTGTAACGGTTGAACCTGTTGCATCATTAAGACCAACGAGAACTCTGAAGAGGCCGTTAGAAAGTCCCTTATTCCAATCGGCGCCTGTAATTTCCTTAAGGGAAATTTTAAACCATTCACCCGATTTTGACATAGGTACGGTAACGCTCTCAGGAATGAGATTTGTTCCGCCGCTGTTGTGGCCCAAAACTTTAATCCTGATATAAGCATCCTTGGTCATATTATCGAACTTAATCCAGAACGAAACATCACTTGCAGAACTTACATCATAAGGAGTTCTGTCCTTACCTTCATAAGAGCCGTTGGAACCATTTTTATATTCCATAATTATTGACTGTTGTTGGTCAAGATAGGAAACATCACCAAGGCCTGTAACTACTGCGTAGTTAGCGCCCAAATCAGCGCCGGCGGGTAGTTCATCCGAATAGGTAGTGCTATCGGACATATTGGTTGACGAAACAGTTTTAGTTGGATCGTACCAACGGTTTGGAAGAAGGTTATTAGAATCTGTATAGCTGAGATTACCCATGGCATCTTTAAGTTGAGAAATTGCTACTGCTTCTTCGCAAAGAAGTTTTAAAGCTTCCATTTTCTCAATAAATTGCTGGGTGTTTCCATACTGAGAAAGGTCAAGTTCCATTGCAGCTACTAAAATCTCTTGGGGTTCCATATTAGCCGCATTATCGGGGATTGCTATCTTTCTTTGGATAGTGCCTGAGCCGGCAGTAACGGTTGAGCCCGAAACATCGTTAAGAGCAACCATAACTCTATAGAAGGGCTGACCGGTTATATCGCCGTGCCAAAGTCCGCTGGTTGCATCCTTAAGGGAAATCTTAACCCACTGGCCGCTCTTCGTTGCGGGAATAGTAATAGTTTCGGGGATAAGGTATACTCCGCCGCTATGACCGCGAACCGAAATTCTAAGGTTAGCATCCTTGGTCATATTATCTATCTTAAGCCAGAAAGATACATCAACAATATCTGAAATATCATACTCTGTTATACTATCTCTGCCATCAATAGTGCCTGTAGAGCCATCCTTGAATTCATAAAGGATGCACTGCTTTGATTCGGTAGCGGCTACATCGCCAAGACCTGTAAATACAGCATATTTAGCGCCTAAATCAACGCCCTCGGGAAGAACGCCCGTATAGGTGGTGCTATCTGCCATATTTGCAGATGCTACACTGCCCGAAACATTCCACCAACGGTTAGGAAGAATATTGTTATGTTCGGGAAGCGATAATTTGCCCCAAGCATCAATAAGTTCTTGAGCCGCAAGGTCTGCTTTAGTAAAGCCATAAACCGATTCAATAGCAGCATATAAAGCTGCCTCAAAAGCGGCGGTGTTCTTATAATCAGAAAGGTCAAGAGCTCTTGCATTATCTACCCATTGCTCATTAGTCCAAGCTTCGCTACCATTAAGAGATTTATCTTTTTCTACAAAATAAATCTGACCGAAGGTGGCATCAACACTTGAAGCATTTTCAATAACATCGTAGCCGATAACTATTCTTGTGGGTTTAATAGTACCCTTATTAGTAATTGCGGTTTGCCAATCTTCGCCAAACACTTCAATAATAGAAATCTTCTTCCAAGTATTATCACCCGCAAGGGATATATTGCCTTTTGAAGCGGCGGGATTGTAATTTGTGGAGCCGTTGTAACCGTAAATCTGGATGGTTACAGTGGTATTGCCGGAAGCTTTATACCAGAACCAAATATCATTTAAATCTTTTAAGGCATAGGTTGAATAAGAATCGGAACCATCCTTGCGGAAGTATGCCTTATCTCCCGCCTTTGCACCCGTAGCAGTAAACTGATTTTCACCGTAGGCGGTATCAACGCCCGTATCATATACAAGTTGGGTGGCGCCTGTATTGGATTCCTTATATGTTGAGCCACCGTTAACCTGCCAGATACCAACTTTGAATCCATCAGTATCGGGAGTACCTACATATTGGAGCTTTGCCCATTCTTCTTTAAGAATCGTAACATTGGGGTCCTCGGTTCCGTATGCTTTAAGAGCATTCAAAGCATTATTGAAGGCGGTCGCATCTATGCAAACCGAAGTGTCAACCGTCTTTGCGGCATCAATCCACGCAGTTGCATTATTTTCAACATTAGCAGGAACGGGACAAGCACCGGGGATAACAATTTTTCCGGAGCCCACGGTTACAGTAGCGCCCTGGGCATTCGCCATAGCCACCATAACTCTGAAAAGTTTCTCATTAAGAACGCCATACCATTCGCTTCCGCCGATTTCCTTTAAGGAAACCTTAACCCACTGACCGCTCTTGGAAGAAGGAATCACAAAGGCGGGAAGATTATTGGTTTTAGCGGTGGTATCATTGGTCATTACCTGAATGTTAATGGTAATATCAGAAGCCATATTATCGGCTTTAAACCAGAAATATATATCATCCATCTCATTTATCTTATCGGATGATTTTGCGCCCGCAGTGATGGTAGAACTTCCACTACCGTCTTTGCAGAATTCATAAAGAACGCACTGTCTGCTGCTTATACCTGCCGTATTGCCAAGACCTGTGAAGGTAGCAAAGTTTGCGCCTAAATCAACTCCATCGGGAAGGGTGCCTGTATAGGTAGAAGCTTCTGCCATACCTGCGTCAGAAACGCTTCCCGAAGTATTCCACCAACGGTTAGGATTAATATCGGGATCATGGTAAACCGCGAGAGCTTCCCATTCTTTTATAAGATTTGCAATAGCATACTGCTCACCAAAAGCGCTTTTAGCAGTGTTAAGAGCAGTAACAAAACCTTCGGTATTACCGTATGCCGAAAGATCAACCTTTAAAGCTGCCTTGATCCAATCAATAAGGGTCCAGTTTGCAGTTTCACTGTCGGATGGCATACTGATCTTTTTCTCGAGAGTACCCGAGCCCGCAGTAACGGTTGAACCCGAAACATTATTAAGGGCAACCATAACTCTATAGAAGGGTTGACCTGTAATTGTTCCGCACCAATTACCGCTGGTTTCATCCCTAAGGGAAACCTTAACCCACTGACCGCTCTTTGTTGCGGGGATTGTGATGGTTTCGGGAATAAGATATAATCCGCCGCTATGACCGCGAACCGAAATTCTAAGGTTAGCGTCTTTAGTCATATTATCTATCTTAATCCAGAAATACACATTAGCAATGGTATCAATGTTATAAGTAGTGCGGTCTTGACCGGCAAAAGAACCGGCAGTATCGTTTTTAAACTCATAAAGGATGCACTGCTTTGATTCGGTAGCAGCTACATCGCCGAGAGATGTAAAGGTGGCATACTTGCTGCCTAAATCCACACCTTCAGGGAGAGTTTCCGCGTAGGTAGAGCTATCGGCCATATTAGCAGATGCTACACTGCCGGAAACATTCCACCAACGGTTAGGAAGAATGTTATAATCGGTTTCGGTAAGTGACAAATTACTCCAAGCTGTTTTAATATTGTCAACCATTGTCTGCTCTTCGGGAGAAAGCGCAGAAACACCTGTAAATCCGCTTATTACGGGAAGAACAGTTCCGAGAATAATAGCAAGGGAGAGTATTACACTTAAATGTTTTTTAATAAATTTTTTCATTATTAGTTCCTCCCTTATTCAGATTTGGTCCATTTACCGTAGAGATGTACGGTAGAGTTCCAGTTTTTATCGGTTTTTGTAACCTTTTCGCCCGTGAAATCAGGATTTAGGTACCAACCCTCAAAGGTATGACCCTTGGCGGTGGGGTTCTTTATTAAATCAGATATATTTACCTCACTTCCGATATCTACAAGGAATGAGTTCGGGGTTGAGGCCTTGCTTGTGTAAAATTCATATTCGGGATAGAGGCGGTATTGACCAACCTTGATTATGGCAATTTTATAACCGCTGGTTTCCTTGGGCATTGTTTCATTAGGTGTTACCTTAATGGCTATGGTATCACCTACATTAAGATTACTTGCGGCGATAAATGTAGCAATTCCGCTGGCATTTTGTTCTATTCTGCCAATAGAATTAAGGGTAGCGGCAGAAGCAAACTTATAATCTTCAACCTCATCATTGGCGCTGCTGTAATCATATATTTCAAAATTAAATTCTTCGCAATCGGTACCGAAAGCTTCCTTAACTCTGATATCAACACTTCCGCCGGGAGCGACAGCAAGCTCATCCTCTTCGAGAACAACCTGTATCTGTTCAGAAAGAGTGGTCATTATAATTGTCTGTGTGCGGATATCATCACCGTAAGGAATATCGTATGTAAGATAGCCCTTATCATCAACGGTTAAAACCTTCTGTCTTACAGGAAGAAGATCTTCGTCCTCTCTCGGCAAATTATTGTCATATATGCCGTTAGCGTTAGTATCCTTCGGGCCGTTATTTACATGAACGCCAAACTTCTTACCGATAAACTCATCGCCTAAATAAACTTTAAGTTCTCTAGCGGAATCGGATTCCTCGGCTGAAAGGAGAACTGTACAATCATCATCCTTAACAAAGGTGGCAGCAAGAATATCATCTGAATCGCTTTCGGTCTTAACAACCTTGCTGTTTTTGGGGATATATCTCGACATAAGTCCTTTTTCACTGTACCATTCACTTACACGGTCAAGTCCCTCACCTGCAGTTTCCCATAAGCAGATAGTAATATCGCTCTGACCAACGTTCATTGGGTGAGCAATAAGGGTGCCGTAGAAGAACCAAGCAGCCGAACCGTTAAAGCCCGCATTTGCATGCGCGATTACGTTGGCAGTGGTATCTTCCTTATATTTGAAGCTACCATCGCCTTCGACGTTATTTTCGTTCGCGCCGTTAAATTCGTTAATAAGCATATCGCTATTGGGGAACTTATCACGAAGTTGATTGCATAACTTGGTTACCGTATCATAACCCATATTTTTCTGATAAAGGTGGGTTACAAGACCGTCAGCATAGCCCTCTTTAATGAGATGCTCCTCGGCAAACTCCATAAACTCAATTATGGGAGGTTCATCCGCCCAACCCGCAAGTTCGGTAGCATTAATATAGATACCGTCGCGGGTGCCAGCTTTATTAAGAGCGATACTGCGAAGTCCCGCCTTATCAAGCTCAATACTTGTTTGCTTAACAACTTCGCACCAATAAGCGCGTTTGTCATAAAAGGCCTCAAAGTTACCGCCGTTTACTTCATTATGGAAGGAAAGATTTTCAACCTTAACGCCATGCTCTGCAAGTTTATTGATAACTGCAACGGTGGCGCGCGCAAATGCAGGTATATCCTTGGGTGCGCTTCTTGTTCCGCCTTCGGTTATGGAAACCGACTTAATGGCGTACCATTCACTCATTTCAACGGTAATACGACCGCCCATATTAAGTTGCACCTTGCAACCGCTATTGGCTATTGCCTGAGCATTTCTTACGAAGGATAAAAACTCTTCGCTTTCCCAGGTGTAAATGCCATGAGTCCAGTTATACTCCTGCTCCTCAGGAGTGAGCGATGCATCTACAAGCCAGTTAGGTAAGAACATCATACGCATATATGCGGGTTTAACCGTATTGGTGCGCTGATCGTTTACTGTCTGGTAAGCATCATTTGTGCCGTAAGCATAGGGACCTACCCAGAGATTATCACCAAGACCGTGATAATTTTCGCTTAGCACCGTAGCGGTATCAACAGTTACGGTTCTGGTTGAATCACCAATTGCAGGAATAGCAATAGCCGTTACCGCAATAGCAAAACAACCCAAGAAGGCAACTGCTCCCCTAAGGGCACGTTTAGAAAAGATTTTCTTCATCTTCTTTTCTCCTTTCAACCTAATTATATAAAATAATACAAATAAATACATTTGGATTAATATCCGTTTTTTATTATACAATCCTTATCGTCAATAGTAAATGTGTTTTTTTATCTTCTTTATGCGAAATTTTATCCCTGATTTTTACAAAAAATCTTTTTTTCTCATATATTTGTTTATTTTATTCAAAAATTACCGATACAAATTGTTCAAAAACACAATAAACGCTCTGTTTTCCTCAGCAAATTTTACCAATAAATATAGGCACCCACCGAATCGGTGGGTGCCTTTTAATTAATTTTTAAGGAAACTTATTCTTCGCTTTCCTTATCTTTTTTCTTTTTGAGAACTATGATGAGAATAACTGCGGCGGCAATAACAACTACGCCGGCGCCTATTGCTAAGATTATCCAGAGATAATCATTATCTCCCTTAGCTTTGCGAACAACCTTAATCTTTTTCTTTCTCTTAAGGTTATCGTCGTCCTCGTCTTCATCCTCATCGTTTTCATCCTCATCGAATTCATCATCCGTATCTTCGAAATCGGAATCATCGGTATCATCAAATACTTCTTCATCTTCAACCATATAGCCGAGAGCCACATTAAGAGCGGAAGAAATATCATCTATGGTGAAGTAGTAGTATCCATCGGCGGAATCAAACTCAATCATTGAAAGGCCGCCGAATTCACTTCTCAGCACGAAGATATCCTCGCTGACAGAACAAAGGGTTTCGGGAAGATAAATAACCACTTCTCTTCCATCTGCATCGGTAACAATATCACCGTTAACATCAATGAAATATATGTCATAAAGATCCGTTGCCGTTTCCAGACCTTGCCTTTTAGCAGACGCGAGTTCATCATCGGTAGCATCCCTCTTAACTACTAAAATATCCTGAATTTTATCAAAGACATCGTTTTCACTAAGAGCCAAAACTTCCGCCTTAATGCCTGTGGCCTCATCAACAAAACTTGCGGCAATGCCGTTTACCGCGCGGCTGCGAAGTTCTAATCCGTTAATCCTGAATTCGCTGATAACCGCAACTATCCTATCCGAATACTGAGAATATACCTCGTTTTCGGCGCGAACTATCTCAATACGAACATACTGCGCAACTTGAGGTACAAACTCATAGATATAGAAACCATCCTCAACCGACCGTTTCCACGCCTTTGCGGGCTTAGCATCCTTTTCCATAAGAGCCACATCGCTCTCACCGAAATAGATATTAAGTTCATCAGGCCAATATGCATCATAGCTTCCGCCGACTAAGGTTATGGAATCAATAGCATTAAGGGTACCAAAATCAAACAGGAAGCTGACGCTTTCTTCTCCGTTTTTACCCGCAAAAACATCATAAACGGAGTCATAATCGTTATCAAATGCCTTTTGGAAAGGATATTGTTTGCTCCAATCCGTCCAACTGGGTAGCCACTTATTGCCGTACTCCGTAGTACCTGCGAAGAGACCGGTATCCTTATCCTGAAGGTAGAAACTTGCGCTTTCCGGCTTTTCTTCAATCAGATTCATATAGTTGAATTCTTGATCGTTTCCGCCTATGGCTTCAAGTTCATTGATGATAAGGTCTTCGCCTCCATTTTCAAGAATCTCGAAACGAATGTAACGGGCTTTAATGGGAGAACCTGCATAGCCCTTGCCAAAATAGGTTTCACCCAGCGCATCGTTAGCAGAATAGATAAGTGAACCGCTATCCCAAATACTATCCTTAACGGTGGAAGCGTAGATATTCATTTTCTTAACGCTTCCTACGCCCAACTTCATACAAATTTCCTCTAAGGTCATTTCTGCCGCAAGGTTATATACAAAGTCAAGTTTTTCGCCGTTTTTGATTTTGATATCGGCAACGGTAGCATCATTTCCGTCATAGGTGTACTTATGTTCGCTACCGCTATATTCACTTTCTTCTACCTTGGTTTGCTTACCGTTTGTATCGGTGCGGTAAACATCCATAGGAACATGGCTTGTAAGGTTTACAAGAGCATAGGGTTTAACCCACTCTGTTCCGTAAACGCCAAGTTCGGAAAGACGGATACCGTAAAGTTTGTTATAATTTTCCCTTGTTTCGCAATAATCCCAGTCACTGATAGGATAGGTAATGTGGAAGCTTACAAAACGGGCTACCACTTCGTTTTTAAGTGTAAATAGTTGCGAAACCGTGGTACCGTTTCCACCCTCTTTGGTATTGTCATAAGAAAGTATCATACTTCTGGACATAAAGAGTGAGTTTACATCATTTGAAGCGTACACTTCATATTTCCCTGTTTCGAGGCCTTTATTATCCCAATTGTTTACGAAAAGTTTTTCAATAGCGTAAGTGGTACCTAAGTCATAATAAAAATGAATACTTATTGTATCATCCTTTTCGCTTATCACATAATTACCATAAACTGCGGCGCCCGTGCTGTTATTGTTATCAACGAGGGCTTGTGGGATATATTGTTTAGCCATAAAGTCGCTCCAGGCAAACTTTACGCCCGCTTTAATCTTAGGTTCTTTATCAACAAGAATGTTATTGCCGAGTTCTGCTATTCTGTCATTTGAGAATTTTCCTTTTTCCAAATCATAGGTGACAACATCACCCATTGCGACTATCTCCGCAAAACTTACGGTATTGCTATTACCGAACACGCGAATTCCTAAAAAGTTTCCCGAAACATCGGGCTTATCATCGAAATTAAAGCGCTGAACTAATTTACCTTCGTCGTTAGTGAAAGGAACTAAAAGGTTTTCTTGCAAGAATAAATCAGACTGCGAATTCGCCACGTAAATATAGTATTTATCCGCAATATTTGCATTATCATTATAAATGAAGAAATCCGAAATTTCGGCTTCGCCTTTAAATCTATAAATAAATTGAGTAAACGATGCCTCATTAGTATTGTCAAGGCCCGAAACTACGCCTACCGTAGTGTTATTACCATCGGTAAATAGTTCGGGAGCAACGCTTGACACTTCATTTTTAGCGTTGCCGTCGGCAGAATGATAGATAGTTGGAACAAGGCCCTCAAGCACATTACGCCCAATAACATTCGTTAAATCGGCATCGGCAGTTTTATTATCATCATATGTGCTTACATTTGTGCCTCTGCCTATATTGAGACGATCTCTTACATCAACCGCATAGTCAAGCGCCTCTTTAAAGGCTTCGGCGCCGCTATACTTTTCATAATCAATCTTAGAAATCTCATAAATCCAATCGGAAAGGTTCCAGCTATCGTTGCCTTTGGGCAAAAGACCTGCCGTCGCCTCAGTAACTATGCTACCGAGAGTTATGGTGCCGCCTTGGGCCTCACCGATGCTCATAAGCATACGGTAAACTGCTCCATCATATAAAGTATGGTCCGAAACCCAATCGGTGCCATATTCTTCGCTGAAGGTCACCTTATGCCACTGCCCGTCACCTATAAGGGTGATTTCGCCGCCCAATTTAGTAGGTATAGCATTTTCATCTGCGCCGATAACAAAAATACCGTTAATAATTTTAGCGGAAGCGGCGCCTTCAAGCTTATACCAAAAATACATATCCTTAATTTGACCCGCGGTGAAAGCGCTTCTGCTGCCGCCCTCGAATTCATAGAGAACGGTTTGTTTATTACCACTGGTTTTATAGGCCGCCGCTATATCACTGAGGTCTGAGAATACGGCCATCTTGTTACCAAGATATGACTTTATATTAGTAGCATCGGCGCCTTCGGGAAGATTTCCCATATAAGAAGCGGTATCCGTTACATAGGCATCTGCCGCAGACAGAACGCCTTCATCATTGAAATATCTTCTTCCGTATAGATATTCTCCCGAATTGGCATAAAGATTCTCGGTCGCTTTTTTAAGGCCTGCAATTGCAACCTGCTCTTCACAAAGAAGTTTTAATGCCTCAAGTTTTTCCTCAAAAGCTCTGGTGTTTCCGTAAGAACTAAGATCAAGAGCCATTGCGGCTTCGAGAATCTGTATAGCTTCCATATTGGCCGCCCCTTCGGGTGCGCCAACCTCTTTTTCAATTATGGCCGAGCCCGTTTGGAAGGAGGCGCCAGAAACATTTGATATACTTAATTGGAATCTATAAAATGTTTCGCTAAGATTACCTTGCCAATTCTCTCCGCCGATTTCTTTTGCGGAAATCTTCACCCACTCGCCGCTCTTTTCCGAAGAAATTATATGGGCGGGCAGTGTAGCATACTTAGCGCCGTTATCATTGGTTGCGAGTTGAATAGTAAGCGTTGCATCGGTGGTAAGATTATCAAACTTAACCCAGAAATAAATATCCTCTATACTACGGATACTGTATGGGGTTTTATCGGTACTTCCGTATGCTCTGTCCGTACCGTCTAAAAACTCATAAAGAATACACTGCTTTGAACCTAAAGCGCCCGATGCTCCAAGATTTTCCGCTTTAAAAAACTTGTTGCCAAGTTCAACCGATTCGGGCAGAATATCCGTATAGGAAGCAGCCGCCGCCATATTGGTATACCCGAACGTTCCCGATTGATTCCACCAACGGTTTGGCAGAACATTATATTTATCCTTCTGCGTCATCTCGCTCCAGGCAGTTATTAACTCCGCGGCGGCAAGATCGGCTTCGGTAATTCCGTAAACCGATTCCAAAGCGGCAAGAAGCGCCGCCTCAAAGGCCGCGGTATTACTATAATCAGAAAGGTCAAGGGCCCGCGCATTATCGACCCACTGCTCATTAGTCCAGGATGCAGAGCCATTAAGCGAAGTGTCCTCAAGTTCAAAGTAGAGTCCGCCAAAGGTGGTATTAACAGAGGCGACGCTCTGACCGATTGCCGCAGCATTTATAGTAACTCTTGTAAGATTATAGTTGCCCTTGGTGGTTAAAAATGCACCCCAATTAGCGCCAAAGGCATCCTTTACAGAAAGTTTATGCCAAGAGTTATCACCCGTTAGCACTACTCCCGTTTGCGCCGCTATATAGCTATATTTATCCGAACCGTTATAGCCCGCGAGTTCTATTCTTAATTCGATTTGTCCTGTAGATTTATACCAAAAATACATATCCTCAAGTTGAGTCAAGGTATATGCCGATGGGGTATCGCCATCCATATTATAGCCAACAACCGAAGCGGGTGAGTTTATAATACCCGTACCCGTAAATTGATAAAAACCATAGGCAGTGTCAACATTTGTATCATAAATTAACTGCGTTGCGCCTGTATTGGTGTTTTTATACGCCGTGCCGTTTGAATCCTTGAAATAGAAAACTCTGAACCCTTCATATATTGGGGTGGGGTTGTATTCGAGTTTTGCCCATTCCTCCGCTAATATTTCAACATTGGGGTCAATCGAACTGAACGCCTTAAGGGCAACCACCGCATTATCAAAAGCGGCAGTATCAATATAAAGCGAGCGGTCAACCGTCTTTGCGGCATTCAGCCACTCATCCGCGCCCCATTCCGAAGTGTTTTCGGGAAGTGGGCAGGTACCGCTGATAACGATTTTGCCCGCGCCCATAGTTACGGTAGCGCCGCCTACATCCGAAAAGGCAATCATAACTCTGTAAAGTTCTTGATTTAACGCGCCATACCAAGCGTTGCCGCCGATTTCCTTCAAGGAAACCTTAACCCACTCACCACTTTTTGAAACGGGAATTACAAATTCGGGAAGATTATATGTTTTTGCGCTTCCCGTATTGGTCATTACCTGAATCTTAAGGGCGGCGTCCTTGTTGGCATTTTCAACCCTAACCCAAAAATAGATATCGTCCATTTTGTTAATATTTACGGTTGATTTAGCACCGGGGATAATGCCCGTGCCGTTGCCATCTTTGCAAAATTCATAAAGCGCACATTGTCTCGAAGAAAGAATTGCTGTATCGCCAAGTCCCGAAAATACGGCATAATATGCGCCCAAATCTACGCCATTGGGGAGAGTTTCTGTGAAAGAAGAACCCTCCGCCATACCCGTGCCGCCTACGGCACCCGAAGCGTTCCACCAACGGTTAGGATTTATATCGGGATTATGTAAAGAAGATAGCGCTTCCCACTCTTTCTTGAGGTTTGCAATGGCATTTTCCTCATCAGAAAGCGCCGAAACGCCTATAATACCGCTGAGGACAGGAAGAATTGTGCCTAAAATTATAGCAAGGGAAAGAAATACGCTTAAATGCCTACTTATAAATTTTTTCATTTTTCTTCTCTCCTTTACTCAACTTTTGACCATTTTCCGTAGATATAAGTGGTACCATTCCAGTTTGCATCTGTTTTGGTAATTGCCTCGCCGCTGAAATCGGGGCTTTCATACCATCCCTCAAACTTATAACCACTACGTGTTGGCGCGCTCATAATATCCTTAATATCGACCTCTTGGCCTATATTTATAAGAACAGAAGGGTTGGCAACCTGCGGGTCAATAAACTCATATGTTTGATAGAGTCTGTACTGACCTATGTTTATAATAGCTATAGCATAACCGCTTATCTCATCCGACATAGCGGTATTGGGGGTTATCTTAACAGCAACAGTATCGCCAATATTAAGATTAGCGGATGCCGTGAAGGTGGCGATGCCGCTTGCCCCCTGATTAAGAGTACCAACCGAAGCAAGAGTATTTGCAGAAGCAAACTGATAATCCTCTTTTTCATCATTTACGTTGCTATAATCATAAATTTCAAAGTTAAAATCATCACACTCTACGCCGAAAACATCCTTAACAGAAATATCAACGCTTTCTCCAGGCATAACAGAAAGTTCTGCGTTTTGGAGCGAAACCTGAACCTGCTCATCCATAGTTGTTAAAACAACAGTCATATTGCGGATATCCTCGCCATAGGGAATATCCCATATAATAAAACCGTTTGTATCCACAACCAATTCTTCACTTCTGATCGGAAGAAGATCGCTATCCTTTTTGGGCAGGCGGTTATCCTGACTTCCGTCCCCATCACTATCTGCGGGGGAGTTATTTACGTGAACTCCGAATTTTCTGCCTATATAATCTTCACCCACATAAACCTTAAGTTTACGCGCCGAATCCGACTTATCTATAGATAATAAAACCGTGCAATCGTCATCCTTAACATAAGCAGAGGCGATAATATCGTCAGAATCTATTTCGGTTTTTACAACCTTGCTCATTTTGGGAATATATCTCATTGCAAGTCCTCGGTTTCCATAGGTTTCACTAACCTGATTAAGTCCTTGAGAGGGACTGCGCCAAAGACAAATGCCTATATCGCTCTGGGTAACATTAGTGGGATAAGGAATATACTGACCGTAATAAAACCAGCCGGCGCCGCCGTTAAATCCCGCATTTGCCTGAGTTATTATGGAAGCTATAGAATCATCTTTAAAGTTGAAACTCTGCTCGTTGCTTTCGCCGTTATTGGCATTTTTACCGTTAAACTCGTTAATAAGTATTTCCTCATCGGGAAAATGGTTTCTGAGCTCATCGGAAAGCCGAACCACCGTTTCATAACCCTTATTGGTAACATAATGGTGGGTTACGAGACCATCCGCATAGCCCTTATCAATAAGATGCTCCTTGGCAAACTCCATAAAGCTTATTATCTGGTCTTCATCGGCCCAACCCGAAAGTTCGGTAGCGTTAATATAAATGCCGTTACGGGTACCCGCTTTATTAAGAGCGATACTGCGAAGTCCCGCTTTATCAAGGGCTATACTCGATTTTTTAACAACCTCGCACCAATAAATACGCTTATCTGAAAACGCTTCAAAATTACCGCCGTTTACTTCGTTATGGAAAGAAAGATATTCCACCTCTATTCCCAATTCTTTAAGTTTGAAGATTGTAGCTACAACGGCATTTGCAAAGGCATCAATATTTTTGGGCGCGCTTCTTGTTCCGCCCTCTGAAAGTTGTACATTCTCTATGCTATACCAGTCTGCAATTTCCAAAGGAATACGGCCCCCGAAATTGAGTTGGATTTTAGTTCCTGCATCACGAAGAGTTTCGCAGTTTTTTACAAATCCTTTAAAATCCTCGTTATTCCAGTAATAAATACCGTTTTCCCAGTTATATTGCTGTTCCTCTTCGGAAAGATTTAAATCAATAAGCCAATGAGGAAGAAACATCATACGCATATATGCGGCCTTAACCGTATTTGTGCGCTGATCATTCACGGTTTGATATGCATCGTTCATACCGTAATAATAAGCGCCGGGCCAAAGATTTTCACCCATACCGTGATAATTTTCGCTAATCACCGTATCGGTATCTACGGTAACCGTTCTGACCGAATCACCGATAGCGGGAACAGCAAAAGCGGTAACCGCTATGGCAATACAACCAAAGAAGGCAACTGCGCTCATCAAAATTCGTTTTGAAAACTTCTCTTTCATAAATTGCTCCTTCCGAATTCTTTTAGTTTTAATGTCATACACTACTAAGTTTATCACTATTTTTATTGTCAATGTAATCCAAAACGTTGTCAATGGGTAATATCCGTTTTTTGCACAGTATTTTCGGAAAAAACAGAAATTTCGCAAGATTATGATTATTTTTTAAATAAAATGGCGGCAAAATAAAAAGGGAGGCGAAACGCCTCCCTCAATTGATATTTATTCGCTTTGCGAACACCATATCTATTCATTATTCAATCGGGCGAACAATATTCGCCCCTGCAATCAAACTACCATCGATTTTACAATAAATCAATACCCAATTTTTTGCATCTTTCAATTTCCGCTTGGGGCCAAACGGAAGCGTGAACTTCACCAATGTGCGCCTTATGAAGAAGGAGCATACAAAGTCGCGACTGTCCGATACCGCCGCCTATTGTAAGAGGCAATTTATCTTCCATAAGAGCTTTATGGAAGGGCAATTCCAACCTATCAAGTTTATCTTCAGCGCCAAGTTGCTTAACAAGAGATTCTTTATCCACTCTGATACCCATAGAAGATATCTCAAAAGCGGCATCCGTAACCTTATTATATATTAAAATATCACCATTCAGTTCCCAGTCATCATAATCGGGGGCTCTGCCATCGTGCTTTTCACCGTTTTTTAGTTTTCCGCCGATTTTCATAAGGAAAACCGCGCCGTATTTTTTAGCAATGGCATTTTCCCTTTCTTTAGCGGTTTTATCGGGGTACATATCATAAAGTTCCTGGCTTGTTACAAACTCAATATCGCGGGGAAGATAGTTTTCGAGGACTCCGTATTTGCGCTCTACTCCATCCGCCGTATTTAAAATGGCAGCGTAAATGCGCCTTACCGTATCCTTTAAATACTCCTCGTTTCTATCCTCTTTAGATATAACCTTTTCCCAGTCCCACTGGTCAACATATATAGAGTGAATATTATCGCACTTTTCATCGCGGCGGATAGCATTCATATCGGTATAAAGGCCGGTATGCATTTTAAAGCCATATTCACCAAGCGCCATTCTCTTCCATTTGGCAAGAGAGTGAACAACTTCCACCACTTCTCCCCCGTCCGCAATATCAAAACTAACGGGGCGTTCAATACCATTAAGGTCATCATTAAGGCCGCTTCCCCGCTTTACAAATAAAGGGGCTGAAGCTCGGGAAAGATTTAAAGCATCGCAAAGATTTTCTTCAAATCTATGTCTGAGTGACCTGATGGCTCTCTGAGTTTCAAGCACATTTAATTTTGCTTTATACATTTCATCACTACCTTAAGAAATAGAACCTACAGTTCTTGGGTAAAGGATAACATCGCGGATATTCTGGATGCCCGTAACATACATAATAATTCTTTCAAGGCCAAGACCAAAGCCGCTATGGGGAACCGATCCGAATTTGCGAAGGGCGATATAATCTTCGTAATCTTCGATGTTCATTCCTCTTACCTTCATTGCCTCTAAAAGCTTATCAAGGTCGGCTTCACGCTCACTGCAACCGATAATTTCGCCAACACCCGGCACCAAAAGATCTGTAGCGGCAACGGTTTTACCGTCTGCATTCTGTTTCATATAGAAGGATTTGATTTCCTTAGGATAATCGGTAAGGAAAACGGGGCGTTTGCAGATAACCTCGGAAATATATCTTTCGTGTTCGGTCATCAAATCACTTCCCCATTCTACAGGGTACTGGAATTTTTCGCCGCTGTTTTTAAGGGCTTCAATGGCCTCGGTATAGGTCATAACCGCAAAGTCATTCGCTACTACGCCCTCTAATTTTTCGATAAGCCCCTTTTCAAAATGGGCGTCAAAGAATTTAAGTTCCTCAGGGCATTTTTCTAAGACAGAATTTATAATATGCTTAATAAGGGCTTCTGCGATTTCGATAATATCAGGAAGCTCTGCAAAGGCAACCTCGGGCTCAACGTGCCAAAACTCCGCTACGTGACGGGGAGTATTGCTCTTCTCGGCTCTGAAGGAAGGACCAAAGGTATAAATCTTACCAAGCGCCATTGCGGCAACCTCGCCTTCAAGCTGACCCGAAACGGATAAAGCCGCCTTTTTACCGAAGAAATCGGCCTCGTTATACTCTTCCTCGCTCTTATATTCATTGCTGTAACCGATTGTGGTTACCTTGAACATCTCACCTGCTCCCTCGCAGTCACTGGCGGTAATAAGCGGGGTGTGAATATATGCAAAATGACGGGCTTGGAAAAATTCGTGGATACAAGCCGAAACTACCGAACGAACTCTGAAAGCCGCATTAAATGTATTGGTGCGAACGCGAAGAGCGGGCATAGTTCTCAGATATTCAAGAGTATGACGTTTTTTCTGCAAAGGATATTCGGGAGGGCAAACGCCTAAAACGGTGATTTCCTCGGCGTTAACCTCAACACTGTCTTTTGCAACAACGCTCTCAACTACCTTGCCTACAACCTTGAGCGATGTGCCGAGTTTCATAAATTCGCCTATATCACTTAAAACATTTTTATCGATAACTATCTGCAAATGTTTAAGGGTGGTGCCGTCATTCAGTTCTAAAAATGCCATATTTTTGGAATCGCGGGAGGTACGCACCCATCCGCAAACCGTAACGATCTTTCCTACATAGGAAGCATCCTTCATAATGTCAAAAATATCAATGTGTTTCATATCTTTTCTCCTTAAATATAAATATGTAAAACAATATGAGTATAAAACAAAAAGCGCCTATTAGCCCTAAACTTTTAGGACGAATAGACGCATATCCGCGGTGCCACCTAAATTACCGTTTTTTAAACGGTCACTTTCCAACCTGACAGTTGTTACCGATTTAACGCATCGGCTACGGCTTACCTACTAAAAAGCCCTTATGGTTTTCTTTCAGTTTGCGACTCCGAAGTGTTCTTCACTCTGCGCGCATCACTGCGTTTCCACTATCCGCAGTTCACTTTGCACCGCCTTCAAAGTTACTTTTCTTCATCAATGTCTTTAAATTATATTGAGATTATATCACTCGTAAATTTAATTGTCAATAGATTTTTCTATTGCGGCGCGGGTTTCCTCAACGCCTATTCCCTTCAATGCCGAAAAGGGAATTATATCTATTCCTTCCGCGAATTCACCGAGTTCTTCTTTTAGGCCTTCAAGCCGAGCGGCAAACTCTGTCTTATTTAGTTTATCGCATTTGGTGAGGATTATAGCATAAGGGATTTTATTATACTGCAGAAATTCGCACATAGAAATATCAAAATCCGTAGGTTTATGGCGCATATCTATTAATTGCAGACAAAGGCGAATATCTCTGCCCGAGCCAAAATAACCTTCCATAAGGGCGGACCATCTATCCTTCTCTTTGAAAGGCACCTTGGCGTAGCCGTAACCGGGTAAATCTACAAGGCGCATTTCACCCACTCTATAAAAGTTAATAGTAACGGTTTTGCCCGGCGTTGAACTAACACGCGCCAATGATTTTCTGCCGAGGACTTTATTTATAAGGGAAGATTTTCCCACATTGGAGCGCCCCGAAAAGCAAACTTCGGGCAAATCGGAAGTTTTAAGTTGTTCTATTGTTCCAAAAGCCGCCTCGAAATCCGCGTTATTAAAATTCATAAAAACTCCTACTGACTTATTCTTGATACCTTTGTTTCGGCAGGGATAGCAGTAATTACCTCATCCTTAATGTGCGAAACCAAGGCCTTATCAATTATTTCGGTAACGAAGGAAACGGGAATAAATCTTACGTTTTCCCTAACCTTTATATCCACTTCATCAATATCGGGGATATTATCTTTCGGGATAAATACGGTTTTTACTCCGCCTCTGTGAGCCGCCATTGCCTTCTCTTTGAGTCCGCCGATAGCCAAAACTCTACCCCTTATGGTAACCTCCCCCGTCATAGCAATATCCCGCTTTATTTCTCTACCCGTAAGGGCAGAAATAAGGGCTACGGTTATGGTTACGCCCGCCGAAGGACCGTCTTTTTTAACGGCCGCTTCTGTGGCGTGAATATGGATATCTTTATTTTTATAAAACATGGGATCGATGCCGTATTTTTCTGCATTGGCTCTAACAAAAGTAACCGCCGCAGATGCGGATTCTTTCATCACTTCACCGAGAGAACCCGTAAGTTCTACCTTACCTGTTCCCTCTACTACGGCTACCTCAAGTTGCATTATTTCGCCGCCAACAGCCGTCCAAGCAAGGCCATTGATAATGCCGACTTGGTCATTTTCAAGTATTTCTTCGGGTTTATATTTCTTTTTACCGAGCAGGGCTTCAAGGTCGCTATCCTTAATAACCACCTTTTCGGTTTCACCCATTGCAATCCTTTTGGCCGCCTTACCCGAAAGCGAACCGATAGCCCTTTCGAGTTTTCTCACACCTGATTCGCGGGTATAGAAATCTATAATTCCGTAAAGAGCGCCGTCGGTTATACGGCAGTTGTTCTTATTTACGGCGTGAGATTCCAATTGCTTTGCAACTAAGTGACGCTTTGCAATATTAAACTTTTCTTCCCTTGTGTAACCATCGAGGGTTATAACTTCCATACGGTCTAAAAGAGGAGCAGGAATAGTATCCAGCATATTGGCGGTAGTAATAAACACCACCTTACTTAAATCATAAGGAATTTCAAGAAAATTATCACAAAAAGCGCAGTTTTGCTCGGGGTCTAAAACCTCTAAAAGAGCGGCTGAAGGGTCGCCTTTGTAATCACTTCCCAATTTATCCACTTCGTCTAGAAGGATAAGAGGGTCGCTGGTACCCGCTTGCTTTACAGCGTTTATAATCTTACCCGCCATTGAGCCAACATATGTCTTTCTGTGGCCTCTGATTTCGGCCTCATCGTGAACGCCGCCCAAAGAAACACGGACAAATTTTCTGCCCATACATTCGGCGATGGTTTTTCCTATGGATGTTTTACCAACTCCGGGAGGACCCGCAAGGCACAAGATTTGCCCCGTAATCTCGGGGGATAAAGCATAAACCGAAAGCATCTCTATTATGCGTTCTTTAACCTTTTTCATTCCGTAGAAATCGCGGTCAAGAATTTTTTCTGCCTTCTTAATATCCACCTTGGATTTACTGCGCTTATTCCAAGGAAGTTCGAGGCATAAATCAAGCCAACCGCGAAGAACGGTGCCTTCGTGGGAACCTTGAGGCATTTTGGCAAGTTTGCCGATTTCGGTTTTGATTTTTTCCTTAACCTCATCTTTAGCATCAAGGTTAGATAATTTTTCGTAGTAATTATCTATCTCACCGGCGCTATCATCACCGTAAAGTTCATCACTTATTACCTTCATCTGCTCTTTAAGGTAATATTCCTTTTGATTTTCATCAATTCCTTTGCGGGTTTTCTCGCCGATTCGGTTATCAATTTCGGAAATCTGACGCTCTTTATTTATCATCTCAAGCAGAATTTTAGCCCTGCTAACAGGGTTTAACTGCTCTAAAATATATTGTTTATCATCAAAGGGCGCAGGAATATTAAATGCGATATAATCGCAAAGATACGGTATATCCTCGTTGGTTGCCACGGTGCTTATAATATCGGGGGCAATATGAGGATTAACATTTACATACCTTTCAAACTCAATTCTGATTCTTCTTATAAGGGATTCTTTATATACCTGACGGTTACGCATCTGCGTTTCTTCGCACTTCTCCACAAGAGCTGTATAATAAGCCCCGTTATCACTGAGCCCTTGATGGCGGGCACGGTAGAGTCCTTGAACGAGGACCTTTACCCCGTCATTCATTTTAAGCACTTGACGGACTTTGCATACGCAACCTATGGCGTAAACATCCTGTGCCGTTGGGTTTTCCACCGTAATATCCTTTTGTGTTACAAGATATACCGTCTGGTTAGTGTCCATAGCGGTGGTAAGAGCCCTTACGGATTTCTTTCTGCCCACATCCAATGTAAGCATCATTCCGGGGAAAGCCACCAAGCCCCTTAAACACAAAACGGGGAAAAATTTATCGGTTATTTTTACTTCTGCTGACATTTTACTCACTTCTGCTGATATTCTTATTTGCTATCTGATAATCGCTGTGGCGGCAAGGGCATTTTCGTGGAAAACAAAAATAACCTTCGCCTTTTCAAATTTATACTCAAGATATTGACAACCCTCTATATAAGGCATAAAGAAACCTGTTTCCTTATCCAAGGGCTTAATTTCGGCATCAAAGCCACGCCTTGTCATATCATCCTGAATTTCAATATACATAGTGCCGAGGGGGAACCCATAGGCCTTTTCAAAAATTGCTATACAAGATATACCCTTATCCTTTTCTTCGGTTTTATAATAGTAGTTAACCGTAGGAACGGATATTACGGTATATTCCCCTTCGGTAAACTGAAGACAAAATGTATCTTCATGGGGCAATTCTTCATCAGTTTCCTTATGTTCGTATTTTTCTTTAAGGTCGTCATATGTAGCGTCAGCATCAGCACCAAGAGCGATTTCGCTTTCGGGAATCTGACCGAGTTTTGCATAATACTCCACATCTACACCTTTAAAATCATTCTTGCTTTTCTTGCCGCCGCATCCAACCAAAAGAATTAGGGACAAAGCCAAAAGCAACGCAATTATTTTTTTCATAATCTTCCTCTAAAATTTAAGATTTAAGTTTTTTAGAAATTCCTTTAAGCAAAGAATCTCTTTGATTCCAGAGTTTTTCCGAAAGGTCAACATAATAGGTATGAGGTTTTTCAAAACGCTTTACTTCATCCCAAAGAGCATCAACCTGCTCGGCTCTGTATTCGGCAATTTCCTTAACGGTCGGGGATTCGTAAACCTGCGTGCCCTTTTCGAAAATTTTCTTTTGCAGTTTAACCGCAATAAAATCGGTTACCACCTTACGTTTCCAGGTATGAATGGGGTCAAAGATTTCATAGGGTTCACTGCTATCAATTTTTTCATCATTTAAGGTTATAACATCGGCAATGGCCTTGCCCGTTTTTCTATCAAAAAGCCGCCACGGAATTTTAACGCCGGGGATGGTGATTTTTGCGATATTTTCGCTGACCTTAATTTTGGGAATAATCTCTCCATCCTTCTCAACGGCGGCAAGTTTATATACTCCGCCGAAAACCGCCTCGCTGGAAGCGGTTATGAGACGTTCGCCAACTCCGAAACTATCCACCTTAGCGCCTTGGAAAATCATATCGCGGATAAGATATTCATCAAGAGAATTGGATACGCAGATTTTACAATCTTCATATCCCGCCTCATCAAGCATCTTTCGAACTTTATTGGAAAGATAGGTTATATCTCCGCTATCAATTCTAACTCCCTTCGGTCTTTTACCAAGGGGTTTTAAAACTTCATCAAAAACCTTTATGGCATTAGGTACGCCCGATTTTAAAACATTATAGGTATCAATAAGCAAAAGGCAACTATCGGGATACATCTGCGCGTATGCCTTAAATGCAGTATATTCATCCTCAAAAAGTTGCACCCAACTATGCGCCATTGTGCCCGAAGCTACAACGCCGAAATCTTTGGCGGTTTTTATATCCGAGGTGCCTGTGCATCCGCCGATTATGGCAGCGCGGGCTCCATAGTAAGCAGCATCTGCGCCTTGGGCTCTGCGTGCTCCAAACTCAAGAACAGGTCTTCCCTCGGCCGCTCTCACGATGCGGTTGGTTTTGGTAGCAATAAGGGACTGATGGTTAATGGTTAAAAGCACCATTGTTTCCACCATCATTGCCTGAATTGCGGGACCTTTAACCGTAACTATGGGCTCTTGAGGGAAAATGGGAGTGCCTTCGGGTACTGCCCAAACATCACACTCAAACTTAAAATCACGAAGATAATCTAAAAACTCTTTTGAGAACAGATTAAGCCCTTCGAGATACTCTATATCCTCATCATCAAAATGAAGATTATTAAAATATTCGATAAGTTGCTCAATTCCCGCCATAATGGCATAACCGCCCTCATCGGGAACACGGCGGAAAAACATATCAAAATAGGTCGTTGTATCTTTATACTCACTCTTAAAAATGCCGTTGGCCATTGTAAGTTCATATAGGTCCATAAGCATTGTTAAATTACGGTTGTCTCTTACCATTTTAAAACCTTCTTTACATCTTTTCGGGTGCGGTGATTTTCATCATCGTAAGAATATTTTTAATGACTACCGAAACGGCGTATGAGAGATTTAGGCGGGCTTGACAAAGGGCCTCATCCTCGCACTTAACTCTGCAAGCGCCGTATAATTTATGGAACTTGGTTGCAAGCTCGGTAACATAATGGGTAAGTCGTGCGGGGTCATAGGTTTTAGCCGCCTGCACTATCTCATCCGTAAGGGCCGCAAGATGCAAAATAAGTTCTCTTTCTTCGGCGGATGTAAGGAGTTTAAGTTCGCTATCGGAAACCTCGCGCATCTTTATTCCCTCTGCTTCGAGATTTCTTATAATACTGCAAATTCTGGCATATGCATACTGAACATAGTAAACGGGGTTACTCGAAGATTCGCTAACCGCCAAATCCAAATCGAAATCAAAATGACTGTTGGGTTCGCGGAGGTTAAAGAAGAATCTTGCCGCATCAATAGGCACCTCATCAAGAAGGGTAACGAGGGTAATTGCTTTACCCGAACGCTTTGAGGCCTTGATAACCTCGCCGTCACGAACGAGGCGCACCATCTGCATAAGAACTACATCAAGGCGATTAGCATCTACGCCGAGGGCAGTAAGCGCCGCTTTTAGACGGGGAACATAGCCGTGGTGGTCGGCGCCTAAAATATCTATGGCCTTATTAAATCCGCGAACAACAAGTTTATTATAATGATATGCGATATCGGGAACTACATAGGTTGGAACGCCGTTGGCTCTGACGAGAACAAAATCTTTATCGCAACCAAAATCGGTGGCTTTAAACCAAAGGGCTCCCTCATCTTCATAGGTATGTCCGCTATTCTTCAAAAGTTCGATAATTCTATGGGTTTCGCCCGAATTATGAAGGGTGCTTTCCTTAAACCAAGTATCATATTCGATACGGTATTTAAGCAAATCATCGTGAAGCCCCTGAATATTTTTAGGGAGGGCAAATTCAACAAGAGCCGCCCTTCTCTCCTCTTCGCTTTTTGCCATAAACCTATCGCCATTTACTTCGGCAAAGGCCTTAGCGTGAGCCACGATATCATCGCCGTGATAAGAATCTTCAGGCATTTCCACGCCATCTTTATAAATCTGCTGATATCTAAGGTCCAAAGAAAGACCGAATTTATTTATCTGATTACCCGCATCGTTAATATAGAATTCTCGCTCGGTTTCGTAACCCGCGGCGGACATTACCGCTGCCAGACAATCTCCCAAGGCGCCTCCTCTTGCATTACCTATATGCATAGGGCCAGTGGGGTTGGCGGAAACGAATTCAACGAGAACCTTTTCTCCGCGACCAAAATCGCTTTTGCCGTAATCCTCTTTCTTTATTAGAACATCCTTTATGATATCGGCATAATACTTATCCGAAAGGAAAAGGTTAATAAATCCCGGACCTGCTATCTCGTATTTTTCAATATAGGTGCCTTCAAACTCGGCATTTTCCATTAACGCTTCTGCAATCATACGAGGTGCCTTTTTGAAAGCCCTTGCCCAAACAAGCGCCGCGTTTAAAGCATAGTCACCGTGTTCGCGGTTGGCGGGAACTTCTACTGTGAAATCGGGGAGTTCGGCTCTTTCAAAAACGCCCTTCTCTATTCCCTTTTCCACCGCGCCGAAAATTATATTTTTAATTTCTTCCTTTGCTTTTGCTACTACAACTGACATTATTTTTCTGCCTTTCTGACTGTTATCTCAACCGTATTTTCACTAATGGGTTGTAAATTCGAATCAAGGGTATAACCGAGAAATATTTCTCCGCCTCTTTCCCCGAATTTGCTTTTTATCTCTTCGCCGAAGATACCTATCATAAGTTCGCCGTGGGGGGTGCTGTAAAAACAATTATTACGCTCTCCCTTTTTTATAACGAGGCGGGATTTATATTCTCCCCTTCGCTCCATAACCGCGGTATCTTCGCTAACCGTGAGAACGGTTTCCACCTTACTTCCGAAAAGTTCGCTTTCATCATAGGAAAGGGCGACCGATTCATCACTTATCTCAACACTTCCAAAGGTCTGAAGTTCTATGCTTTCCTTTTCTTTTCCTAAACCTTGAGTGCTTTTTATTTTGATTATCACATCTGTCATACCTTGTTTATGTCCACCTGTTCAATAAAAAGTTTATCTGCGCTTTCGCCGAGAAGCACCGCCGCAGTTTCCTTAAAGGTCTGGGTTTTATCGCTAACGAAGAACTGCTTTCGGGCAACAGTATCATCGCCCTTTAAAGCGTCGTTTTCGGCAAGTATCTCCTTAACGGCCAAAGCCGTAGATTTACCCATATTGATAAGGGTTACGCCCTCGCCCAAAACTTCACTTATTACGGGCGCTAATACGGGAAAATGGGTGCAACCTAAAATCAAAGTGTCAACCTGCGCTTCCCGCATGGGCTCAACATATCTTCGCACCGTTTCTTTAACTACTATATCTCGGCTCTCGGTCCAACCCGCCTCCACCAAGGGAACAAGAAGATTCGCGCTATTTTCTATAACGAGAGCATCGGGCAAGATTTCAAGTATCTGCTTTTTATGAGCGCCGCTCTTTATTGTAGCGGGGGTTGCGAGAACGCCTATTCTTTTATTCTTGGTGGCTTCTACCGCCGCCTTAACCGAATGGGAAACCACTTCCACAAAGGGAACGGGCAGATTTTTTTCATTTTCTCCCGCGAGAGATGAAACCGTGCCGCAGGCGGCAACTATCATTTTAACCCCTTGTGTCAACAAAAACCTTTCATCCTGCGCGGCGTATTTTTTAATGGTTTCGTGGCTCCTCGTTCCGTAAGGAACGCGACCCGTATCACCAAAATAAACTATATTTTCATTGGGCAGAAGTTTGGTTATCTCTTTGGCTACAGTAAGACCGCCGAGTCCCGAGTCAAAAATACCTATAGGCCTATTATCGCTCATAAAAAACCTTCCTTTCCAATAATTTATAATATTTCATCTTATAATACCACAAATTACTCCCTAATGCAACCAATTTATATATAGATATATATAATAAAGGGCGGTTTTCCGCCCTTTTTAATTATTTCTCTAAGATTTTATCGGCAACCGCCATAGCATAATCGGTAAGGGATTTAAAATCCATTGACTTTATATAATATTTTTCCAGCAAATCGTGTTCCCTTTTAGCATCATTAAGGGCTACAATGGCGCCGCTCAACAGTTGATGACTTATTTCATCCGAAAATCTCATTCTGCTTTTATACTGCTTTTTCAAAGCCGTATTAGAAAATCTTCGCGCGTGAATTCGCCGCTTATCCGAATCTATATGATTATATTCGTTCTCGGTTGCGAACATTAATGAAAGTTCGGGAATTAAGATATGATCGGTTAAAAGGGATGGCAGGAAAGGATTTTTAAGAGTTATAATACTATGGCCCTTTTTTATGGCATATTCCCGTATTTTCTCCATTAAAATGCCGGAAGAGGCACCGTATTTGTCTTCAATTACCACCGTATTTTTATAATTTTTCGCAAGGGTATTAAGATAGGAAACAACACCCATCGGGGTAATGCCGCCTATGAATCTTACCGCCTCTTTCCCCTTTTCGTTCCCTTTTGGAATATGCTTTTTGCAAAGTCCCGCGGCATACCTTTCCACCTTGCTTTTATCGGTATATTCTCGGGCGATTTTCCAATTATCTTTTATCAATTCTCCCGCCGAGAAAAGATATTTTGAAGCGAGTTTATGATAGGATTTATTAAGAGCCGAAATCTCATAAATCCGCTTATGGTTATGCCGCAAAATATCACTGTCCCAAAACTCGCCTAAATTAAGTATTTCTTCGCATATTCCGGGATTTCGGGGTTCTACTATATGGGGAGCCGTACCGTCTAAAACCACGGTTTTTATGTCCTCAATAATAACTCCGTCGAGAGATAAGGGATCCGAAGAACAAACACAAAGCGAAACTTTATATCCTCTATCCGCCGCCTTTTTTGCCACATATTTCATAAGCGAAGATTTACCCGTTCCTGGACCGCCCTTTATGATATACGCCCGCCAACCGTCAAGGTAATTATAGCTATCACTAAAATGTTCGCAAAAACCCTCGCAGGAATTTGCGGCTAAAAAGTATTTTTCAAAAGATTTTTCCATAAAAGCACCCCTAATTTCAAGTTTTTCCACCAAACTATACTATTCTTAAAATCCCACTTTGACACAAACCCGTTTTTATGATATACTTCATCTGTGAGTCGGTTACACGGTTGCGTATTCCGTTTGGAATATGAGGAAAGTCCGAGCCCCACAGGGCAGAATAGCAGCTAACGGCTGCCGAGGGTGACCTTAGGGAAAGTGCAACAGAGATATACCGCCGTAATGCTTGGGATTTCCCTTGAATTTTGCTTATGCAAATGCCTTTACGGTAAGGGTGGAAAGGCGAGGTAAGAGCTCACCGGCATTGTGGAGACACAATGGCCCTGTAAACCCTATTCGGAGCAACGCTGAGGGTGGCTATACATTTGCCCGATGTGCCACGAAAAGCGGCTGGAGCGTCAAGGCGACTTGGCGTCGAGATAGATAACCGTGCGCGACAGAACTCGGCTTACAGACCGACTCATATAAAAAGAGGCAGGAATTAATGTTTCCTGCCTCTTTTTATATTTTATTTTGCGATTAATCTATTTTGATTACCTTATATCCGTTATCGGTAATGATTTTGGTAAGCGCCTCATCCGAAATCGGCTTTTCAATAGTTAAAACCGCAGTGCCGTTACTATGGCTTACAACCGCCTCTATAACGCCTTCGGTTTCTTCAAGAACCTTTTTTACCCTTGCTTCACAATGGGGGCACATCATACCTTCAATTACCATTGTCTTCTTCATAAATTTTTCCTCTTTTCTTATATGTTTATTTATCTTCTTATCGTTTTTATCCGAATGAATATGGCATAAATTCAGTCGCAGAGCATTGGTGACTACGCAAAAACTCGATAAACTCATAGCCGCCGCGGCTATCATGGGGTTAAGCGTTAATCCCAAAAATGCAAATGCGCCCGCGGCAACGGGGATACATATAGCGTTATAAATAAATGCCCAAAATAAATTCTGCTTTATAGTCCGCAAAGTAGCCCGACCGATTCTTATGGCCGCAACTGCATCGGAAAGTTTACTATTGACAAGAACTATATCGGCCGCATCTATGGCAACATCCGTTCCCGCGCCTATAGCAATGCCGATATCCGCCCTCGTCAGCGCAGGGGCATCGTTAATACCATCCCCCACCATCGCAACCTTACCTTCATTTTGAAGTTTGCGGATTACGGCTTCCTTTTCATCGGGTTTAACCTGCGAAATTACCTCATCTGCGCCAACCTGTCTGCCGATTGCTTCGGCGGTTATTTTATTATCGCCCGTAAGCATAACGACGCGAATTCCCGCATTTTTCATCTGGGAAATCGCTTTGATGCTATCAGATTTAATTGTATCGGCAACCACTATAATTCCAAGGAATTTGCCGCCTTTTGCAAAAAACATTACGGTCTTGCCGTCCATGGCATAGGTTTCGGATTTTTCTAATATTTCGGTTGGAACCGTCGCATACTGTTTAACAAACTCCGCGTTTCCGCCGCAAACAAGTTCCTCTCCGATTTTTCCTATAATTCCGCCACCTGAAAATGCCTCAAAGTCCGCCGTTTCCAAAAGGGGAATATTTTCTTCTTCACCCTTTTTAACAATGGCTTTGCCGAGAGGGTGTTCACTCTTTTTCTCTATACTATACGCCATTTGCAGAAGATTTTCATCGCCCAAAATATCTATAACTTCGGGCTCGCCTTTGGTTATGGTTCCCGTTTTATCCAAAGCCACAATTTGTACCCTGCCCGCCATCTCAAGCGAGGTTGCGGTTTTAAAAAGTATGCCGTTTTTAGCGCCCTTGCCGCCGCCTACCATAACGGCCACGGGTGTTGCAAGACCCAAAGCGCAGGGGCAACTTATAACAAGTACCGAAATACCTCGAGCCAAGGCAAGTCCTACGGAGGCGCCCGAAAGCAACCAGATTATCATAACGGCAACCGCAATTATAATAACTATGGGAACAAAAACTCCCGAAACCTTATCCGCAATTTTTGCAATGGGCGCCTTGGTGGCGGCCGCATCGCTTACCATTTTGATTATCTGCGAAATGGTTGTATCTTCGCCAACCCTTTTTGCCTCGCATTTAATATATCCCGAACGGTTTATGGTGGCGCCGCTTACCGCATCACCCACCGTTTTATCCACGGAAATACTCTCCCCCGTAAGCGCCGATTCATCAACGGCGCTATGGCCTTCAATTATAACAGCATCAACGGGGATTCTTTCGCCGGGACGAACAATAAAAATATCCCCGATTTTTACCGATGCGGCGGGAATGGTTATTTCCTTGCCCCCCTTAATCACAGTTGCTTCTTTTGGAGAGAGATCCATAAGCCCCTTTAAAGCGGAGGTGGTTTTTCCTTTAGAACGGGATTCCAACATTTTACCCAGAGTAATAAGGGCGAGTATCATTGCAGCCGATTCGAAATAAAGTTCATGCAAATACTTTTGAGGCTCGGAGGATACCGTCATAGCAAACAGCGCATAAACGCTATACGCAAAGGAAGCGGCAGAGCCGAGAGAAACCAAGGTATCCATATTGGGTGAGCGGTGAATAATCCCTTTGAATCCGTTAATGAAGAATTTTTGATTAATCACCATTACCGAAAGGGAAAGTATCATCTGCGTCATTCCAACGGCTATTTCGTTATTTTCGAAAAATGAAGGAACGGGAAATCCCCAC
This sequence comes from Acutalibacteraceae bacterium, assembly GCA_045588995.1. Taxonomy (GTDB): domain Bacteria; phylum Bacillota; class Clostridia; order Oscillospirales; family Acutalibacteraceae; genus UBA737. The sequence goes on from JAZNFF010000136.1 coordinate 60,466, forward strand.
ATAATATGCCCCATGGATAAATACATAAGCGCAATAAGAAATATAAGGGATGCTATAAACCGCTTGAAAAGAATGCTCGTTTCTTTATCCTCAAAGTTTTCGTTTTTTTCGGTTATATCATTTTGACTTTTTCCCTTTTTAGATGCGCCGTAACCGGCTTTTTGAACGGCATCGATAATACTGTTTTCATCGGCGCTTCCTTCTACTCCCATAGAATTTGTAAGCAGATTTACGGAACACTCCGTAACACCTTCTACGCTCAATACCGCCTTTTCTACTCTGGCGCTACACGCCGCGCAACTCATTCCGGTTATATTATACTGTTCCATACCTGAAGAACTCTCCTTTCCGCCATATTTAAAACTCATTATGATTAATTATACCACAAAGTTCATAAAATTGCTACAGCGGTAGAGAGATTTTTTCTCCCTACCGCTGTTTAGTACTGATTTAATTATGGGAATCTTTGTTTGTCGGTTCGCAGGTGCAACCACTGTCACCCTTACTGCTGCACTGCTTACAGTATGGACAGCCCACACACTTTTCCCCTCTTTTTTTTGCGCGAACAAGATACCATATAATTCCAGCCGCGATAAAAAGCAAAATCAAAACAATAATAATATTTTCCATAATCAAAATCCTAACGGTAAAATTTTAGTTTTTAGCGCCCTTTAAAGCGTACTCTGAATTTAAATTTTTATTATTGCGTATGATAAGTGCAATAATAAATAAAGCCATAACAACTACGGCAATAAGACCGCCGATAGCCGCGCCGATTTTAAGAGTTTCACCCACAATAAGAGTACCAAGGGTATAAACCAAATATGCTACTGTATATCCAACGGCAAGTTGAAGGCCTATGCCACCCCAAAGCCATTTTGCGCTCTTCATTTCGGCATTCATAGCGCCGATAGCCGCAAAGCAAGGAGGAGTATAGAGGTTAAACATAAGATACGCAAGAGCCGCAACTTTAGTTATAGCCATAATACCTGCAACCTCTGCGCCTGCGCCTTCCATTAACGCCAGTTCTTCGGTATCGATAAGATTTTCAAGACCAATGAAGCAAACAGCCAGAGTGCCGACAACATTTTCCTTTGCGATAAAGCCGGTAACTGCGGCTGCGGCAAGTTGCCAAGAAAGAACGCCAACAATTGGAACAAGTAAATATGCAAAGGGGGTTGCTATGGAAGCGAGAATGGATGCATCTGCAGTTTCAGCAACCTTAAAACTCCAGGTAAATGTCTGCATCAATTGTACCGCCATATTGCAAAGAAGTATGATAGTAGCGGCCTTAACGATATAGGCCCAACCGCGAGAGCACATAGATTTAAATGCGCCCCAGAAGGAAGGAACTTTATATTCGGGAAGTTCTATAATAAAGAAGGATTTTCTGGCCTTATATCCCGTAATAAGATTAATAAGTAATGCGCCGAGGAATATAAGGGCAATACCCGCAAAATACATAAGGGCGCTTACCCACCAAGCGTTCTCGAAAAACGCGCCCGCAAAGAGAGAAATAACGGGGATTTTAGCGCCGCAAGGCATAAAGGGAGCAAGCATTGCAGTAGCTCTTCTCTCACGCTCATTACGGATGGTGCGGCTTGCCATAATACCGGGAACCGCGCAACCAACGGTAATAACAAAAGGAATAACCGATTTACCCGAAAGACCAACCCTCTTAAAAATGGGGTCAAGAACAACTGCCGCGCGGGACATATATCCGCAATCTTCCAAAAGGGCGATTAGGAAATACATTACCATAACAAGGGGTAAAAATCCAACAACGGCAACCACGCCGCCTATTACACCATCAACAAGAATAGAGGAAATAAGAGGATTTGCATTCTCGAGAAGCCCTGCTACCCATCCTTGAAAAACTTCCAAAAGGGGTACAAGTCCCGGAATAAAGGTGCCGTTTTTGAATTCGTAACCTTCTGCAATCCAGGCGCCGAGGGTGCTTTGAGAAATATAGAACTCAAGGAACATAACTGCGGCGAAAATCGGAAGTCCGAGCCATTTATTTGTAAGAACGGCATCAATTTTATCTCCGAAGTTTTTATCCTTTGTAAGAACTTTACGGGTTTCAACCTCTTTTACAATTCCGTTTACAAACCGGAAGCGTTTACGGTCGGCCTCTTCAACTACCGATTTATCAGATAGGTCGATATCCCCTTGTATGTAGGGCGCGTTTTGTTCTTTGCCAACCTGCTCTATAGCCGTTTGAACAAGAACTTTTAATCCATCGGCCGAAGTGGAAACGGTTTTCACAACGGGACAACCAAGTTTTTCGGAAAGGGCGTCCGCATCAATTTTATTGCCCTTCTTTTTACCGATATCACTCTTATTAAGAGCCACAACAACGGGAATTCCAAGTTCTAAAAGTTGAGTAGTGAAAAACAAACTACGGCTTAAATTATCCGCATCCACGATATTGATGATAACATCGGGATTTTCGTTCTTAACATAGGAACTCGTGATGCTTTCTTCACTTGTGAAAGGTGACATTGAATATGCACCGGGAAGGTCAACGGCAGTAACCTGCTCGGTTTCTACATAGGCCTTTTTAATAGGGTGCTCTTTTTTGTCTACGGTAACACCTGCCCAGTTGCCCACCTTTTCATTACTGCCCGTCAGAGCATTGTACATTGTTGTCTTACCCGAATTGGGGTTGCCCGTTAATGCGATTCTCATTGGTAAATCCTCCCGAAACAAGTTAGCGGCCGCTAACCGCCGCCCATTTGAAAACAGCCCCTAGGACCGTTTTACATTGTTAAATTATTATAGCTTCCGCCAACTGCTTATCTATATTATATCTTGCATCCTTGATGGAAACTATACAACTGTTTTTCTTCTTCGCAACTACGGTTATGGCCTCACCGCTATAGCAACCGAGAGAAAATAAAAAGGAAATAAGTTCCTCATCATCTTCTACCTCTATGGATTTGATTATATATTCTTTGCCCTCTTGAGCATCCATAAGAGTCATAACTTTCACCGCCCGAAAATAAGTTAGCCCACGCTAACTATATTGTATAAATTAGCGGTTAGCCAAAACTAACCTTATGACATTATATGCCTTCTGTAAAATTTTGTCAACCCCTTTTTTGAATATTTTTCAAATTTTTTACTCTCATCACCTCAAGAAAGCCCGTACATATACTGAATTAGGAGGTGAAAAAATGTCAGAATTTATAAACAAATGTAATTGTGCCCTTTTATCATTCGTTGCAAGTATTGCAGTGGGTGTTATTGCGGCGGTGCTTTTATATACGGCCGTAATAGCCATTGCCCCCGTATTTTATTGGGTAACATTGGGCATTGCCGTTGGATTTTTAGCCATCGCTTTTGCTACCTCGCTTAATAACCGTGATTGCAGCAGTAGCCGTTGCCGCACCTTCGTTTCTACCTTTATAATAGGTGCCCTCGGCACAATACTCGCTTCCCTTATCCTTTTGGGAGTGGGATTTGCCGCAACCAGTGTTATCGGCGCCATTGTCTTCGGCGTTTTACTATTTTTCCTATCCCTTTTAGTAACATCCGTCGCCTGCGCAATAAAATGCAGT
>JAZNFF010000137.1:0-2968 GCA_045588995.1 Acutalibacteraceae bacterium
TATTTAGGGGCAATAGACACGAAAAATTCATCCTTAATATAGGCATCAACAATATCGCCCACATTAAGCCGCGTACTGATTTCCGCCCTTTTGCCGTTTACCTTGATTTTTTTGGTGCGGATATACTTATACATAAGCGCCATAGGCAGAACAGGACACGCCTTTGATATAAACTTATCAAGGCGTTGATTGGCATCGTTTTTTTCTACCGTAAAGCTTTTCATAAAATTCACCTTAAAAATTATACCAATAATATTATTTTAAGTCAAGTACAGCGAAAATGAAACAATTTTTTCAAGAAAATTACAGGATATAACAATAAAATTGTAGACATTTCTTAATTTATTACATATAATGAAACCAAACAAAATCAGGCGGTGATTTTTATGGGAAATAAAATAAATTTTGATAATGATTGGTTATTCCATCGAGGAGAAATTGAAAGCGATACCCCCAAATATAAAGGATATATGTATTGTGCCGCAAAGACCGAACGCGGCGTTATGGGACCCGCTTCAAAACATTATCCTATAGAAAAGGGAAACGCTATCCGAAATCATTGTTATAGCGCAGACCGCTTTATAAGCGTGACTCTGCCCCACGATTATCTTGCGGGGGATATACCCGATGAGAAATATAATGAAGCAAGAGGTTTTGTTAACTACGAAAGCGCCTGGTATGTAAAGCGTTTTAACCTTGATAAATCTGATGAGGGAAACCGCATAACCCTTTATTTTGAGGGAATTTCGGGCGAGTGCGAAATATATGTTAACGGTTGCCTTGTAAAAAGGAACTATTGCGGTTATGTAAGTTTCGAGGTTGATATAACCGACGTGGCTCTCTATGGTGCACAGAATGTTCTGAGCATACATATTGACCCTCATCGCAACGAGGGTTGGTGGTATGAGGGCGCAGGTATAACCCGCCATGTTTGGCTTAATATCAACCATCCCGTTTCGGTCGACCTTTGGGGCGTTTTTGCAAAACCCAAAAAGGTAAGCGAAAATGGGTGGGAAGTCGAAACTACCGCCGATATACGAAACGATTATTATACGGATACCGATGTTGAAATCAAATCATATATTAGTACCCTTGACGGCACTGTGGTTGCCACTGCATCTGCTTCAGGTAAAATAGAAAAGCGCAGCATTAAAACATTTTCTTATACTTTGAGTGTTGAAAACCCGGACCTTTGGGCACCCGATAGCCCCACCCAATACAAACTTGTAACCACCTGCTTTAAAGACGGGGAACAAACCGATGAAAATACCGTGCTTTTCGGTTTCAGAACCTTTGTTTGCGACCCCGATAAAGGACTTTTCATAAACGGAAACCATTATAAAATCAAGGGTGTTTGCGCCCATGCCGACTGCGGTTTTACAGGCAAGGCAATGCCCGATAATATTCACCGCTACCGCGTAGAACTCCTTAAAGAAATGGGCGCCAACGGTTTTAGAACAAGCCACTATCCCCACGCGGAAGTTTTTATGGACGAACTTGATAAAAACGGCTTTATTGTTCTTGATGAAACCCGTTGGTTTGAGTCCACCGCCGAAGGCAAGGAAAACCTGAAAATGCTCATAAAGCGCGACCGAAACCGCCCCTCTGTATTTTTCTGGTGTCTTGGCAACGAAGAGGTTATCGTCGCTGATGACAGGGGCGCGAGAATTGCCAAAAATCTGGCAGAATATGTCCATACCCTTGATGATACCCGCCCCGTAACCTTTGCGCGCAGTCATTTTTCAGAAAAGGAAACTTTCTTTGATGCGTTGGATGTAGTGGGTGTTAACTATTTCCTTAACAAAATTGATGAAATCCACGCCGGTCAGCCCAAAAAAGCATTCCTTTCTACCGAGTGTTGCGCCCTTGGTACCACAAGGGGTGAATATTGGAACGATAACGCCTTAAAGGGATACCGCACTTCCTACGATAAAACCCAGGCCGATAATATCATTAACAGCGGCTACGCTTCAAGAGAGGATACCTGGAAAACCTTTATGGAACGCGACTGGGTGATGGGCGGCTACCAATGGACCGCCTTTGAATATAGGGGTGAAGCCGAAAAATGTTGGCCCCGTCATTACAGTCAAAACGGCGCTATTGATGCATTTTTACAGAAAAAAGATGCCTTTTACCAAAACAAATCCCATTGGTCCAGGAGCCCTATGGTGCATATTTTACCCCATTGGAATTTCAAAGGGATTGAGGGAACTGAAATCAAGGTTGGTATTTATACCAATACCGAAAAGGTAGAACTTTATCTTAACGGAAAACTTATTTTAAGCGAAGAAACAGAGCCCTTTACCGCCATTTATAAGAATATTCCCTTTGAAGCGGGTACGCTTCTTTGCAAGGGCTATATAGGCGGCGTTCAGGTTGCCGAGGATAAACAGATAACCTCGGGCAACTCTTACCGTTTGAAACTTGTTCAGGACACTATGGATATAGAAGCCAACGGCAAGGATTTATGCATTGTTTCCTGCTTCGTTGAAGATGAAAACGGAAATCCCGTTCCCGATGCCTCTCCCCTTGTTAACTTCGAAACCTTGGGTGACTGCTTCGTTTATTCAACGGGAAGCGATGTTTCGGAAACCGATACCATCTTTAAATCCGAAAGAAAAATGAGAGCAGGCAGAATCGGTATTGCCGTTAAACTCGGCAATACAAACGAGAACCTTAAACTCATAGCTTCTGCTGACGGACTACTTTCTGCCGCAATAGAAATCAAAGTTAAATAGTAAAAAAAGAACCTTTCGAGTGAAAGGTTCTTTTCTTATTTTATGCGATATATCTTTTGATTTGCGGCACCTTGAAAACAAGGGCCGATAATACGGCAGTTATAACAAGTTCGGGCAACATATACGCTCCGTTATAGCAGAAAGAATACCACCATGCATTATCCCATTCGCACCAGATATCGAAAATAACTCCGCCCGTAATAAAGTGGCATACAAATCTTAAAAATACG
>JAZNFF010000138.1:0-12788 GCA_045588995.1 Acutalibacteraceae bacterium
TTTTTTACTGATATTTGGGATTGGCTTTATTTTTATCCGCAATGCAAACCCAGGAATTACCTGCAGTTACTTTAAGTTCTTTACCATCGGTATCTGTAAACTTAAAGCCGTTATTAGCCGCGCCTTTTTGCCATTTAATGAAATTAAGTTTTCCTTCGGAGAAATAGTATCCGTCGCCTCCCGAAAGCGCTACTTCGCGATGCTCACCGTCGGGATAATCTTTAATGGTAGTAAGAAGAACAAATATATTCTCAACATCAACGGTTTCACCCGTTGCATAGTCCTTTTGAAGTTTGCCCTGTATATAACGCTGATACTTTCCGATTTCGGAATTATATTTAAACTCGGCTTTATGGGAGGTTGAGAAAGGAACTGTAACCTCGGTTGCATTGCCGCCAGTTAGCGCAACGGTTTCGCCTTCATCTGCGAAATTAGCCCAAGTAGACGTGGAGTTCTCTGTCTGTCTGAATCCCTTTTTATTGAAACCTTTTAAAAGTTGTTCGCTGAAAGTATATAACTTGTGGTCCCCTGATTTGCCGTTTTCAATCTTTTTACCGTAGGAGCCATCGTAAATATCAAGATGCTGCATAGAAGCAAGACGGGGGCGGCAATAAACGGGGTCGGAGCCGCAATGAACGAAAATCGCATCGTGACCGAGAGCAAGATCTACATATACATATCTCGCCGAACGAACAGAGCCGATTTGCTTTACGGATTCGATATCTTTATAAACTGCCATAAGGCGAGTAATACCGCCTTCAACTTCGGTTTCATATACGATATCTGCATAAGGAAGACCTGCCTGAACATCCTTTGCGACATTGATATTATTAACCATAACCGCAACGGGACGGGCCATAAGTTTATCCTCAGGAATATCCTTAAGACCTGTTAAAGAGTTGACGGTTAGGAGCTCTGCGGGTGCCTCTCCCTCATTGTTACTTCCCGTATCGGAATTTTTATTACAACCTACGCAAAAAAGCATAGAAATAACCAGTAGTATCGCAAAAATTTTCTTAAACATAATTTTATCCCCTTGTGTTTGCTGTATATTAATATTATACATTTTATTTATTCCTATTTCAAGGGGGAAAGGCGAAAAAATAATATTTTCCAATATGTAAATTTTACTATTGTTTATTGCTCCGTTTTATAGTATAATTATATGGAATATAAACAGATTGGAGGAGAGGAAATCACGGAACCTATTTATCTTGATAACAGTTCTACCACTAAGCCCTGCGAAAAGGCCATAGAAAATATCCAATACGCTCTTTTGCACTCTTGGGGCAACCCTTCCTCCCTTCACCGATTGGGCGTAGAAGCCGAAATCGGAGTAAGTGACACTCGAAGTCATCTTGCCGCTTTACTCGGCGCAAAAGAGGATGAAATATATTTCACCTCCTGCGGCACCGAAAGTAATAATACGGCTATTTTGGGCGCCGTAAATTCTCGTAAAAAGCGGGGAAACCGCATTGTTACTACAGCTATCGAGCATCCTTCGGTTTTAGAAGTTATGAAAAAACTTGAGGGCGACGGATTCGAGGTAATCTATCTTAAACCCGATATAAACGGTATTATAAATGCCGATGATATCAAAAATGCCGTTAATAAAAATACTATTCTTGTCAGTATAATGCTTGTCAATAATGAAGTTGGAAGCATTCAACCCGTAAACGCCGCCCGCAAGGCCATAGATTCTTCGGGCGCCCCCGCTCTTTTGCACTGCGATGCAGTGCAGGGTTTTGGCAAGATGCCCATTAATGTTAAGAATTTAGGGGTTGACCTATTATCAGTCAGCGCCCATAAAATTCACGGGCCCAAGGGCATTGGCGCCATTTTTATAAAAAAGGGCGTAGTAATTAAACCTTTAATTCTCGGCGGAGGTCAGGAAAAAGGCATGCGCTCGGGCACCGAAAATGTTCCGCTTATTATGGGGTTTGACGGCGCCGTAACGCAACTTGGTAATATTTCCGCCAATCTTAAAAAGGTTTCGGAAATTTATGATTATTCCAAAAGGAAACTTTTAGAAACGGGACTTGTTACCCTCAATTCGCGAGGCGGACTTCCCTATATACTTAATATATCGGTTTTGGGCTACCGTTCAGAAACCCTCCTTCACTTCCTTGAAAGCAAAAATATATTTGTTTCTTCGGGGAGCGCCTGCGCCAAAGGTGAAGGAAGTTTTGTACTTAAAGAAATGGGGCTTAAGCCCGATAGAATCGATAGCGCCCTTCGCATAAGTTTCTCCCGTTTTTCAAAAGAAAGCGATATTGATGCTTTGTGCGATGCGCTGACAGAAGCCACAAATAAATTAAAGAAGGTTAAATAATCCTAAACGGAAGGTCTAAAATGAAAGAAATCATACTTATTAAAGACGGTGAATTGGCCCTCAAAGGTCTTAACCGCCGCAATTTTGAAGATAAAATGATATCCAATATCCGCCGCCGATTAAAACCCCTTGGCGATATTAAGATAACCACCTCTCAATCCACCATTTATATCGAGCCCCAAAGCGATGACTTTGATTTTGAAAAAGCGCTTGAAAATATGCAGCATGTTTTCGGGGTTGCCGCCTTTAGCCGCGCTTGTGTTTGCGAAAAAACGGTCGAAGATATTTTGGAAAAAGCCCCCATATATCTGGCGGATACAATGAAAAATATTAAAACCTTTAAGGTTGAGGCCAAGCGCTCAGATAAAAGTTTCCCCTTGACTTCTCCCGAAATCAGCCGCGAAGTTGGGGCTGCTTTACTTAAAAAGTTCAATTATCTTCGCGTTGATGTTCATAATCCCGACCTTATAGTTACGGTGGAAATAAGGGATTTTGCCGCCTATATAAGAGGCGCGCAGATTAAGGGAGCGGGCGGTCTGCCCGTTGGCACATCGGGAAGAGCCGCCGTGCTTATTTCGGGCGGTATAGATAGCCCCGTCGCCGCCTATACAATGGCAAAACGCGGCCTTACCCTTAACGCTATTCACTTTGCAAGTCCTCCATATACAAGTATTCGCGCCGAAATGAAGGTTAAAACTCTGCTTTCAAAGGTTGCGAAATATAGCGGCACCATTAAACTTGCTATTGTTCCTTTCACCGAAATCCAAGAGGAAATAGGCAAATGTTGCCCCGAAGATTATTTCACCCTTATAATGCGCAGAATGATGATGCGAATTGCCTGCCGCGTTGCCGAAAGTGACGGATGCGGCGGTCTTATAACGGGAGAAAGTTTAGGTCAGGTTGCGAGTCAGACCTTACCCGCCCTTGCCGCAACCGATCAGGTTTGCACAATGCCCGTTATGCGACCTTTAATCGGTATGGATAAAGAAGAAATTATTCTTATTTCAAAGCATATAGATGCCTTTGAAACCTCTATTCTTCCCTACGAGGATTGTTGCACAGTGTTTACTCCCAAGCATCCTCACACGCGCCCAAAACCCGGCCAATGCGAAAAAGCCGAAGCAAAACTCGATATTGAGCCCCTAATCGAAAGAGCCATAGAGGGCATAACATATTCTTATATAGAACCTTAAAGGAGAAAAAATATGATACAGAATATAAAGGTTGACCTTATATACTACGCCACTCCTTCCGATTTTGAAATGGAATTTAATTTAGGCGGCATTTGCCGTATGCGACTGCTGACCGATAAGGCGGAAGATCGCAAGGCCTTTTTAAATTCCTTATCCCGTGCCGTTGGAAGAAGTAAGGTTATCATCACATGCGGCTCCCTTTTCGGCAATGAAGGGCTTATAAGCACCGTTGCCTCTGCAATCGGCAGAAATTTAGTTCCCGCAGACAATAAGACCTTCGGCATAAACAGTGATGAAGAAATAAGCATCATATCGGGTTCTGTCCCCTTGGTTACATCTGACGGAATTTTCGGCGGTTGCATAATCGAATGCGGACCGCAGACAATAATTATGCTTACCGATAGCAAGAGCGTTAAAAAATCCTTGCTTAAAAATCTCATTCATCCGTATATTCAGGAACTCAGTATGCTTCCCGAAACGCAGGTTCCCGCCACCGCTACGGAAGAAATAGCGGAAGAAACCATAGGCGAAGAAACAGAGGAAGTATTGGAAGAGACGACAGAAGAAATCGAAGAAGATGCCCCCGAGGAAATTTCCGAGGTTGAGGCGGAAGAAGTTTCCGAGGAAGAAGCAGACGGAGAACTTGAAGAAATTCCGAAAGAAATCGAAACAGGTTCCGATATAAAAGCAGAAGAAGAAGAAGAAGAAGAAACCGAAGAACAGTCACTCTCTGAAGAAACCGAAGAAACAGTATCGGAAGAATCGGAAAGCCCCATTATAGATGAATTTATAACCGAAGAAACAGAAAACGAGGAAGAAGAAATCCCTATTTTCAATATTGGTATGGAAAATATGCATTTAGAAGCACAAGCGCCTAAAAGAGATGCTAAAAGTTACTATGAATATTTCGTACCTAACAGTGAAGAAGATATTTACATCTCAGAAGATGAGGAATTCGACATTCAAAAGCCCACGGGCAGCAAACTTAATGCGCCCATAATTATAATTGCGGTTTTGCTTGTTTTAATGCTTGCCGTTATCGCTTATTTCCTTTTCTTTATCCCCCTAAGCAGCGGTCAGAATGTTAATGAATATATATCCGAACTTTTCAGTGTCTCTCAGGATATTTTGGTTTAGTGAGGTTTTGATATGATAACACTTTCAGTTTTTGGTAATCTTTTAGAACAATGGAAGGATATTTTATATACCCTGTGTATTTCTATGGTGCCTGTTATCGAACTTCGCGGCGCCATTCCCGTAGGTTTGGGTCTCGGTCTGCCCCTTTGGTTATCGGTTACGGTTTCCATTATCGGCAACCTCATACCCGTTCCTTTTATTATAATCTTTATCAAGAAAATTTTCGCTCTTATGAGAAGATGGAAAAAACTTGACGGTATCGTAACAAAACTTGAAAACAGAGCCGAAAAGAAGAGTGAAACCGTTAAAAAATATGCTTTTTGGGGACTTTTTATTTTCGTGGCTATCCCCCTTCCCGGAACAGGCGCTTGGACCGGCTCATTAATTGCCGCTATGCTTGATATGCCTCTTAAAAAGGCATTTCCCTCCGTTCTTTTGGGTGTTTTGACCGCCGCTTTAATAGTTTCCATCGTTTCCTACGGCGCATTTTCCATATTCGCTTAATAATCGAAAATTAAATTATAAGAGTTGATGAAATTCATCAACTCTTTTTCTTTTTTTACATAAACTTTCATTTTATTTACCCTTTAACCGACAGAAAAAGCGGCTTATTCGTAATATAATTTTATGGGGAATATTTTATCAAAGCCGCGCACCAAATTTCTATATTGAAATCGGATTTTTCTGCGTTTCGGCTAATTTAAAGGTGATATGAAAATGAAGGAATTATTAAGCTTAAAAAACAAGAAAGGAATTTTTAAAAGAGAGGAACTTATGGAGGCGGCGCTAATGCAAATAGGCGTAGCCGTTTTGGCTTTCATATCTTCAAGAGGGCTTGTAATCGGGAAACTTTTACCCTTTGGCATCGCATTTTTATCAGGTTGCCCCCACTATTACTGCGCCTCGGCGGCCCTTGGCTCATTTTTAGGATATTTTATACCGGTAAATAACGGAAACGGTTTCAGGTATATCGCCTCTCTATTCGCGATTTTGGCTATAAAACTCATACTTTCTTCCAATAAAAAATTATCTTCAAACCCATTGTTTGCCGCAATTATAGCCGCGGCGGCCAATATAGTTACCGCCACGGTTTCTTCACCCGCCATAACGATAGGGTTTACATATACTGCGGCCGAAACCTTGCTTTGCGCTCTTGGAGCATTCTTTACCGCTAAAACCGCCCTTGCTCTAAAATCAGACAGAGTGGGATTATCGGGCGAAGAACTTGCAAGTGTTTTAATCGTTGCCGCTATGGTGATTATAGGACTTATGGGATTTTCTTTAGGCCGCGTTTCCATAGGCGGAATACTTGGCGTTTTTCTCATACTTACCGCATCAAAATACGGCGGAACCCTTGCGGGAGCCGTTAGCGGTATAGCCGTATCCTTCGCATCCGCTCTTTCGGGAGCGGGCGGCGGACTTTTCTACTTTGGCGGTATGATGGCGGGAGTTTTCAGTTCCCTCGGCAAATATGCGCAAATCTCGGTAATGGGTGTTTGCGCCGTTATTTCTTCCCTCTTCGGCGGCGATACAGAGGCCGCATTTCCTATGATTGCGCAAACCGTAGCGGGTTGTCTTCTGTTTTTGTTTTTACCCCGCAGCGCAGGTATATATTTAGGTAAAATTTTTGCGGGAGTGCCCAAAATCACAATGCCTTCGGGCATAAAAAGGGCTGCAACGCTACGGCTCAATCTTGCTTCAACCGCCCTTAAAGATATTTCCGAAACCGTAAATCAGGTTTCTAAAGAACTCGGCAGAATAAACGCTCCCGACTTTAACTCGGTTATAAGCGGCATTGAAAGAGATGTTTGTATGGGATGCAAACTCAGAGCTCATTGTCACGAGGGTAAAAAAGAAGAAACAAGAAATGCTATTTTAGAAATAACCAAAGCCATAAAGCGCGGCGAAGAAAACCCTTTGGATAGCGCCCCTGATGAATTTAAAGGCAGATGTTTAAAACCATCGCTTATGGAAAATGCCGTAGTAGAAAGGTATAGCGCCTTTATGGCGGGTATCACTGCCGAAAATCGCATAGAGGAGGTAAGAGAGGTAATTTCGGACCAATTTGAAGGCGTTTCGAATATGCTCGAAGATTTATCCCTCGACCTTCAAAGAGATGAGCAGTTTGATAATTCTGCCGCTATGAGCGCGGCGGCGGTACTTAAAAATCTGAACATCCACGCCGAAGAGTGTTCCGCCAGAATTGATAAATACGGCCGAATGACCTTAGAAATCAGAATAAAAGACACACCCGACCTCACCCTTAACAAAATGCGTATTATGAAGGCGCTTTCTTTGGTTTGCGAAAGGGATTTTGATATACCCGTTATAAACCGAGCGGGAAGCGATACCTATATCACCGTAAGCGAACACGCCATTTATAAAATCGATATGGGCGCAACTCAAATATGCGCTAAAGATGGAAATATGTGCGGTGATGCCTTTAACTGTTTTAATGATGGTAAAGGGCATTACATCTCGGTTTTGAGCGACGGTATGGGTACGGGCGGACGCGCCGCGGTTGACGGCGCAATGGCATCGGGACTTATGGCGCGTCTTTTGAAAGCGGGATTCGGTTATGACTGCTCTCTTCGCATTCTCAATTCTTCTATGCTCTTTAAATCCACCGATGAATCTCTTGCCACCGTAGATATAGCAAGTATCGACTTATTCACAGGCGAAACCGAACTTTATAAAGCGGGGGCGGCACCTACCATTGTTCGCCGAAGCGGCAGAACGGGCAAGGCGGAAAGTACCTCGCTACCCGTAGGAATTTTAAGAGAAATCGGCTTTGATAGGGCGGCCATTCGCCTTAAAGCCAATGATATTCTGCTCCTTATGTCCGACGGGGCGGTAAGCGAAGGGCTTGACTGGATAAGGGCGGAACTCGAGAGTTTTAAAGACGGAAGCGCCAAAGAACTCTCATCCCACATTGCCCAGTGCGCTAAAAATCGCCGTCAGGATGCTCACACTGATGATATAACCGTTATTGCCCTTATTATAGAGAAGACACCTTAAAAAAACACTTGCAATATTTTTTAAAAATGGTATAATATCTTTGATATAAATGCAATGATAAAGAAAAGTAGTTTTGCAAGAGGTTTTAAGAGAGGGCGAGTCGTGGCTGTAAACCGCCTAAACGGAAGCAAAATGAAGTTCCCTTTTGAGCAGCGCCGCCGAACCTTTAAAGTAAGCGACGACGGGGTGACGCCGTTACCGTCAAAAGAGTGTTTGCTCTTTGTGGCAAAAATCACGGGTGGTACCGCGGAGTTTTTTAAATTTTAAAACTTCGTCCTGTTATTCAGGGCGGAGTTTATTTTTTATAGAAATTTCCTATTTTGTTTCCCTTGCCTAAAGGGAGACTCCCTACGGTGTAGGGAGATGTCACGGCAAAGCCGTGACGGAGGTATTTTAAAGCCATCCCACCATTAAATATTCAGGAGGATAAATATGAAAGAACAATTAACGGGAATTCTCGAAGTCGCAAAGAAGGCCATTGCGGCCGCCGATAGCGAGCAGATTATCGAAGATTTGCGAGTAAAATATCTCGGTAAAAAGGGTGAACTCACGGCGCTTCTTAAGCAGATGGGCTCCCTTTCTCCCGAAGAACGCCCCAAAATGGGCCAACTTGTAAACGAGGCAAAAACGCAGGTTGAATCCCTTATTACCGAAAAGGCAAAGGAACTGAAAGAAAAGGCAACCGAACTTAAACTTGCCGCCGAAACCATTGATATCACTATGCCCGCGAAGACGGTCCGTAAGGGTAAACTTCATCCCCTCAATACCGTTCTTAACGATATGATAGATATTTTTCAGTCAATGGGCTTTGATGTTGTAGACGGTCCCGAGGTTGAAACCGACCACTATAACTTTGAATGTCTCAATGTTCCCGCAGACCACCCCGCAAGAGATATGCAGGATACCTTCTATCTTGCAGAAAATCTTCTTCTGCGCACCCAAACCTCTGCGGCGCAAATAAGAACAATGGAAACCCGCAAGCCCCCCATCCGCGTTATTTGTCCGGGCCGAGTTTTCAGAGCCGATGAGGTTGATGCTACCCATTCACCTGTTTTCCATCAGATAGAGGGACTTGTTGTTGATAAAGGCATCACCCTTTGCGACCTTAAGGGCGTTCTCGAGCAGTTTGCCCACGAGATTTACGGCAGTGATACAAAGGTTAAATTCCGTCCTTCCTTCTTCCCCTTCACCGAGCCCTCGGTTGAGGTTGATGTTAGTTGCAGTGAATGTGGCGGTAAGGGTTGCCGCGTTTGTAAGGGAGCAGGTTGGATAGAAATCTTGGGCGCAGGTATGGTGCATCCCAATGTTCTTCGTTCCTGCGGCATTGACCCCGAAGAATATAGCGGTTTTGCCTTTGGTATCGGTCTTGACCGTCTTACCACCACCCGTTATAAGATTAGTGATATACGACTTCTTTTTGAAAACGATAAGCGTTTTCTTGACCAGTTTTAATTAAGGGGGTACACAAAAAATGAAAATTTCACTTAAAGCGCTTAAATATTATGTAGATATAAATGTACCCGTAGAGGAACTCTGCGACCGTATGGTTATGGCAGGTTTCGAGGTTGAAAGTATCGAAAAAGAGGGCGACAATATTAAAAACGTTGTTGCCGCAAGAATTATAGAACTCGCCCCCCATGAAGACAGCGACCATTTGCAGATTTGCCAGATGGATATCGGCGGCGGAAAAACCGTTCAGATAGTAACGGGCGCGCAAAACATCAAAAAAGGCGATCTTGTTCCCGCCGCTCTTGATGACAGTTACCTTCCCAACGGCGCTCATATTAAGGCGGGTAAACTCCGCGGCGTTGATTCTCTCGGTATGCTCTGCTCAGGCGAAGAACTTTGTCTTACCGAAGAAGATTACGAAGGCGCTTCGGTGCACGGCATATTAATTCTTAAAGACGAATGGGAAACAGGTACCGATATGCGCACCGTTCTCGGTCTTGATGATTATATAATTGATTTTAAAATCACCGCCAACCGTCCCGACTGCAATTGCTTTTTGGGCGTTGCAAAGGAAATCTCGGTAGTTTTGGGCACCAAATATAATCCTCCCGTTCCCACCTATAAAACCGTAGGCGAAGATATTAAGGATTATATCGATGTAACCGTCCAAAACTATGACCTTTGCCCCCGTTATGTTGGCCGAGTAGTTAAAAACTTAAGAATAGGCCCCTCTCCTCTTTGGATGCAGAAGGCCATCACCGCTTCGGGTATGCGCCCCATCAACAATATCGTTGATATTACAAACTTTGTAATGCTTGAAACGGGACAACCTATGCACGCCTTTAACTATGATGACCTTTCGGGCAAGAAAATTATCGTTAGAAATGCCCGTGAAGGAGAAAGCATAACCACCCTTGACGGTAAAGATTACCCCCTCACCCCCGATATGCTTGTTATCGCCGACGGTGAAAAACCCTCCTGCCTTGCAGGTATTATGGGCGGTAAAGAAAGCGAAATCGAGGATGATACCAAAAATCTCTTCCTTGAAGCCGCAAAATTCAGAAGAGATAATGTTCGTCATACAGGCAGAGCCCTCGGTATTCGTACCGAATCGAGCGGTCGCTTTGAAAAGGGCGTTGATATTGTAAATACCGCCTATGCTATGGAAAGAGCATTAGAACTTATTGACCTACTTGATGCGGGTGATATCGTTGAAGGTGTTATTGATAGAAATAAAGGTCTTCCCGAAGATAAAGTTATCACCGTTACCACAAGGAGCATTTTAGACCTTTTGGGCGTTGAAATCCCCGATGATACCATTGTTTCAATTCTTAATAGTTTAGGTCTTCCCACCGTTTATGAGAGCGGCACCATCACCGTAAAGGTTCCCTCCATCCGTGATGATATCGAGGGCAGAGCCGACCTTGCAGAAGAGGTAATGAGAATTTATGGTTATGACCATATTGTCGGCACTTCAATGCGCGGAGATGTTATAAGGGGTAAGAAACTTCCCTCCCGTATTAAAGATGATAAGATTAAATCCGCCCTTGTTGGTATGGGTGCTTATGAAATCGCAACTTATTCATTTATCGCTTCGGGCGCTATTGATACCCTCCGTTTAGATGCGGAAGACCTCAGAAGAAACGCGGTTAAGCTTATTAATCCTCTCGGCGATGAATATTCCACCCTTCGCACCCAACTTACAACAAGTATGCTCACCGTTCTTGCCACCAATATTAACCGCAAGATAGAGGAAGGCCGTTTCTTTGAAATCAGTAAGAGATTTGTTCCTAAATCTTTGCCTCTTACCGAGCAACCCGAAGAACTTCCCACAATGAGCATAGGAATTTACGGTAAAGATGAAGATTTCTTCACCTTAAAGGGTATAATAGAAGAAATAATGAAAATTTTCGGCGCTCATACACAGTATAAGAGAAGCTCGGAAAATTATCTTCACCCCGGCCGTCAGGCAGAAGTACTTGCCAATAATAAGAGCGTTGCCGTTTTCGGCGAAGTTCACCCCGCCGTTCTTGCCGATTATGATATTGAGCAGAAGGTTTATATTGCTGAAATTAAACTCGATGCGCTTTACTCTATTGAAAAACGCAAAACGGTTTATAAACCCCTTCCCAAGTTCCCCGCAGTTGAGCGTGACTTTGCTATGCTTTGCGATAAGGATATCCCCGTAGGTGATTTGGAAAGAGCCATCATAAGCGGCGGTAGCAGATTGCTTGAAAAGGTAGAACTTTTCGATGTTTATATGGGCTCCCAAATTCCTGAAGGCAAGAAGAGCGTTGCATTTAGCGTATGGCTCCGTTCCGCAGAAAATACCCTTACCGATGAGGAAATCGACAGTACCTGCACCCGTATTATTGATAAGCTCACCAAAGTTGGAGCGGAACTTAGAAAATAATACTTGCACTTTTTAAATGTCCGTTATAAAATAGTAGTATAATATTAGAAAACAAGAGGTGTTATTTATGAATGATAAGACAATGACCTTTTCCCTTGGAGATCAGACCGAGCAGGAAATCAGAAGAATTCTTACCGAGGTTTATGATGCGCTTAAAGAAAAGGGTTATAACCCAATAAATCAGATAGTAGGATATATCCTTTCGGAAGACCCTACTTATATCACCACTCATAATAACGCCCGTAACCTGATAAGAAGAATTGACCGCGATTTACTTTTGCAGTCACTTGTAAGATACTATTTAACGGCGTAAAAAGAAAATCCCCGATTCGCAATAGCGAATCGGGGTTATTTTTTATTCATTATTCAAACCATAGACCTTCTTTGCGGTCCTCAATTTTATTAAAATTTACAGTTGCTCCTGCGGGAATCTTGCAAACTCTTGCATCCTTCTCAAACCATATATCTGTATCGCTTGGATTATAAACGTTGCTTTCATCGGCGGCAACCCGCAAATTTTTAATGGCGGTCATATAGTTATAAATTTCTATGTTGGTGGCAAACCAGATTTCATCTTTTCGTTCGCACAGACGTTTAATGCCATCCTCCATCATCTGCCACTGTTCCTCGGTTTTAAATTCAAAACTGTGGCCCCAGATATAAAGCAACGGTTCGCTGTTAAACATCATGCTCATCTTTTCAAAGAAGTCGTTAACCGCATTCTGTATACCGTTATGGTGAATGGTAGGGTGCCACTCCAAAAAGTTTTCAGGCACTTTGAATCTTCTGGTGTTTTCCACCGTTCTACTGTAAAGAATTCCGCATTCTCTTATGGTTTTTATTACCTCGTCATTATAATCACCAAAGGGATATGACATTCCGCAAACGGGATATCCTGCAATTTTTTCGAGGAACTTTCTATCCTCCATAACCTCGTTAACGAGGACCGTTTTAGGCATTCTTGTAGGGAAATAATGATTAAAGGTGTGGGCGGAAATTTCGTGCCCTTCATATCTTTTCTTCAATTCAAGAAGTTGTTCTTGAGAATAATTTACAAATCTCTTTGAATTAAGATGAAACGTACCCTTGACACCATACTTATTGAAAAGCTCTATAAGTCGGGCATCGGTATCAAACCCATCGTCATAACTAAACGTGGCTATAAACTTTTTACCGTCTTTAAATCTATTAAAATTGATCATCTTATTACCTCTATCTGACAGCATTCCATGGTTTTAAGCGCGGC
>JAZNFF010000139.1:0-32470 GCA_045588995.1 Acutalibacteraceae bacterium
ATTCAAGCAATGGTGCAGAAGATTTCTGTTGAAAAGAAGCATACCGATGACTGTTCTTTGATGTCATTTGGATATAACCCTTTCATTACCGAGCAAAGCCCCTATCACGGCGCATATTTAGCCGTTGTTGAATCGGTTTGCAAGCTTATTGCAACGGGCGCTAAATTCGAGGATGTATATCTTACCTTCCAAGAGTATTTTGAAAGCCCAGGTAAAGACGGTAAGCGTTGGGGTAAACCCTTAGCCGCATTACTCGGCGCATTTGAAGCCCAGAAGGAACTTGGTATCGGCTCAATAGGCGGTAAGGATTCTATGAGCGGTACTTTTGAGGATATTGATGTTCCGCCTACCTTGGTTTCTTTTGCTGTAACCACCGAAAAGGTTAAGGATATTGTATCTCCCGAATTTAAGAAGGCAGGGAATAAGGTCTACCTTATTTGCCCTGAATTTGATCTTGGTGGCAGTGAACTCCCAAAAACAGAGTCACTTATTAAAACCTTTGATGAGGTTACTAATCTTATGCGCGAAGGCAAGGTTGTTTCTTGCTATACACCGGGTCTAGGCGGCATAGGTGAAGCCATAATGAAGATGTCCTTCGGTAACGGCCTCGGCTTTGATTATAATACTGATCTCTTTAATGTGTATGATATTTTCGGTTATAACTACGCTTCGTTTATTGTAGAAGCAACCGAAGAAATTAAAGGCGCCGCTTTAATCGGTGAAGTTACCGATAAGGGCGAAATTACTTTGGGCGAGGAAAAGGTAGTTCTTTCCGAGCTTCTTAAGGTTTATGAAGATAAGCTTGAAAGCGTATATAGCTGTAATATTCCTGATAGGAAGACTCCTATGGAGAATTTCTCCTTTGAGGCAAAGGAATATGCCGCTCCCGCAATTAAAGTTGCTAAACCTAAGGTGCTTATTCCGGCTTTCCCCGGTACTAACTGTGAATATGATAGTGCCAAAGCTGTAAGAGATGCAGGTGCAGAACCTAAAATTATGGTTATAAATAACCTTTCGGCATCGGGTATCCAAAAGAGCATAGAAACATTTGCAGATGAACTAAAAACCTCTCAAATTGTATTTATCCCCGGCGGATTCTCGGGTGGTGACGAGCCCGATGGAAGCGGTAAGTTTATTACTGCCTTCTTCCGCAATGCCGCAATCAAAGAGGGCGTTACCGACCTTCTCGAAAATCGCGACGGACTTATGTGCGGAATCTGTAACGGTTTCCAAGCGCTTATAAAACTCGGTCTTGTTCCATACGGAAAAATAATCGATACCGATGAAAATTGTCCCACTCTAACCTTTAATACCATTTCTCGCCACCAATCGAGAATTGTGAGAACAAGAATCGCTTCCAATAAATCACCTTGGTTATCCCTTACAAATGTAGGTGATATCTATAATGTTCCGATTTCTCACGGTGAGGGTAGATTCCTTGCAAGTGAGGAGCTTATTCGCGAACTTGCTCAAAACGGTCAGATTGCCACCCAGTATGTTGACCTTGAAGGCAATGCTACCAGTGATGTTCACTTTAACCCTAATGATTCTATGTATGCTATCGAGGGTATTACTTCACCCGATGGCAGAGTTTTCGGTAAGATGGGTCACAGTGAGCGTATAGGCGAAGGACTTTATAAAAATGTTTACGGCGAGTACGATATTCGTATGTTTGAAGCCGCAGTTAAATATTTTAAATAATAGGGAGTGCTAAAAATGGCTTATTTATCTGATATTGAAATAGCCCAAAGCTGCCAGATGAAAAATATTAAGGAAATTGCGAAGGTTGCCCATGTTGACGAAAAATATATCGAACAATACGGTAACTATAAAGCAAAAATTGACCCTGCATTACTCACTGAAACCGATAGGGAAGACGGTAAGTTAATTCTTGTTACCGCTATTACTCCTACCCCTGCAGGTGAAGGCAAAACTACCACCACCATAGGCCTTGCCGATGGTCTTAAAAGAATCGGCAAGGATGTAACTGTTGCTCTTCGAGAGCCCTCTTTGGGACCTGTTTTCGGCGTTAAGGGCGGTGCTGCAGGCGGCGGATAAGCACAGGTTGTTCCTATGGAAGATATTAACCTTCATTTTACGGGTGACTTCCATGCCATAGGCGCCGCAAATAACCTTCTTGCCGCTATGCTTGATAACCATATTCAGCAGGCAAATGCTCTCGGTATTGATGTTAGAAAAATCACTTGGAAGCGTTGTGTCGATATGAACGACCGTCAGCTTCGTTTTGTTGTTGACGGAATGGGCGGGAAAGCCAACGGCGTTCCTCGTGAAGATGGTTTTGACATTACCGTTGCAAGTGAAATTATGGCGGTTCTTTGTCTTTCTAATTCTATTAGTGACCTTAAAGAACGCCTTTCAAGAATTATCGTAGGTTATACCTATGATGATAAACCCGTTACCTGCGGCGAACTTAAAGCCGCAGGGGCGATGACCGCGCTTTTAAAGGATGCAATTAAACCTAATTTGGTACAGACATTGGAAGGCACACCCGCCTTTGTTCACGGCGGACCTTTTGCCAATATCGCGCACGGTTGCAACTCGGTTATGGCTACTAAAATGGCGCTTAAAATGGGTGACTACACCATAACAGAAGCAGGTTTCGGCGCGGATTTAGGCGCAGAAAAATTCCTTGATATTAAGTGCCGTATGGCCGGACTTACACCCGATGCAGTTGTAGTAGTAGCAACTGTACGCGCACTTAAAATGCATGGTGGCCTCGCCAAAACAGAACTTGCTAATGAGGATTTAGTGGCTCTCGAAAAGGGAATTCCAAACCTTCTTCGCCACGTTTCCAATATGAAAAATGTTTATAAACTTCCTTGCGTTGTGGCAGTAAACCGTTTCCCCACAGATACCGATAAGGAAATCGACTTTATTATTGATAAATGTCGCGAACTTGGCGTTAATACAGTTCTTTCAACCGTTTGGGCTGACGGTGGTAAAGGCGGCGAAGATTTAGCCCGCGAAGTTGTTCGCCTTTGCGAAGAAGAAAATGGAGATTTTACCTTCTCCTATGAGTTGGATGGTTCCATTGAGGATAAAATTGAGGCAGTGGTTAAGAAGGTTTACGGCGGTGACGGTATAACCATTATGCCTAATGCTAAAAAACAGATAGCGCAGCTTGAGGCGCTTGGCTTTTCAAATTGTCCTATTTGTATGGCAAAAACTCAGTATAGTTTTTCCGATGACCCAACTAAGCTTGGAGCCCCTGAAAACTTTACTGTTACCATTAAAAATGTTAAGATTTCCGCGGGTGCGGGCTTCATCGTAGTTCTAACAGGTGATATCTTAACTATGCCCGGTCTTCCTAAGTCACCCGCTGCAGAGCGTATTGATGTGGATGAAAACGGCAAAATAAGTGGACTATTTTGACATATTGAGTTAAATTATAGGGCTTTTTTGACAAGTTTAAAAAAGCCCTATAATTTTTTGCCGATTTATTGTATAATTAATTTGATTTAAGTACAGGCGGTGTTTGTATGAAAAAGATGCATTTATTATGTAATGCCCATCTTGATCCGGCGTGGCTGTGGAGATGGAATGAAGGTGTGGCTGAGGCAATATCCACATTCCGTGTTGCCGCAGATTTTTGCGAGGAATACGATGGCTTTATTTTTAATCATAATGAAGCGCTTTTATATGAGTGGGTTGAGGAGCATGAGCCCCAACTTTTCGAAAGAATTAAAAAGTTAGTCGCTGCAGGTAAATGGCATATTATTGGTGGTTGGTATCTTCAACCCGATTGTGTTATGACCTCTGGTGAGAGCCTTATTGAACAAATAAATTTAGGTCGTGAGTATTTCAAAGAAAAATTTGGCGTAGTTCCTGAAACTGCTATGAATATTGACTCTTTCGGTCATACTCAAGGCCTAGTTCAGATTCTAAATAAAAAAGGATTTAAAAATTACATAGTTATGCGTCCTGGCGGTCGTTTTCGAGTTAAAGAGGATGGCTTCTGGTGGCAAGGTTACGATGGTAGTAAAATTCTCACCCATAGCATTTACGACGGTTATAACAGCAGCAAAGGTGAAGCTGTTTTAAAGGTGAAACGCAATATTAATAACCATAGAGACACCAAGGAAGTATTTTTGCTCTATTGGGGCGTTGGTAACCACGGTGGCGGTCCTTCAAGAAAGGATATCGAGGAAATCAACGAGTTTGCAAACAGATACGAAGAGGTTAAGATTATCCATTCAACCGCTCCTGCGTATTTTGCAGATATTAATAAATCTAACCTCCCTACCATCGATGAACCTCTTATTGCTTGGGCAGTTGGTTGCTATACTTCGATGATAAGGATTAAGCAAGCAAACCGTCGACTTGAGAATAAAATTGCCTTAACCGAAAAGGCAATGAGTTATGCGAAGGCAACTAAAAATGCAGAGTTTGATTATAAAGAACTTAAAAAGGCCAAAAAGGCATTAGCTTTCTGTCAGTTCCATGATATTTTACCCGGTTCAGGCATTAAAGCGGTTGAGGATGATGCGCTTCGCGATTTAGGTTATGGCGAAAAAATAACAGATGAACTGCTCACAAAAGCATTCTTTAAACTTTGCGAAGGTCAGGTTAAAGCTAAAGACGGTGAGATTCCCATTATGGTATTTAACCCCCATCCATATGAGGTAGAGGGCGAATTTGAGGTTGGTTTCATTCTGCAAAATCAGAATTGGAATGATAATGAAATCACCCTCGCCGAAGTTTACAATGAAAACGGGGAAAAGATACCAAGCCAAAATGAAAAAGCAGAATGCACCTTTAATCTTGATTGGCCTAAAAAGGTTACCTTCCGCGCAAAATTAGCACCTTCTTCTATGTCCCGTTTTGATTGCAGATTAAGGGTATATAAAATCGATGAATTGCCCGTAAATGATTATGCTAAAGGCGATGTTTTTGCGGTAGAAAACGATCGTATGAAGGTGCATATCAGCCGTAAAACAGGCCTAATTGACCTTTACGAAGTTGATGGCAAAGCCCTTATTAAGAATAGCGGCGTTTTGGAAGTATATAAGGATAATGAAGATCCATGGGGTATGAATGTCCAAAACTTTAAGGAGTTCGAGGATTCTTTCCGCCTTTTAAGTAAGAAAGAAGCCAATGAGATTGTGGGTTATCCTGATGAAGATACAGAAAATGTCAGAATAGTTGAAGATGGCGATGTTAGAACTGTTATTCAGGTCTTCTTTGGTTACAAAAAGAATTATGCCATAGTTGAATATACTATTCCCAAAAACGATATCCATTTCGATGTTAATATCATTATGAACTCCAATGAACCCAATAAGATGCTTAAATATCGCATTGATTCTGAGGTTAAAGGTAAGCCCTTTGGCCAAACCGCTTTTGGCAGTGAGGCGCTTTACGATAACGAAGATGAGGCAGTATATCATAAGTGGTGCGGAATTAAAGCCAAAGATAATCAGCTTTATGTTATTAATGACTGTGTTTACGGCGGTAGTTTTGATGAAAAAACCATTAAAATTTCGCTCCTTAGAACACCCATATATTCCGCCCATCCAATTAAGGATAGACAGATTGCTCCTCACGATAGATATCTTAAGCATATTGATATTGGTGAGAGGACATATTCTTTTAGAATTACAAGTGAAAAGGATATTGATAAAGCAGCGCAAATTTTCAATGAAAAGCCGCAGGTTATGTCCTTCTTCCCATCGGGCGAAGGGGAGAAAATGGAAAGCTTCGTAACAATTGATAACGATAAAATTATTCTTTCTTCCATAAGAAGCAAGGATGAGGGTTATGAACTCACCTTATATAACACCGCCCAAACCGAAGAAAAGGCAGTCATTGATATGCCGTATTTAAATAAGAAACTCGAAATTACCTTTGGCAAAATGGAACTTAAATTTATAGAGGTATAATAAAAACTCCCGTGGTAAAAACCACGGGAGTTTTTGATATTAAAGCAAATAGCTTGGCAAATCTCTTTTAGTTTTCGCTTTTTTAGAAGGAACTGTTCTCGTTCTAACACTTAAAAATTCTTTGGCAGAAGTGCCCGTTATTCTCTTAAAAGCGGCAGAAAAATATGCTTGATTCGAAAATCCTGTAAGAGTGGCAGTTTCGGTTACTGAGTGACCGTATTTTAAAAGGATTTTGGCTTTATTGATTTTTAAAAGATTTAAGTAATCGTGAACGCCGAAATTTGAAAATTTGGCAAATAGTCGTTTAAGATTTGATAAACTTATATTGAGTTTATCTGCTAATTCCTCGACGGAAATTTGAGTAGCAATATTATCTTTTAATACACTAACTGCCATTTTAAATAGCAACGCGCTTTTAGTTTGAGCAGGGAAAATGGAACTATCGGTTAAAGTTATATTAAGAATAATCAGTTCTAATAATTTCTGTGCATAAATGGTTTGCAATTCATCGGTTAAATCGCATTTTAAAAGGTTATTTGATAGTATTATATTGTCATTATTTAATTCTATGCCTTTTGGTGATGGGGAAGATATATAATCAGTGTCTAAAAAGAACTCAAAAATGGAATAATTATTTTCATTACCGATGATTTTATATATTAAGTCGGGCGGAATAATAAACATGCTATTGCGGTTTAAATTAAATATTAAATCATCGCAAATAATATCAACTTTATCATCCGTTGCAAAGATGCATTTCCAAGTATTAATGGCAAATGTATTTCCTGTGCTTTTTTGAAGATCGGAAACAGTAAAGGTATAATTCATTTTATCACTCCGAAACAAAAATATATAATTAAAGCTAAAATAAATATTAAAATATAATTTAAGCTCAAATTTATTATATATTATAGTTATTAAAAAGTAAAGGAAAAACCGATGGAATTCCATCGGTTTTTGACTTATTTAATAATTTTAACCTTTGCGCCGTTTCCAATACCTGCGGCATTTGCATCATCAGTATCAATGTGCATCTCAAGTCGGAATGCCTTGTTAACTCTGACTTGAACATCGTAAAAAGTCGTGCGGCGCTCACCGTTTGCTTCTACAGTAACATAATCACCATCTTTAAGACCGAAAGATTTGCCCTCATCTTCGCTCATATGGATGTGACGGTTTGCAATTATGCAACCTTCCTTAAGCGTAACAACGCCTTTTGGTCCGATAATCGTAATAGGGGAAGAACCCGCAATATCACCCGATTCACGAACAGGTGGCTTAACCTTAAGAACAAAGGAATCAGTTCGGGAAATTTCAACCTGCGAAGCAGAACGAACGGGCCCTAAAACTCTCACGTTTTCAATAGGACGAAGTGAAGGGCCAATTATAGTTAAAAGTTCTTTGCAAGCATATTGTCCCGGTTGAGATAAATCCTTAAAAGGCGTAAGTTCATATCCTTTACCGAAAAGTGTCTCAACATCGGATGCGGAGAGGTGAATGTGGCGGTTGGAAATGCCTACAGGAACGGTATCTTCACTATCCGAGTAATTGGCCATAATTTTGCTAACTATTTTGGCTACTAACTCATCATTGTATTCCATTTAATTTCTCTCCTTTATTTGCAAAATTTAAGCGTATCAAGTGCAATCATATACTCTTCATTGGTGGGGATGACAAGCGTTTTAACCTTAGCATCATCGGAGGAGATATCGGATGCAACGCCGATTGCGTTAGCGTTTTTATCCTCATCGATAGAAATGCCAAAGAAATCCATATCTTTGCAAACAAGATTTCTCATATTTGCATCATTTTCGCCAATTCCTGCGGTAAATACGACTGCATCAATACCATTCATTTCAGCAATATAACTGCCGATATATTTTTTAATGCTGTTAGCCAACATCTTAACGGCAAGCCCTGCTCGGTAATTACCATCTTTCGCGGCGGATTCAATATTTCTAAGGTCATTAGAAATACCGCTTATTCCCAAAAGTCCCGATTTTTTATTGAGAATATCCTCAATTTCTTCTGCGGTAATACCTTTTTCCTTCATAATGTAAGGAATAACAGTGGGGTCAATAGTGCCGCTACGCGTACCCATAGGCACACCTTCTTGGGGGGTGAATCCCATAGAGGTATCAATAGCGATACCGTTTTGAACTGCAGAAATAGAAGAGCCGTTACCCAAATGGCAGGTAATGATTTTAAGTTCTTCTATAGGTTTGCCGAGCATTTTAGCGGCTTCGGCGGAAACAAATCTATGAGAAGTTCCGTGGAAACCGTATCTGCGAATCTTGTTTTCGGTATAAAACTCATAAGGAATAGCATAAATAATGCGAAAATCCTCGATGTCTGAATAGAAAGAAGTGTCAAAAACACCAACCTGAACGGTATCGTTCATAAGTCGCATACACGCCTTAATTCCCTTAATAGCGGGAGGTCCGTGAAGCGGATTAATGGGAACGATAGTTTCAAGATATTTGACAACCTCATCATCAATGAGGGTTGAACTTTTTAGCTTTTCGCCGCCGTGTGCAATACGATGACCAACGGCATCAATTTCATCAATACTGCCAATAACGCCGTATTCCTCGCTTACAAGAAGTTCTAAAACAAGGGAAAGAGCTTCATCGTGAGAAGGTAAATCCACTTCGGCAGAATAGGTATCTTTATTCGGACGCTTATGGGTAATGGTACCACCCGAGCCGATTCGCTCGCAGTTGCCTTTAGCAAGAACGGCGCCATCCTCCATATTGTAAAGTTGATACTTAAGGGAAGAACTGCCCGCATTTATGACAAGAATTTTCATAAAAACACCTGAAATTTATAAGATTTTTTGCCAGAATTTTTCATCGGGGCGGGGAATAACGGCGCTATCAAGGAACATACCGTATTCGCCGGCACCGGCTTTGGCTTTTTTAATAGCGGCCTCAACTGCGGCGATTTCACCGGTTAAAAGCAGATAGGATTTACCGCACATACCTCTTGCCAAACGAAGTTCGATAAGGTCAACAAGTGATGTTTTAGCGGCGGTATCTGCAGCAACGATAGCCGCGGCGGCAGAAAAAGTTTCCAAAACGCCTAATGCATTGGGGCTATCGATTTCGGTAGATCCGTAAAGAGCGCTAAAAATCGAATCATGAGGGTTGCCAAGGGTGAAACTATCGATAAGTTGTTCGGAATCGGCAACACAAGCGGCTTCAACTGCCGCCTTAACTGCGCTAAGTTCGCCGCTTATGAGGGCTAAATATTTGCCGGGGCAAACAGTATCTGCTTGGATAAGTTCCACATCTGCAGTTTTAACCATACGGTCTGCGGCGCGCATACCGGAGGATACTGTCTTAAATTCGATCATACCTAATGCTTTATTCATTATTCAGTTCCTCCTTTTACTGAAATGGTAATATATTTTTGGTTAATATCGGTTACGGTTCCGCTAAAAGGCGTGTGAATCGCAACGCTAAGAGCATTTTCTGCAGGAGCGGCAATCATTTGATCTGCTTTAACTTCATCGCCTTTTTTAACTAAAGGAACAGCGGGAGCGCCAATGTGTTGAGAAATTGCAATTTTAAGTTTTTTGCATTTAACCTCATCTTCAACAACGGGCGCAGATTTGTTATAAGGGTTAAGCCCAAGGCGCGAACGAAGTCGCGATAGGGGAATCATACGGTAATTTCTATCGGGATGAACACCGCTCATATCGGGGTCGGTAGGTACTTTAAGTCCGTTTTTGCGAAGACCATTTTTAGCGGCAGTCAGCAATGAACGTGGAGAAAGACCTTGACCGCAGGAATATAATTCACAAAGTCCGCAACTTGAGCAGTACATTGAATTAACATATGGCATAACATCATGAGTTACGTGGTTTGAAGCGGCATACATAAATGCGCTGGGGTCCACTGGGTGACCGAGCAACTGCCGCGGACAAAGGGAAGTACAGTAACTGCACTGACAACAAGCTGACATCGCTCTCTTAAGGTCAATGGATGTTTTGCTGAGTCGCTTCTGAATAAGGGGAAGGTTTTTCGGAAGTACCAAAACTGCGTTGGTGGTTTTGGTTACAGTTTGGAGCGGAGAGCCCAAACTACCCATCATAGGTCCGCCTAAAAGATACGCGGGATCATCAATAGTAACTCCGCCCGCCATATCAATAAGATTTTGCAAAGGCGCACCAATAGGCGCATAAATTGTCATAGGATTTTTAACTTCTCCCGTTACGGTTACATATTTGTGGGTAACAGGGGTGCCTTCTAAAGCACGGTAAATATTATAAACAGTTTCAACATTTAAAACAGTAACGCCAACAGAAAGCGGAATAGAGCCAGCGGGAACAACCCTTCCCGTAGCTTCATATGTAAGCACAACTTCATCACCTGCAGGATAAACCTCAGGTAGTTTGCAAACCTTCATATTTGGAAAAGAGGTGAGTTCTTGGTTTACGGCTTCAAGGGTTCGCTTATAAGAACCTTTGATACCGATATAAACATCCTCCGCCTCTACTATTTTCGAAATTAAATCTAATGTACTCAAAATTTCATAGGTGAACATTTTAAGTACCTGTCTGTGCAGTCGCAAAAGCGGCTCGCATTCTGCGCAGTTGAGAATTATGGTATCTGCTTTTTTGTCAAGCTTTGCATATGTAGGAAAACCTGCGCCACCTGCGCCAACAATACCATTTTCTCGAAGAACGCTTTTAATTTGTTCTAAATTCATATTTGACTAACTCCGGTAAGACCTGTACCGCTATCAACAATACCAACGATGGCGGCATCAATAGGGGATGTGGCCATACCGCAACCAATACGGGCGGCAGAGCCGGTTGCCACTAAAACAATTTCGCCTATACCGGCGCCCACATTATCAACGGCAACAATTTTTTCCTGTGGGTTTCCAAGTTCGGCAATAGGTTCAACAACCATAAATTTACTGCCGATAAGATTTTCATTTTTTCTTGTAGCTACAATGCTTCCGATAACTTTTCCGACAATCATTGTTTTCACCTATTCCTTACAAAATGTGGTATATCAACAATCAGGGGGCAATAAAGCCCCCTAGTTGATACAAATTTTTACTTTAAAGAGGGAAGAATCTTTTCAACATCTTCGTGGGGACGGGGAATTACGTGAGTAGCGATAAGCTCACCTAAACGGGAAGCAGAGTTAGAGCCGGCTTCAACAGCAGACTTAACAGCGCCAACATCACCGCGTACCATAACAGATACAAGTCCGGATCCGATCTTCTCGGTGCCGATAAGCTGAACATTAGCAGCTTTTACCATAGCATCGGCAGCTTCAATAGCAGCTACCAAACCTCTTGTTTCTACCATACCTAAAGCTTCAAGTGACATTTTTATATCCTCCTTAATAAAATGAACAAAAATTATTTAAAAGTGGGGTAAGCCCCGCTTTTTTAAAAAATTAAAATCTAATATTGTTTTCAAATATTCTTCTGCCATATTCCGCAAGGAAAGTATCCTGTTCCTCACTGCCGCCGCTAACACCCAAACCACCGATGATTTTACCGGAAGAACTAAATAGAGGTTCACCGCCGCCGAAAATGACTATCTTTCCGTTATTGGTGAATTGAATTCCGTAAAGCGAACCTCCGGGTTGAGCTAATGGTTTAAGAGTTGAGGTAGACATTTTTAGAGAAACCACAGTAAATGCCTTATTAACAGCCACATCATAACTTGCGATATAAGCATCATCCATACATTCAACCAAAACGGGATTTGCAGTACTGTTAGAAATAGCAACAACCGCATTAACGCCCATTTCTTTGGCTTTCTTCTGAATTTCCTCGCTTAACGCTTTGGCTTGTTTTAAAGTTATATTCTGCGATTCGGATGTAACCTCGCGAACTACATTTTCAATAAGATTGCGCAAAACATGTTGATCCATGTCGCTCACCTTATTATTGGCTCATCTGTTCGAGAACGCGACGGGTGATTTCAGAAACTAAATCGTTGTTAGAATCGTGATTGCAGGTGCAATTACCGCCGCAGCCGTGACAACTGGGTTTGCCTTCTTTAACATTGGGACAAAGGTCAGCGGGGTGCTTACCTTTCATACCGAACTGACGGCGAATTTCATAAAGACGCTTAACCTGAGAATCAGAAAGCTCCTTAGGACCGCCGAGTTGTTTTGATATGTAGAGAAGGTGAGCATAGAATTCAACAGATTCCATCTTGTGATAAGCATTAAGCAAGCTATCAGAGAAGGAAAGAGCGCCGTGATTTTCAAGAAGCACAGCATCAAAAGATTGCAAATACTTAGAAACTGCATCGGGAATTTCTTCGGTAGAGGGGGTACCGTACTCAGCAATGGGAACGCAACCAAGAGCAATTACTGCTTCGGGCATAATGGGCTGAGTAAGCGGAATGCCGGCAATAGCAAAGCCGGTAGCATATAATGGGTGAGCGTGAACAACCGCGTTAACATCGGGACGCTCCTTATATACACGCATATGCATTTTGATTTCGGAAGAAGGTTTGAAACCGGGGTTGGCTTGAATAACCTTGCCGTCGCGATCAACTTTACAAATGAATTCAGGGGTCATAAATCCTTTACTAACACCGGTAGGGGTGCAGAGGAATTCATTATCGTTAAGCTTAACAGAGATATTACCATCGTTAGAGGCAACCATACCCTTGTCATAAATACGCTTTCCGATTTCACAAATTTGTTTTTTGATTTCAAATTCGTTAGCCATTTTTGGATCTCCTTCGGATAGATTTTTGGTTTTTTGTTTGGTTTACGCCTTTTTACACCATAACAATACCACAAAAAAGACAAAAAGTCAAGCAATTTTTTTGAATTTTTCTTTGTTTTTTGGTTTTTTCTGTGTTTTTTCTTTATTTCCATAGAAAAAATCACTAAAAAACAAAATATTTTTAATTTTTATAAAAAAGACCGACTTTTTTGCAAAGTCGGTCTCATACTTTTATCTCTTATCAATAGAAATGTAATTGTGAGGTTCCTTAACATTTACATATGCAGGGCGGATAATCTTACCTGCACACTGGATTTCTTCGATTCTATGGGCGCTCCAACCCGCTATACGCGCGATAGCAAAAATGGGTGTATACAGTTCATAGGGAAGACGCAACATTCTATAAACAAGTCCCGAATAAAAATCCACATTAGCGCTAACGCCTTTATATATCTTACGCTTTTCTGCAATAATTTGAGGTGCAATTCGCGCTACGGTTTCGTATAACTTATATTCTTCCTCGTAACCGTTTTCAATAGATAGGTCGCGGGCGCATTTCATTAATATATCGGCTCGCGGGTCCGATTTAGAATAAACAGCATGTCCCATTCCGTAGATTAGTCCGGCATTATCAAAGGCCTCTTTGTTGAGAAGTCGCTCAAGATAATCCCTTATGGCGTTTTCGTCTTTTATATCGACATTAGCAATCATATCGTCAAACATTTTTACTACTTTAATATTGGCACCGCCGTGACGAGGGCCTTTAAGTGAGCCGAGCGCAGCTGCCACGGATGAATAGGTATCAGTCCCCGAAGAAGTAACAACGTGTGTGGTAAAAGTAGAGTTGTTACCACCGCCGTGTTCCGCATGTAACACTAATGCTAGGTCAAGCATACGGGCTTCTAAAGAGGAATATTTGCTATCTTCACGAAGAAGATGAAGAATGTTTTCCGCAGTAGAAAGTTGAGGGTCGGGCATATGAATAAATAAACTTTTACCGTTATGATAATGTTGATATGATTGATAACTGTAAACCGAAAGCATGGGAAATACCGAAATTAAGAAAAGACTTTGCCTTAAAACATTTGGTATTGATATATCATCTGCGTTATCATCATATGCATAGAGGGCAAGAACACTGCGGGAAAGAATATTCATTAAATCTTTACCGGGTGCCTTTAAAATCATATCTCTTACAAAGGATGTCGGTAAACTTCTGAAGTCGGCAAGATTAGCTTTGAATTCATTTAATTGTTCTTTGGTGGGAAGTTCAGAAAAAAGAAGAAGGTAAATTGTTTCTTCAAAACCAAACCGTTTTTCACTCATAAATCCGTCTACTAAATCTCTGATATTATAACCGCGGTAACAAAGTACACCGTCGCAAGGTTCTTCGGTGCCATCGGGAAGTACCTTTTTTGAGGTGATGGAAGATATTTCGGTTAGACCTGTAACAACGCCCTTGCCATCTAAATCACGAAGACCTCGTTTAACCGAATGTTCGTTATACATTTCGGGTTTGATATTATTATTTTGGCAAGAAAGGTCCGCCAATTTTTGAACATATTCTGAAACTTTGCTATATGAATTATTCATTTTAAACCTCTCGAATGATATTTCTGATATACTATATCAATATTATTGAATATTTTACCATATAAAATTATATTAGTCAAATCATAGAGTTGTATTATTTTGTAAACTTTTTTTGAATTCTCTTGTGTTGACACTGGATAAATTAAGTTGTAAAATAGTAATATAAATTCTCGGAGGTAATCGCCTTGATTAAAATTTCACCTTCTATACTTATATCTGATTTTTTAAATTTGAATGAAGATATCAAAAAACTTGAAGCTGCAGGAGTAGATATGCTCCATCTTGATGTTATGGATGGTATTTTTGTTCCCAATATATCTTTTGGAGTTCCTGTTATCGATTCAATAAAAAAGCATACGAATCTTCCATTGGATATTCATCTTATGATTGACCGCCCCCATAGATATATCGAAGATTTTGCTAAATATGCAGATATTTTAGGGTTTCATTACGAAGCGGGTTCTGATAATAAAGAACTTCTTAAAAAAATCCGTGAACTTGGATGTAAATCTTGCATAACCATTAAACCCTGTACACAGGCAGAAAGTATTTTTGATTTACTGCCGCTTTGCGATATGGTTTTGGTTATGTCGGTTGAGCCCGGATTTGGCGGTCAGAAATTTATGCCTTCCGCTCTTGAAAAATTAAGCGCCCTTAAAAATGAGTGCGCAAAAAGAGGGCTTAATATCGATTTAGAGGTGGATGGCGGTATAAACGGTGAAACTGCGCCTATGGCTGTAAAAGCAGGCGCAAATGTTCTTGTGGCGGGGAATTATATATTCTCTGCTCCCGATATGGCCGCAAGAGTAAAAGAAATTAAGTCGCTTTAGTTTTGTTAAAGGCCGTATTTATTTTTTCAATCGCATTACCGCCGCATATAAATTCACCATATTCTTCGGTTATAGAAAATTCTGTACTGCCCGTTTTTACGGCGGTGCAGAATTCTTTTATTATGTGAAGTTTGGGACTTTTTTTGAAATATACAAGCAGCCGATATCCATCCTTCCATTTATAAAGAGAACTTTCGTAAGTTTCTTTTAAAAAGGCGGAACATTTGCAAAGGTCATCAAAATTTTGAAAAGTGAGAACAAAATTATCGGTTTTTATAAGTTTGATTTGCAAAGCGGGTTTTTTAGAAAACATCATAAAACTCCCATAAATAATGCTCGGTGTTTAGGGAAACATAGTTAATGCAGGTGAGAAAAGTGCAGACAAAGTATAGAATTTTCTTGAAAAGCGCCGCCCTAACAGCTGCGGCAGTTGCTTTAATTTTACTTGGTTATTTCGGCGCTGAAATTTTTATGTAGAAACCGTTGTAAAATTGCCTCCCGTTTGGGAGGCAATTTTTGTGATTCATCAGTTGCCGCAGCAGTTGCCGTCATCATCTAAGGAGCGAGGAGGGAAGAAATCTTCTGTGGGGAACTTTAGATTTCTGAAAACATCACAGGGTTCTGCCGGGTTATCTCCGCAGCAGTGTTTTTCCGGCATACAAAAATCATAGGCGGGTATAAGCATCTGAACATTGCGAACAAGTTGAACTATGGTAAAAAGACCAACCGATGCATAAACGGCGGTATTTTCATTATCCATTACTAGTGGTGAGCCCAAATATTCGCAAATACCCTTGGGAATATAGCAAGATTTTTCGTATCTGCCTGCGCATTTGCCAAGGTGGGCGCCAAGAGCCACGGGTTCAACCGTTTGAACAACACATTTAGGCATATTGGTCGAACCGACGGTTTCTGTATCGCAAGCGCCGTTATCAACAACGCTTGTAAATGTTTTT
The DNA here is from genome assembly GCA_045588995.1 of Acutalibacteraceae bacterium. GTDB lineage: Bacteria > Bacillota > Clostridia > Oscillospirales > Acutalibacteraceae > UBA737. The sequence goes on from JAZNFF010000139.1 coordinate 15,991, forward strand.
ACATTACCTTCAGAACCGAAAAGAATAGCTTTTTTGTTGTAGAAAGAAATTCCCGTTACATCGTAAGGACAAGTGTTAGGCGCGGTAAATACCTCAAAGTTTAATAGGAAGAAGAAGGTCATATCGCAAGAATAGTAACCTCTTTTGAAGTTTACGGGTTCAACATCAATGTAAACATTAAGTACTTCTGCTTTTTTAAGGCGAACGCTGATTGCCTGGTTGATATATGTTTGTGCTTCTTCGGTGAAGTAGCAACGCATATCTTCAAGGCAGTCTCGGTCGCAACAAGAATCATAAACTCTGCCAACATCTACGCATACTGCTTCTCTGAATTCGCCGCAATCGGCGGTATTGTTATCTGCCATATAATTGCCTCCTGTTATATTATTGAAGCATACACTTCAATACATAGTATGAAACTTTAATAAAAAGGTTAAAAAATAATCTCTGCACCAAAAAATGCAGAGATTATTTGAAATTAAATCTTTTTAATGGCCTTATTTAGTACCATACTTAACGGATAAATAAGGGTGCCTGTAAGAAGATTGCTGATCCCGTGGGTAATATCAAAGGGGAAACCTGCGATTATCCAGGCAATCATTCCTTTAAAATCAAGTCCAAAGATAAGGGCTTGGGCGGGGGCATATAGGATTCCAAACAAAAATCCGTGCAATCCACATACGATTATATAAATGGGTATAGCGAATTTACTTGGCAGATTCTTGGGTATGAGCATAGTAAACGCCCAAAGAACAGCCCATATATATAGGTACGGATACCACCAAAGACCAAAGCCACCAAAAAGGCCATCTAAAAATACATAAACGTAAATAGGGTAGAGGGCTTTACTGTGAAAAACTATGGTGTAGGTGACTATAAAAGTTCCTAAAAGGTGAATATTAGGAAGAAATTCCATAACCTTTTTAGATGCAAACATTAAAACGCCCAATAGTGCAAAAAGGGCAATTTCTTTAAGTTTGAGTTTCATTATTTTGCAACTTTAAAGGTGTATTTATCTTGGGGGTTAATTTTGGTTGTATCAACGCCCGAATTTGAATATTGACCGTTTACTTCGAAGGACCAATATGTGCCGTCAACATCATAATCTGCAGCAATACCGTTAACCTTCTTTACATAAAGGCCGAATTCACCTTCTTCACCTTCAATAAGGTCAACATCTTGCAGTGCTTCGCCGACAAATTCTTTATCGGTTGAAACCAAGAATTTAGTTTCTTTTCCTTTGCCATCAATTACGGTGAAATCGAATTCCGTACTACCTTTGCCGATTTTTGTTACGCTCTCATTTAAAGTTTGAGGTGCACTGCTAAGGTCGTTTTTAGGGGTCTCGTTACAAGCTGTAATACAAAGTGCCATAGCCGCAATAAGCACAGATAAAACAACTTTAAACGAAAAACTGATAATAAAGTTTTTCTTTGTCATTTTAAACATCTCCAAATTTTAATTCACTCCAATAGGCACTCGCTATTATTAAGAGCGTTTTTTAAGTTCAAATATTTCGGCTTAGCACAGAACTCGGACCTTCTCAGGAAAACCCAATGGCGTTTCTTTCTTTACGGCAAAGAATATACCGAGTTCTTAATATGTGTATCACGGCGACGGGCTCGCGCAGGAATCGCACCTGCTTCCTTGAACACGGTAATTGTAGCATATTGATAAATGAATTTCAATGTAATTTTGTGTCATATTTTTATAAAATATCAAACAAAATAGCCACCCGCTAAGGTGGCTATAATATTACAAAACTTTACTTAAAAAATCGCGAAGACGAGGGCTTTTTGGGTTATCGAATATTTCATCGGGAGTTCCTTCCTCCATAATGATGCCTTCATCAATAAATAAAACGCGGTCTGCAACCTCTTTTGCGAATCCCATTTCGTGAGTTACTACTGCCATAGTCATACCGCTTGAAGCAAGTTCCTTCATAACGTGAAGAACTTCGCCAACCATTTCGGGATCAAGAGCGCTTGTGGGCTCATCAAAAAGCATAACTTGAGGATCCATACAAAGAGCGCGAACAATGGCAACACGCTGCTTTTGACCGCCGGAAAGTTGAGAAGGGTAGGAGTTAGCCCTATCGGCAAGACCAACCTTTTCAAGCAATTCCATCGCCTTATTTTCGGCATCTGCTTTGCTCATACCGAGCAGTTTAATGGGAGCAATAGTCATATTTTTAAGTATGGTCATATGGGGAAATAAGTTAAACTGTTGAAAAACCATACCCATTTTTTGACGGTGAACATTTATATTTGTCTTGGAATCGGTAATATCGGTACCTTCAAATATTATACTGCCGCCCGTTGGCTCTTCTAAAAGATTAAGACAGCGCAAATAGGTTGATTTGCCCGAGCCGGAAGGTCCTATAATTACAACAACTTCGCCCTTATTTATAGTGTTGTTAATTCCTTTAAGTACATCAACGGCGCCAAAACTTTTTTGAAGGCCTTTAACTTCAATCAAAACATCGTTAGTGGTCACTCTTGCGCAACCTCCTCTCAAGAATTCCTACAAGCCAGGTAAGAATCATAACTACAACCAGATATATCGCTGCAACCGTAAGCAAAGGCAGGAAATATGAATACGTTCTTCCGGCAATAGAGTTGCCCGCTTTTGTAAGGTCCATAACTCCAACATAACCCGCAACCGAAGTTTCTTTAAGTAGCGCTATAAATTCGTTACAAAGGGTTGGGAGAACGGCTTTGAACATCTGGGGAATTATAATGTGTATCATTGTCTGAACATAGTTAAAACCGAGAGAACGTCCCGCTTCAAATTGTCCGTTATCAACGGCCATAATACCGCCGCGGAATATTTCCGCAACATAGGCACCGGAGTTTATACCAAAGGCAAAAACAGCAACAGGTACACCGTCGCGAGCGGAAACAAATATAAGAAAATATGCAATCATTAATTGAACAACAACAGGTGTTCCTCTAATAACGGTAAGATATACCTTGCATATTCCGTTTAAAACTTTGAGTATGGCGTAGCCAAAACCGCTTTTTGCGTTACTTTTATCATAAGAAGAGCGTATAGCGGCAACGACTATACCGATAATAATACCGATAAGTAGTGCACCTGCAGTGATTTTCAAGGTGTTCACTATACCCGTAAGCATCTGTTTATAACGGTCGCCCTGTATAAAAACAAAATCAAATTCGTGGGTAAATGTTCCCCATAGATTAACTATGTAATTTATAATCTGATTTATGATGAATCACATCCTTTTAAAATGCATAAATAAGGGCGGCTACAAACCGCCCTTATTTTTTAAAGTATAAGGAAATTACTTTTCGTCGGTATTAATATACTTATCAACGATCTTCTGGACAGAGCCATCGGCAATTAGTTCCTTAAGAGCATCGTTAACCTTCTTCTGAAGTTCAGTGTTTTCCTTAGCAAAGCAGATAGCGTAATCTTCATTTGCATATTCGGTATCAAGAATAGCGAGGCCTTCATTTGCCTTTACATAAGCTTTTGCGGGCTCGTTATCGATAATAACGCAATCAACTTTACCTGCCTTAAGAGCTTCAACAGCCAAAGCGCCGTTTTCATATTTGGTTACGTTTTCTTCACCGTAGCCACCGTCTTCAACGCTTGAAGATGCATAGATGTCACCGGTGGTACCCTGCTGAACACCAACCTTTTTGCCTTCAACATCATCAAGTGACTTAATATCGCCGCCTTCTTTAACGATAACTACCTGTACGCCTTTTGCATATGTATCAGAGAAAGCAACTTTTTCAAGACGCTCATCGGTAACGGTCATACCGGCCATACCCATATCATACTTACCTTCTTGAACACCGGGGATAATGGAATCAAAAGCAACATCGGCGATTTCAAGTTCCATACCAAGTTTTTCAGCAATGGCAGCAGCAATTTCTGCATCGATACCAACGATATCATCACCCTCGTGATATTCATATGGAGGGAACTCAGCATTGGTAGCCATAACAAGTTTATTGTCGGTTTCTTCTTTAGCGCCGCATCCTGCGAAGCAAGCAAGCATAGCAACTGCTAAAAGTATTGCGATAATCTTTTTCATAAAATTTCCTCATTTCTGCATTCATTGAACGCTATTTTTTGTTTATGAATGGATTATAGCACCGGTTATTGCATTTGTCAAGAGGAAAATGCATAAATATTCAAAAAATTTTTATTTTTATGAATTTTGTTGCATAAAATCAGTAAAAATTTTCTATTTTTATAGTTTGCATGCAATAAATTCTATCAAAAATAATTCCTATTTGAGCGCATACAGCCTCGAATTCCACATCGTTTTCCTTTTTTGCATAAATTGGCAGTGTGCTCATTAATTCGTTTATGCCATCTAAAAGTTTATGGTCAACAAATATTGCCATTACCGCTTCTCGTTTTTTAAAATCGTCTTTAAGTTCGTTGGTTTTTATTTGGGCAGCTGCCCAGTTTTCTTCCTGGCTAAGCGATGCGCAGAAGCGAAGTTCCTCTTGCGATTTTTCACAGTACTGACAAATCAGTATACTCGCAACAAGACAAATTGTACTTATAAACATAAGTATTATCAGTGCATATATAAGTCGTTTCATAAAATCATCCTTTTTTTATGATGTTTTCGTTTCCGTTCTTGTCCATCATCATTAGAAAAATGTCTTTGGATTTAACCTTGTGTTTTTGTAGTATATTTTCAAATGCTTTTCGTTCTATATTTAGAAATTCAAGCGATTGAAAAATTATTTTACCGTCGCTTATTACCGGTAGCGGCATAGCGGATTCTTCTTTTTCAATATTTAAATCTTTAAGAGTAGCGGGTTTATTTATACTTTTAAGCATTACACTTAAACTGCCGTTTACTTCAAGCACTGCAAATAAAACCGAAGATATATCAAATACTTCTTGTGACCTTAAAAGTTCAACCAGGTCGAAAATCGTCATGCGCACACTCTTCATTGCCTTTTGATCGATAACGCCGTCCTTTATAATGATTATCGATTTACCGTTAACGATTTTTCTAATCAGGTTGCTTTTCATAGAAAGTACAGAAATTAATATTTCAATGATAACAAGAGAGAATATTGCTATAACGCCTATAAAAACTGGCTGATCCATATCTTGAAGAGGGATGGCAGCAATTTCGGATATAAGCAAAGTAACGACAAGTTCATTTGGTTGCATATCGCCGATTTGGCGTTTGCCCATTAATCTGATTCCAAAGGTAACGATAATATAAAGAATGAATGTGCGTATTACAACAGCTATCAATTTTATCACCATTATGTATTGTTATCAATTTCTCTTGCAATATTATTATATATTTGATATAATTATGAAAGAAATACATTAATTAAGCGAGGAACTGGTTTTGAGTAATAAACGAACTGGCTTTAAAGTTTTGATACGAGATATAAAGCGCTTTTTTCCATTGCTTGAAAATCTTGTTTCAAAGGATTTGAAAATTAAGTATCGCCGCTCGGTTTTGGGAATTGCCTGGAGCGTTCTGAATCCGCTCTTAACTATGCTTGTGTTAACTGCAGTTTTCAGTAAGATGCTTCGAATTCAGGTGGATGGAGATTTTGCCACTTATTATATTGTAGGCGCAGCGCTTTGGAATTTCTTTGCAGAATCAACCTCATCGGCTATGACTTCTGTTTTGGGTTCGGCGTCGCTTATAAAAAAGGTTTATATACCGAAATATATATTCCCAATAGAAAAGTGTTTGTTTTCTCTTGTTAATTTTGCCTTTAGTTTGGTGGCAGTTTTCCTCGTAATTATTATAAGACATAATTATGTTCCCGCTTTCCCGTCATTTTCTATACTTTTAGCGCCATTAGCAGTGTTTTACTGTTTGTTGTTTGTGTGCGGCATGAGTTTACTCTTAAGCGCACTCACCGTATTTTTCCGCGATATTATTCATTTATATAGCGTTGTTCTTACAATGTGGATGTATATGACCCCCGTTTTTTACCAGTTAAATCTTGTAGAGGGCAATGACCCGATTTTTATATTCATCCGCAATGTAATTCGCTGTAATCCTATGTATCACTATATAACCTATTTCCGCGATGTGATAATTTACGGTACAATACCAACTTTAAAGGAAAATTTGATTTGCCTCGGTTTTGGTGTCGCATTTTTCTTGTTGGGTTGGTTAGTATTCAGAAAAACGGAGCGTAAGTTTATTCTTCACATTTAGAGGTTTTAGTCAGGAGGAAGTATTAAATTGATAAACAATGAAAATGCAGTTGAACTGCGAAATATAAAAATGCAATTTAATATGAGCAAAGAAAAACTGGAAAGTTTAAAGGAGTATTTTCTTAAGGCCATAAAAAGAGAACTTTCCTTTGAAAAATTCACCGCTCTTGACGGATTATCTTTTGATATTAAAAAAGGCGATGTCTTTGGTATTATCGGCCTTAACGGATGCGGAAAAAGTACTACTTTAAAAATCATTTCCGGTATTTTGGAGCCCACCGAGGGAACCGTAGAAACCAACGGTACCATAGCCCCCCTTATTGAACTCGGCGCAGGATTTGATATGGAACTTACCGCCAGAGAGAATATTTATCTTAATGGTTCCGTCCTTGGATATTCTAAAAAATTTATGGATGAAAAATTTGATGAAATAGTTGAATTCTCCGAAATGCGCGAGTTTTTAGATGTACCGATGAAAAATTATTCATCCGGTATGGTGGCGCGTATAGGATTTGCTATTGCAACGGTTATTATTCCCGATATTTTAATCGTTGATGAAATTTTAGCGGTAGGCGATTTCCTTTTCCAGCGAAAATGTGAAGAACGCATTAAGGAAATGATCGAAGGGGATACCACTGTAATTATAGTATCTCATGCCATTGAGCAGATTGAGCGACTTTGCAAACATTGTGTTTGGCTTGAAAACGGTAAAATTAAGATGATAGGTGAAACCAAAGAGGTTTGCGACCAATATAAAATGAGCGCAAGATAGGTTAAAATATTATGTTTGGAAAAATTTTAGGTTTGATTAAAAACCTAATGCTAAAAAATAGATTTACTACGGTTTTGGGCATATTCATAAAATGGCTTTTTAGGGTTGGTCCTAAAGGCGCAATTTCTCATGTAAATCACTTTATTGCCTTTGATAAGCAAAAAACTGAAGTTGATATATCGGAATCAGAAAGAAAGCGGGAAGAAAGTTTTGCATTTAAAAATAATGTGAAGTTTAGCATCCTTGTACCGCTTTACAATACTCCTAAAGATTTTTTAGTACAGATGATAGAATCTGTCTTATCGCAAACTTATAAAAATTTCGAACTCTGTCTTGCAGATGGCAGTGATGCAGAGCATAGTTTCGTGGGTGATATATGCCTTGAGTATGCTAAAAAAGATGATAAAATTAAATACAGAAAACTTCTTAAAAATAAAGGCATAAGTGAAAACACCAATGAATGTATAGATATGGCCTCAGGGGATTATATAGCCCTTTTTGACCACGATGATTTGCTTCATCCTTCCGTTCTTTTCAAGGTGGCCTTGGCCATAGAAGAAGAAAATGCCGATTTTGTTTATACGGATGAATTGACTTTTGACGGGAGCAAGGGACCGCAGGCGGTTATTGCTAAACATTATAAACCCGATTTTTCTTATGATAATTTATTGGCAAATAATTATATTTGTCATTTTTCGGTCTTTAAAGCTTCGCTTATAGACAAGGTAGGCGGCTTTAGAGCCAAGTATGATGGAAGTCAGGACCACGATATGATTTTGCGACTTACATCTGCTTCAGATAAAATTGTTCATATACCTGAAATTTTGTATTTTTGGCGTTCTCATAAAAATTCCGTAGCGATGGACATTGGCTCTAAAATGTACGCCGTAGAATCGGGAATAAATTTGGTGAAAGACCATTTAAAAGAAAAGGGCATTGAGGCAAAGGTGGTTTCTTCACCCGCTTTCCCGACTATTTATAGGATAAATTATGAAATTAAAGCTAATCCATTGGTTTCGGTCATAGTTAATCAGAAAACCGCAAAAGAGGCGCTGAAAACGGTTAATGATATTTTAGAAAATACCGATTATGGTAATTTTGAGATTATTCTTGCTGTTGGCGAAAACTTTAAAACGGATTATAAAAATGTAAAAGTTATAAATATTGATAACCGCTTGCCGATTTCTTCAATTTATAATATGGCCGCAAAAGAGACTGAAGGTAAGTATCTGCTGTTTTTAGATGGAAAATCCATTCCGCAAAACCGAGAGTGGCTACGGGAAATGCTGAGTTTTGCGCAACTTGAACGAATAGGCGCAGTAGGGTGCAAAGTAATTAATAAAAATATGACCGTTGAAAGCATCGGTAAAATTATAGGTTTCGGAGAGCAGGTTACCGCAGAAAGATACCAAGGCACCGATAAAAGTGAACTTGGTTATTTCGGCAAACTGTTTTATTCTCAAAATGTTTCTGCTGTCGCATCTGATTGTCTAATGATTAAAAAAAGCGATTTTGATGCAGTTGATTGTTTCGATGAAAATTATAAAACGCAACTTTTCGATGTGGACTTATGTTTAAAACTTTTAGATATGGGAAAGAAAAACGTTGTAAATCCCTTTGCGGTTATACTTTCCGAAGAAAAGTCAAAAGGTTTAGATTTTTCCGATGAAGGTATTTTTAAATCAAAATGGTCCGCTTTTTTAGAAAAAGGCGATCCTTATTACAATAAATCATTGCCGAAAGGTTATCATTATTTTTAAGCTATTGACAAATGATCGCTTCCTTTGTACAATGTGCATATAATTATTTATTAAGGAGTTGGTATCCGAATGGACGACCCGGGGAGTACGATAATTAGTATTGTGCTTTATTGTTTATTTATTGTTGCAAGCGCATATTTTTCAGGTACTGAAATTTCGCTTGCTTCGGTAAACAGAATTCATATGATGAGTCTTGCCGATGAGGGCAATAAAAAGGCATCAAGAGTTCTTAAAATTCTTGATAATTTTGATGAGGCATTAACGGTTATTCTTATTGGTAATAATCTCGTTAATATTGGGTGCGCAACCATTTCGGTTGTCCTTGCAACTAAAATTTGGGACACGAAAGCAGTTAGCGCCGCAACATTGATAACAACCCTTGTTTTGTTTGTTTTTGGTGAGATGTTACCTAAAAGTTACGCTCATTCTTGTAATGAGAATTTTGCCATAACATCATCGGGGCTTTTGATGTTTTTGATGAAGGCGCTCAAACCTTTATCAATTTTATTTACGGCTCTTTCTCGAGCAATATCCAATCCGTTTATAAATAGGGTGGAGCCCGAGGTTACTGTAACTGAGGATGAATTTAACGAAATCGTTGAAAATATCACCGAGGAAGAAGGGTTTGATGAGGAAAAAGGCGAACTTGTAAAATCCGCCTTAAAACTTTCAAATCTTACGGCACTTGAAGTTATGACGCCTTGGGATGATGTTGTAAAAATTAATGCAGGAACAAAGAATGATAAAATTTTGGATATTATCAAAAATTCCACCCATTCGCGTATTCCTGTAATCAGTCGTAACGGCGGAATCAGGGGAATCTTGCATATACGCCGTTTTATAAAGGCATATATTAAAAATCCCCATGTGGTTTTAGCATCGGTTTTGGATTATCCCTATTATGCAAAAGGCGAAATACTTATCGATGATTTGCTAACCCAGATGAGTAATCACCGGCGTAATCTTGCGGTAATAAAAACTAATGATGATACCATAGTTGGTATCGTAACCATTGAAGATATTTTGGAAGAACTTGTCGGTGAAATATACGATGAGGATGATATCGGAGGTGGGGATGATGAGTAAATATTTGCCTTACATAAGCATAGTATTATTGCTTATTATATCTGCCTTTTTTTCCGCCAGCGAAATGGCGTTATCAAGTTCCAATGTTAAGCGTCTTCGTTCGCTGAATGATGAAAAGAAAAATTTTGGCCTTAAATCTGCCCTGCGACTTAAAGAAGGATACGATGAAGCGCTGGGAATTATCCTTATAGGAAATAACCTTGCCAATAATGCGGCTTCTTCTGTTATGACAGTTATTATATTGTCTGTTCTAGGCGAGGGTTACGCTTGGACATCGACCCTTATAATGACCTTGTTGGTTTTAACATTCGGTGAAATTCTTCCTAAAACCATAGCAAAACAATTCCCTGAAAAATTATCCGCGATTTTATCGGGACCACTATATATTTTAAGTATTATACTTTTCCCGATAAATTGGTTTATTACCAAGTTTTTAAATTTAGTTTCTAAACTTTGGGAAAAGAATATGAGTGATAACGAAGCCGTTTCTGAAAAGGACCTTGAGAATATCATTGATATTGTTGAGGATGAGGGCGTTCTTGATGAGGAGCAGTGCGATTTATTGCAAAACGCTCTTGATTTCGATGAAGTTTTGGCTTATGAAATTGTTACGCACCGAGTGGATATGGATGCCATTGATATCCGTGACCCATATGAAGTAAATATCAAGAAAATCCACGAATCTATATATTCAAGAATGCCCGTATATGAAGATACCCCCGATAATATTATCGGTATTCTTCATTTGAATCGAGTGTTTAAGAGACTTATTGATAACGAAAAAATTAATATTCGCAACCTGTTGTTGCCCGTAACCTTTGTTCATAAAACTATGTCACTTCCCGATGTCCTTGATAAGATGCGGGAGAGTAAGTGCCATATGGTAGTAGTTCTTGATGAATACGGCGGTACAATGGGAATTCTCACTATGGAAGATGTTCTTGAGCAGATAGTAGGCGAGATATTTGATGAGACCGATGAAGTCGAGCGAGAATTCGAGGTTATTGATGATACCCATTTCGAAGCATCAGGAGATATGAGAATATACGATTTCTTTGATGAATTCGATAAGGATATTGAGGAAGATGAAGATTTTGAAGGCGATTTTTCAACCGTAAGCGGTTGGGTTATGCATACCCTTGAAGGCGAGGTTGAAGAAGGCGATACCTTCGATTACGAAGAACTTCGTATTACAGTTCTCCAGTTCGATGAGCGGAGAATAGAAAAAATATCCGTTGAAATCCTTCCCGACACCGAAGAGGATAATGAAGAAGAGGAAGATGACTAAATCAAAAACCCGAGGTTTAACCTCGGGTTTTGTTTTGTTATAATTATTTATTTAATTTTTATAAATCTTTTGTCTTCAAGATGGAAAATGGCATCGCTTATATCTGTAGGTTTGTTGCGGTGTGTTATGAAAAGCACTGTTTTATCGCTCATTGATTTAAGTGAAGAAAGTAAAGCTTCTTCCAGTTGCTCATCAAGAGCAGAGGTTGATTCATCCAATAGTAAAATTGGAGCGTCGGTTAAAAGGGCTCTTGCGATAGCGATGCGCTGAATTTGCCCTTCTGAAAGACCAATTCCTCTCTCGGATATTTCGGTATCAAATCCATTAGGCAACGAATCAATGAAATCGTAAATTTGCGCAGCTTTTGTTGCTTTGATTATTTCTTCATCATTAATATTGTTATTACAAAGAGTGATATTTTCTTTGATGGTGCCGGATAAAATCATATTACCTTGCGGTACAAATGCGAACATTTTTCTGGTGCCGGCATCAATGGTTGTCCCATCATTAAAGTAAATTAATCCATCGTTTTGTGCATAAAGGCCCAAAAGAAGTTTAAATAACGTGCTCTTTCCACTGCCCGATTCACCCGTAATAACAGTAAGTTTATCGCGCTCAAAGGTGATGTTACAGTTTTCAAGTATTTTTTCATCACCATAACTGAAATTAACATCTTTAATTTCAATTGTTTTAAAGTTTTCTTTTAGGACTTTTATGGCGTTATCATCTAAAAGCGGTGCTTCGTTTTCAAGCTTTTCAAACTCCATAATTCTCTCAGCGCTGGCAACCATAGAGTAATATTTCGGCAAAATTCCCGAAACATTTTGAAGAGGGGAGCGGAGAATGGTTACAAGTTGTAAGAGGTAGTAAAGGGTGCCGTAACTTAAAGATGAACATACTGCCCATATAATGATTATATAGTATCCAACAGAAAACACGCCGTTTAATAGCGCGTTTACCGCAGATTTTAAGAAACTGTGCTTAATTTTAACATTATAATTTTTCGACAAATATGCATTCATTTTATCGGTTATGGGCTCTTCGCTTGAAAAAGTTTTAATAACGACGGAATTTTCAAGACATTCGCCAATAAATCCTCGGGAATCGCCTTCGGTTTTTTGCACTTCTTTAGAAATTAACTTATATTTCTTACCGACAATACGCGCAAAAAGCGGAACGATTATGCCGAGGGACACAATTATAAGACCAACAGTCAGATTAACCGCGGTAAGTGCGTAAACGGCCACAATAATTTTTGTAACAATGGAGCAAACTGAGGGAATAAGTGTAACCGCGCCGTTTACTACAATATTAACATCACCGGTCATTCGGTTGAGTATATCGCCAGAATGCAATTTTTCGGTATCTGCGTATTTTTTATGTATGAGTTCCGAAAAAATTCTATTGCGCAAACGAATTATAAGCTTTCCGGAAGCTTTGGCGTTTATCATTGAACCGATAAAACTTAATAAGAGTTGCAAAACAACAAGGGCAATTATAAAAATTCCCTTGCTCATAATATTATCGGGAGAATCAATGATGCTCTTTGATACCGATGCTAAAAGGATAAGCAGAACTGAAATTAAGATATTAAAAAGGGAGATTAATATCACATAAGGAAGAGTGCCGTTGCATTCCCGCCATATCCATTTAACTGCAGAAGATTTTGAATTCATTCTTCAATAATTCCGTCCTTTTTCAAAGTTTTCACGAAAACATCTATGTCGTTAAGCGCTAAAACCGTAGAAATATCAAAGTTTTGGAGCAGAAGATTTAAAAGTTCTTCCTTGCTCTTTTCACCTTCACTGAGTTTTTCCCAAAGGAAAGAAGAAGTAGCAGAAAGGGAAATCGAGCGGGTAAAATCTTTCAAATCGGTTCCTATATATACGATAAAATTTTGTCCGTGAATATTTTTAAGACGGAAACCATCTTTAATGCGCATAAAAACACCTCGAGTGAATTGTTCTTGCATTTTTAATAATTATATACTAAAATATATATTAATGCAAGTTATAATATTATACCCATATGTTAAGGAGTCTTATCATGGATACTTTTTTTGAGCAAATTGTAGTTGTTAAAAAGACGGCAAAAGATATATTCTTGTTGGCGCTGATTTGGGTTCTGGCCCTTGGAATTTCGGTTGCGGCTTGTTTGTTTACAAGTTTCGGAATTCTTATTATGGCAGGTTGTATATATGGCGCATACCGTCTTTCCAATTTCTTTTTTAATGAGTATGAATATATCATCACTAACGGGATTATGGATATAGATAGAATTATCGCTAAAAGCAGCAGAAAAAGGGAAGCATCTTTTGATTTGAGCAAGGTGGATCGCCTTGAAAAATATAATCCTAATATGAAGATTACGGGCAATTTCAAAAAGCAAATTTTTGCTTGTAGCAAAGATGATGAAAATGCCTATCTTTTGGTTGCAGATGGCGGAAAGGTTTGTATCGTATTTTCCCCCGATGAGCGTATAAAATCTGCTATAGTAAAATATGTTCCGAGATTTTTATCAAATAGTGCTTTTAAATAAACAGAAAGCGTAGGTCGTCTATGAAGATTTTATCTTTATCTCAAATCAGGGCGGCAGAGGAAGGTGCCGTATTAAGCGGCGCTTTTTCTTTTGCAGACCTTATGAAGAATGCGGGAGAAAACGCCGTAAGAATTCTTCAAAATCGCTATTCGTTTTGCGGCAAAAAAGTTCTCGTTTGTTGCGGAAAAGGTAATAACGGCGGCGATGGATTAGTTATCGCTTCCCGCCTTTCAAAGATAGGAGCAGATATTAGCGTTTGTTTCCCCTTTGGCTTACCCGCTACAGATACCGCAAAAACCTTTTTTGATGATATAAAAGGTCTTAATGTGGTGAGTGATTTATCGCAAAAATGGGATTTTATTATCGATGCGCTTTTCGGTATCGGACTTGATAGGGAACTTGAAGGTTACGCCGCTGAAATTATTGATAAACTTAATATTTTAAACGGTTTTAAAATTGCAGTCGATATCCCGTCAGGTGTGCCGTGTGATGCAAATTTTGCGCCTAAAAAGGCGTTTATTGCGGATTTTACCGTAACATTTATTGCCATCAAACCCTGTTTTGTCTTACCGCTGACATCTGATTTCTGCGGCGAGTTTGAGGTGGCGGATATCGGCGTTTCGGTAACTGATTATTCGTATCTTACCATCGAAAAACCGTCACTCGCAAAAAGAAATAAAAATACCCATAAGGGCACATTTGGAACTTGCCTTATGCTATGCGGAAGCTACGGTATGTGCGGTGCGCAGATTTTAGCGGCAAAAGCTGTCCTTAGAAGCGGCGTTGGACTTTTAAAAACTTTTGTATGCGATAAAAATTATAGCGCTTTAACTTCATCTGTTCCCGAAGCGGTTACAGTACCTGTGCCAACCGATTTAAGCGGAGTTCCCGTTATTGAGGAAAACCTTTTGGAAACTGCGCTTTCTTCTGCCGATTGTCTGCTCATAGGTTGTGGTATGGGTATGAGTGAGTCGGCGCAAAAGCTTATTAAAAGAGTTTTATTATCGGTAGAAAATATCCCTGTTGTTATTGATGCGGATGGTATAAATGCAGTAGCGCGGGACATAAATATAATCAGTAAAATAAAAGCTCCGGTTATATTTACTCCTCATCCTAAAGAGATGGCGCGTCTTTGCCATACTACCGTAAATGATATCGAAAAAAATAGGGTAGAATATGCCAAAAATTTTGCAAGTACATATTCTTGCATCGTGGTGTTAAAGGGCGCTAATACCATAGTTGCCGCCCCCGACGGTAGAATTTTCTTTAACCTTACGGGTAACGCGGGAATGTCTACGGGAGGAAGCGGGGATGTGCTTTCAGGTATGCTCGCTTCTTATCTCGCGCAGGGCGAAAGTCCGCTCAAAAGCGCCTTAAGTGCGGTATATTTTCACGGACTTGCGGGAGACAAAGCGGCAGAAAAGTTCAGTCAGCGTTCACTGTTGCCCAGTGATATAATCGAGGAGCTTAAACACATTTCCTATTAGGAGTGGTTTGCTTGAAAAAAGCGATTATATCGTTTTTAATACTCATAATGTTCCTTTGCGGTTGCGGTGATAAAAATAAAACCACAGTGCCCGTCACAAAGGGCGTTTCCTTTACCGCTGATGTGACTTACTATAATGAGTGCTATACTTGCGATGTCGTTGTGGATGAAAAGGGTGTTATGGCTGCTACCGTCACTTCTCCCGAGGAGCTTTCGGGGGTTAAACTTATGTTTGACGGTGAAAATGTAACCGCCGAGTATTTAGGTCTTACCTACACTCTAAAAACTGATACAATGCCCCTTGGAAACGTTGCTTTAAGTATCTATAATGTCTTTACACATATTGCAGAAAACGGACTTACCGCCGAGCAAGATGATAGCAATTGCATTATCGAAAATAAAATAAATGGTGAAAAATATGAATTTGTTTTCGCTCCATCGGGATTACCGTTAGAACTTAAAATGCCACAAAAAGAACTTAAAGTTATTTTTAATAATGTTGCAGTAAAAAAGGATAAGAGCCATTAGCTCTTATCCTTTTCTATTAAGAAAAAATCAGAATCAGTTAAATAATTTAGATAGAATATTTTACCGAAGAATAATAGTTTAGTAGCAGATGGAGCCAAAACCATTAAATTTAATAACTGTGCATATTTTTAAATTTTAAATGTTCTTATAGCAGATTTGCTAATAACTCAACCTACAGTTGCGTTCAGATAAACTGATATGTTATACTAAATAAAAATATTATCCTTTATAATAAACATACAGGAAGTTTCCAAGTAATTTTGAAGGAGTAAAAGATATGTTGAAAATAGGCGAAAAAATAAAGGAACTGCGTAAAGCACAGGATGTAACCCAAGAAAAGTTGGCAGATTACCTTAACATCTCTTACCAAGCAGTTAGCAAATGGGAGAACGGTTTAGCTCTGCCAGACATAACACTATTGCCTAAATTGGCAAACTTTTTTGGTGTGACGGCAGACGAGCTTCTCTCAATTAATCCTACTGAAGATGAAAGCAAACTTGATGAATATTATAAATTATATAGAGAGAACAACCGACAAGGAAAAATGATGGAAAACATTGTTCTCTCACGAAAGGTTCTCGATGAATATCCAAGAAACTTTCAATGGATGTTAAACCTTGCATATCCTCTCATCCAATATGAAGTTACAGATGAACAAAGAGCATATAGTCGTGAGCATAAGTTTGTTGAAGAAGCAACGGTGCTATGTGAAAGAATTCTTGAAGATTGTACAATTGAGTCTATACGACAAAGTGCAATAAACATTCTGTGCTACAACTATCCTCGCCTTGATAGAACAGACGATGCTCTTCGACTTGCTAATCAAATGCCAG
>JAZNFF010000140.1:0-6759 GCA_045588995.1 Acutalibacteraceae bacterium
ACCCTCGTAACCGTTGAAAACGATAGCGAAGATGTTCAGGCAACCTCCGAATTTAGCGTTAAATCTTATGCTAAAAAAGTTTTGGAAACAAGCACCGATGCTGCAACCAAGAAATTTGTTTCCGATATGCTTCGCTACGGCGCAGCCGCACAGACCTACACCAACCACACCGAAAACGGTCTTGCTACCGACGGTTTAGACACTTTACTCGTTGAAGGCAGTTCTACTGAAGTTCCCAAAGGATGCGAAATGGCCTTAACAAAGAGCGCATCCACCGATATTTATTTCAAAGGCGCAACCGTTAGATTTGATAATGTTAACAGTTTGGTTATCAGACTCAGCTCTAAAACCGCAAACACTAAAGTTCTTGTTAACGATGTTGAAGCAACCCTCGTTGGCAATGACTGCATTATATCAGATCTTAAAGCAACAGATTATGCAACCACATACACCTTCAAACTTTATGAAGGCGATGAGCTCATTCAGACACTTGCCTATGGCATAAACTCTTATGCTTTCTCCAAGCAGACAAGTTCTAACGATGCGATGGCAGCCCTTGCCAAAGCCCTTTATGCTTACGGAGTATCTGCAAGCGAATCTGCTAACTAATTAAGAAAGGGGATTTGAAAGAAATGAAAAAATTAAATAAACGCCCCTTTGAAGAGGCACAAGTAGAGGTTGTTACCCTCACAGTTGCAGACATCATTACCACCAGCTTCGACGGCGAATTCGATGAATTTGAACAACCGACGGAGTAAAGGTTATGAAAAAAAGTAACCTTTTAAAAATCTTGGTTTTAACCCTTTCGGTTATCACCCTTATTTCCTTCTCTGCATGCGGAAAAGATTCCATTTCTGATGATGATTATTCCGCATCGGATATAGAAACTTCTCTTTCGGGAACGGATGATACCGCTTCCGATAAGGTAACGGGCGAAACCGAGGGCACCGAACTTGAGGAAGATATTTTTGAAAGCCCCGAAGATGAGGGCTCCAAAGGCGGCGTTACCGCTACCCCATCAAATTCAGGCACCGGCGAATCTTCTAAAGTAACATCTTCTAAAGATACCAACTCCAAAGACAATAACTCTAAAGATAATAGTTCTAAAGAGCAGGTATCCGAAGAAAGCCAACCCGAAAAGGAAGAAAGCGAAAGCACTTCTTCTAAAACCGGACTTGAAGTTACCGAAGATGGCACCATCAAACTTCCTCCCATAAAATTAAATTAAACCGCAATCGCGAGGTGAAATTCACCTCGCGGTTTTTATTTTTGCATAACGAAATCCCCGCGATAGTCGCGTATATATAAACGCCAAACTCTACTTGTTGACATTTCAACAAGTTTGTGTTATAATTCATCTTGTTGATATTTCAACAAGTTTTAGGAGGAAGCATAAGTGCAGGAACGATTTGAAACCTTTACGGTGCTTATAAACCGAATTAGTCGTAATATTCGCAGAATTAAAAATCAGGAAATGGCTGAATATAATTTAAGAAGTTCCCATATTTCTTGCCTTTATTATATTTACTCTTTGGAAAGCGCAACCGCCACCGACCTTTGCGAGCGTTGTGAGGAAGATAAGGCGACGGTTTCCCGCTCTTTAGATTATTTAGAATCCAATGGATATATCACCCGCGAGGGCGAAAGCGCCAAAAGATATAAAAGCC
Organism: Acutalibacteraceae bacterium; assembly: GCA_045588995.1. Taxonomy (GTDB): domain Bacteria; phylum Bacillota; class Clostridia; order Oscillospirales; family Acutalibacteraceae; genus UBA737. The sequence continues at coordinate 1,668 of JAZNFF010000140.1, forward strand.
CTTTATATCTCACCCCAAAAGGCGCCGAAGTCGGCAAAAAAATCGCTGATAAAATCGATGGTGTTCTTGATTTGGTGAGCCACGGAATCACCGAAGAAGAAAGGATATCCTTTTACCGTTATCTTTCCATTATCAGCGATAGTTTAGAGGCCGTATCCAAAAGCGGCGAAAAGAATTGAGGTAAAATAAAATGAAATTCTTATGGGAAAAGGAATATTATTTGAGGGCCGCCGATTTTGATAAATATAACCGCATCAAGCCATCCGCTATATTAGAACTCTTTCAAGATGCGGCAGGACAACACGCTTTGGAAATCGGCGTAGGTTTTGATGATATGTTTGCCCGTTCTTATTTATGGGTGCTTACCCGCATTAAATTCAAAATTTTATCTAATCCAGAAAATTATCAGAAGGTTATCATAAAAACCTGGCCCTTGGCCCCCAATAGATTAAGTTACCGCAGAGAGTATTGCATAGAAAATGAGGCAGGAGATAAACTAATTATAGGCAGTTCCGAATGGGTTGTTATGCATAGCGAAAAAAGACGCTTGGTTTCCGACCCCGATTTATACCCCTTTAAAGAGGGCTTTCATACCGAAATTATGTTTGATGAGAAGCTCGGCAAGGTGCGCGATTTCGATACCTTATGCGAGCCCCGAATCGTAAATGCAGGGTTTAGCGAACTTGATGTAAATGGTCACGTAAACAATACTAAATACGCCAATTACGTTATGGATGCCATCGCGCCTTCAAGGGAGAAGGAACCTGAGGTTTTCCAAATTGATTACCGCAAAGAAGTTCTGGAAGGAACGCAACTAAATATTTATCACAAAGAGGAAGATAACGCCGTTTTCGCCAAGGGCATTAATGATACGGGCGACACTATGTTTGCTTGCAAACTTGAATATAAGTAAGGAGAGTATCTCAAAAAGGGCGGCAGAATTTCTAAGGCGGTGACCTTTGCAGGATGGCGCCTTTTCTATTGCCGTTCGTAATAACGCCCCTGTAGTTCCCATATTTATCACTATGGAAGATAGTGATATCCTTGATTCAGACGGTTTTTTCGTTCAGGAATATACCCTTCATATATTGCCGCCTATCTACCCCGATAAAAATCTATCTCACTCGGCTGCGAAAAAGAATAGAATAATATACATTAATGGCTTCAAAACCCCATACCATACAAAAAAGCGAGGTGAAATTCACCTCGCTGTTATGTTAAATAAATATTACTACAAATGTGCCGAAAACTAGAAATATTATCCCAAAAATCAAAACAAAAATAGTGCTTATAGGAAAACATCTTTTATCTACACAGTGATTTGGATTTTCTGGGTTGATAAATATATCGTATGTGTTATTGATTTCAAAAAGTTTATTGAATTTTCTTTTGCGATAAGACGAGAAACTATACATCAATATTGATTCCCCGTTGTAATTGTATGAAAATTGTGGCGCATAGTATTGACCTTTGCCTCTTGTTTCAAACGAAACACATTTTGCAGAAACTATAATGGTACACTTTTTGTACCGAACATAAAGCTCAATGGAAGTGGAAATCATAGATAAGCTAATTGGAAATAAAAATGCAGAAACGATTAGTTTTTCTGAATTCAGAAACATTCCTGTTGCCATTAAAGTAGGAATCAAAAACCAAATAATTGCAGAAACCATAAAATACGGATTTTTATTCTTTTCTTTAATATGAATATAAACATATATTAGGCTCATTAGCAAGCCTATGATTGAAAAGAATATGAAAAATGGATATACTTGTTGCATCGTTTCACCGCCTTTAATTTATTATATCATATTTTATTTCAAAAGTAAATCTATGCGGTATATTTCTCCGTAAGTTACAGATAATAACAACACAATTTGAAAATTTGTGAAATAAAACCTCCCTTACCTCAAGGGAGGGATACCCCTTGCTGACAACATTGACACCATTCGACAAGTTTTGTTGGGCGATACATAGTGTAGTAGAGCGAGCAAAACGCTTGCAATAAATCTTCTATTGTGGTAGTATTGTTAATAATCAAGAACCTTAGTGATGGGAGATAATAAATATGGATGCGCTCGTTTTTTATTGCTCAAATTGCAAACAAACTTTCCTTGGGAGAGATTATAAAGAGGCTGACAGACCCCCTTGCCCTAACTGCAAAAGAAGGACACAATCAACGGGGATTACAAAAAATGTGTGGGTTGAAATGTCAAAGGAAGAACGTCAAGAGAAACTTGACGCATTAACGCAACAGGAAGAAAAAGAGAAAACCAGAAAAGCATATGCCCAGTCGGTGGGGGTTACTTACGAAGAAAACGTTAACCATAATGAAGAAACAGCAGTTGATGGCTGGTACACGGATATTGGCAAGAAGATTAAAGGTTGGGCAAAAACAATCTTTATTGTTGAAGCAATTATGTTCGTTGTTGGCGCCATCATTATGTTATTTACAGCGGAAGATGGCTGGATGATTTTTACGGCGATAATGACTGCAGTTGTCGGGCCTATAATTGCATGGGTTTCTTCGTGGATTCTGTATGCCTTTGGTGAACTGGTAGATAAGACAGCGGCGAACGAAAGAAATACACAAAACATATTGAAATTGATGTTGGAAAATAACACAAAAGATGAAGCCAAATAAATTTCCTATAACTCCTCTGTAACAAGCAGAGGAGTTTTTGCTTTGGGCGGTATAATCTACGTTTGTTTACAGATACTAACAGCGTAATTTGTAAAATTATTGTAGGGGCGGATGCCCACATCCGCCCGCGGGTCGATGTGGGCATCGCCCCTACGAGATGTCTGTAAAGGAGAAAGATATATGAAAGCAACAGGTATTGTACGCCGAATAGACGACCTTGGAAGGGTTGTTATCCCGAAAGAAATCCGCCGCACTATGCGAATTCGTGAGGGAGACCCTCTGCTGACAACATTGACACCAATCGACAGGTTTTGTGTGGCGATACATAGTGTGGTAAATAGATGCAAAGCAACAGCGGAGTGAATTTCACCTCGCTGTTGTCGTTATTTGTATTTTTGAAAATGATATGTTATAATGGCAAAAAGGAGTGATTGTGATGCCTAAAAAAGTTTTTAATAAAGATTGTTTTAAGAAACCCAAAAATAATTATGATGAGAAATTTTTATCTTCTGCGTTTTTACGAGGTATTGCATTTGGCAAAAATGTATCAGCTTTTGAGAGCAAATTTGCAATAATGAGCCTTGAAAATAAAAATGATATTATTTTAGCTATAAAGAAAGCATATATAGATATGTCGCCGAGGACATTTGATAAAAATAAAGATTGGTGGAACAATCCCGAAAATGCAAAACCTAATAAAAACGAAAGATTAAAAACAAAGGAAAATGAATGGCAAGAAGCTAAAAATAAAATTTTCACTTGGTTGGGAGTCGAGTTTTATACATATTTCCAAAATGATTGTACCGACTTTGATAATTGGCACAAAACAATTTGCGAAGAATTTTTAAATCGATTCAAACCAATTTTGAAAGAATACGGATATGATGCGGAAAAATCGTTAAAATACGGTAAAGCGCAAAAAATAATCAATATGACATTTAAATATTTGTTTTGTTTTGATGATGCAGAAAATTATGGCGAAAAATTTAACGTTTGCCACATGCCAATAGACAGTTATATTTTAAATTGGTATAACGATAGCGGCAAGGATAAATGCACAGTTGCTTGGAGCGATTTGGAAAAAGAACAATATTATAAAATCCAAGAGAATATTAAAAATATATTAGTTGGATACAATCCATTTTTAGCAGAATTTTATATTTGGGCGGAATATAATCCTTAATTGTACCAAATTCGGTTCAAACTGAATGGTACAATGCAAATGTCGAAAGACAAATAAATATTTTGGAGGTTAACATATGAAAACAATTATGAAAGAAATCAATTTGCTGGATATCGAAGATATCGAGGAAGCTTTAAGTGCTTATATGGGTAAAAAGATTTCTATTACAGACGTAGAATGCAGATTAACCTACAGTATTCCTATGGATACAGGCGAGCCAAGTGGTATGTATTTAGAATTTATCGTTGACGAAAACACAAGTTATTTGGATGGTCCCGCATCATTTGATATCTTCAAAAATGATGCAGAAGATTGTCATTACTGGAAAGGCAAACGTCTCGCTTTGGATGAGCCTTGGCTTCCTGTAAATGAAATTTTTAATTTTGATGTTTCAGTTTTTAAATCGTTTGATAGTTGGACTGATTCTTCAGACTAATTATAATTTCAAGTATAAATCTCCTTGTTTTACAGATACTAACAGTACAAATTTGTAAAGCAAGGAGATTATTATATATTATGAAAGCAACAGGTATTGTGAGAAGAATAGAGGAATGCGTTATTATAACCTCTAAAAACAGTTACTAAATCAAAGATTTAGACTGTTTTTGAGAACATAGATACTCGTTTCACTCGTATGAGATAGGGCAAACCGCCTGAACCCCGCATAAACACTAGGGTTTTCGCTGGTTTGCCCTATTGAACACAAGGGTGTCAAAAACGGGTTTTGGGGCGGCTTTATACATAGCAAAAGCGAGGTGAAATTCACCTCGCTTTTAAAATTTAATTTCTTTAGGGAATGATTCCTTGCGCATAATTCCCCACATTTTATCGATATATGACAGCGTATAAAAGTTTTCATAATAGTGGTAATAAAAGGCACCTTTTAAGGTCATTTCATAAATACCGTTATATTCCTTGACAAAGCCTAACCTCTTTGATATCCATAATTCAAAACCGTACATTTTTTTGAGAGGAACACCAAAGAATTTTTCAAAATCTTTAGTATTTACTTTTGTACTGTACGCCGTCCAGAATAACCAATAAATCATTCTTTGTCGTTTTGTAAAACGAATCGTCAAAGATGTAGCAAGGTTGTTCGAAGCGATTCTATCACAATATGATTCAACATTGAACGTATTAATTTTGAATTGTTCCTTAAAAAGACTGGTGGCAGAGCAACCAAACCCAAGAAAATTATCTCTAGTCATTGATGAGTATTTTGCATTCGGTTTGCTTGAAAAAGTCCAGATTGAATCTCGTAGATA
>JAZNFF010000141.1:0-2907 GCA_045588995.1 Acutalibacteraceae bacterium
GGAAATCTCACCTTATTTAAAATACCGAACATTTTAAATTTCGCGCTCTCTTTTGGCATATATCTGCCCTTTCTGTAAACCGCGGTAAGAATTCCTATGATATCTTCTTCCCGTATATCCCTTTCGTAAAAGGAGTTATTATCTCCTCGGATAACAAAGCCCTCTTTTCCGATTTTCACTATTCGGTGAAGGATGAAATTTTGGTTATCTCTTGTATAAAGAACGATATCTCCCTTTTCAAAGGGCGGTTTTGCTCGACTTATCTGCGCAATATCCCTATGTTCGCGAAGCAATGGCTCCATACTTGCGCCCTTGGTCAGCACCTCGACCTGTTGGTTGATTTTCAAGGCCTCTGCCGCATTCTGCAGATTTGCTCTTTCCATCAGATTACACCTTTAGAGGAAAGATATTCTAAAAACTCTTTGGTGCTTTCCCTCGCCTTTTCTTCGGTTACATCATACTCTTTAAGCAGCGCATTAACTATTTCTTCTTCGCTGATTTCTTTTTTAAGAAGTTCAAAAATAAAGGCGCCCGTATCATTAAGTTTTATAAAACCGCCGAATTCATTTAATCCTTTACCGACTGCAACGGCCACGGTTTTACCCGCCACAAAATTAGTAACAAATTCATATTTAAGTTTCATTTTTTATCTCCCGAAAATAGTTTTATAAGGAATTTCTGCCGCGTTTTCATCCATATTGCAGGTTATTTTCCAAAACTCACAACACTCTGTAAGCCGATTCATAAGCATTAAAGTGTTAGCGGCGGATTGGGGGTTTTGCGGCATATAAATCTGCATAAAAAGTAGGTCGCAAGCCGTTTCTTTATCCATTTTTTCGGCCCTGTTTTCCTCTCCTCTTTCGATAAAGCAGATATGTTTTAGTTTTGTTTTTTCCGTATTTCCAAAACCTTCTTTCCCGCGCCACGGAGTGCCGTAAGCGATGGGGAGCGGCTCATCTTCAAAAAAGCGAATATAGGGTTTATCGCCGTTTATTACCGTCAGTTTTTCACCGAGATAGCTTTGCCAACGGGTAAGATGGGTGGTTTTTCCCGTTCCGCTGCGCGCGGCAAAGCCGACACCGACTCCATCAACATCCATTACTGCGCTATGAAGCAAAAATCCGTTATAAAGGGGCAAAATTTCGGCAATTTTGCGATTGGCGGCGGCAGATTCTATGCTCCACGCCCTTGTTCCTTCCTCGGCCATTTCCCCTTCTTTTTGAATATCCTCATCGGATATATTTATCTTAATATCCGACTTTGCTTCCTCGCACAAAAAGTCGCGGCAGAGTTTTTTTACATATTCCGCATTTCCGCTAAAATCCATATATAAATCTGCGATTTTATACATTTTCTGCCGCTCCTTTCCTTTTTCTTATATAATAACCTATTATCTTTGATAAGTCAAAGCATTTTAAAAAAAGACACCATCTTGCGACGGTGTCTTATATTTTACATAGAAATATCTTCTACTATAAGTTCGCGAACGGTATTTTCATCTTCTACCTTATCACGAACTGCAAAGAACTTCTCGGCAACCTGAGGGAAGAGGGCGTAACTGAGCACATCCTCACCTGTTTTACCGATATTCTTTTCCTTCATTTCTACCGCGTACTTTTTGAGTTCGGGCTCAATAAGGTCAGCGGGACGGCAGGTAATAACCTCATCATCACCGATGGCCTTCTTGCGAACATCCTCATTTACGGGAGCGGGTAATGCGCCATATTCGCCGCGAAGAAGGGCTTTTGATTCCTTGGGTACCATCTTATAGCGCTCGCCCGAAAGCACGTTCATAACGGCCTGAGTGCCGACAATCTGACTTGTAGGAGTAACGAGGGGTGGGTATCCGAAATCCTCGCGAACCTTCGGAACTTCGGCCAATACATCATAATATTTATCTTCAGCTCCGGCCTGCTTAAGCTGGGAAATAAGGTTAGAAAGCATACCGCCGGGAACCTGATAAATAAGGGTTTTGGTATCAACGTTAAGCACCTTGGGGTCAAGAGTGCCTTCGGCCTTCATCTTATCGGCAACGGTACGGAAATGAGCGGCGGCCTCACTTAAATCGGTAAGGTCAAGACCTGTATCATACTCGGTGCCCTTAAGGGTTGCAACCAAGGATTCGGTAGAGGGGTTAGCCGTACCGTTGGCAAAGGGAGAAAGGGCGCAGTCAACAATATCTACGCCTGCCTGAGTTGCCATAAGGTAGGTCATATCGCCTGTACCCGTTGTGTTATGGGTATGAAGGTGAATGGGAACCTTAACGCTCTCTTTAAGTTTCTTGACGAGAGAATATGCATCAAAGGGCAAAAGAAGGTTTGCCATATCCTTAATACAAATTACATCGGCGCCCATATTTTCAAGGGTTTTTGCAAGGTTTACAAAATACTCCTCATTGTGAACGGGGCTCTCTGTATAACTAATAGCGGTTTCGCAGATGCCGCCATATTCTTTACAACTCTTAACGGCCTGCTCTAAGTTGCGGGGGTCGTTAAGGGCGTCAAATATACGAACAACATCAATACCGTTTTCAATAGATTTTTTAACAAACATATCCACAACATCGTCGGAATAATGTTTATATCCAAGAAGATTCTGGCCGCGAAGAAGCATTTGAAGTTTGGTATTGGGCATATGCTTTTTGAGGGTGCGAAGGCGCTCCCAAGGGTCTTCGTTAAGAAAGCGCATACAAGCATCAAAGGTAGCGCCGCCCCAGCATTCCAAGGACCAATAGCCGATTTTATCAAGCTTCTCGAGGGCAGGAATCATATCTTCAAGACGCATTCTCGTTGCCGCCTGAGACTGATGGGCATCACGAAGAATGGTATCTGTTATAAGCAAAGGTTTCTTATCCATAACTTTTCCTTTCTGTGTTCATTAAAACACATTAAGTGTGTATAAAATCCC
>JAZNFF010000142.1:0-5213 GCA_045588995.1 Acutalibacteraceae bacterium
TTTTGTTGTATAACGAAAACCACACGCTAAGCGTGTGGTTCCAGAGAGGCTTTTGCCGATGAGTAAAAAAAGAGCTCCTATGATATAATGCAAAAGGTCTGCCAACCACAAGCATTAAAGACATAGGAGGTCAATTATGAAAATCGACAAAAGTAGTATAGCACATACGGCGTGGAATTGCAAATACCACATAGTTTTTGCACCGAAGTACAGAAGACAAGTAATCTATGGAAAGATAAAAGCCGACATAGGTCAAATAATAAGAAAATTGTGTGAATGGAAAGGTGTAGAAATTATTGAAGCAGAAGCTTGTCCCGACCATATACATCTTTTGGTATCAATACCGCCAAAGATAAGTGTATCGAGTTTTATGGGATATTTAAAAGGTAAAAGCAGTTTAATGATTTTTGACAAACACGCAAATCTAAAATACCGATACGGAAACCGAGAATTTTGGTGTAGAGGATATTATGTAGATACCGTAGGAAAGAATAAAAAGGCAATAGCAGAATATATACGGAATCAATTACAAGAAGATTTAGCGTACGAACAAATGAGTATAAAAGAATTGGTTGACCCGTTTACGGGTGAGCCAGTCAAGGCAAGCAAAAAATAGCCAACCGCTTTAGCGGTAGCTAAGAGTCCGCTTGCGGTTGGCAGATTATTCGGTGGACTTTCAGTCCCGCCAGTAACAGCGGCTTATAGCCGCAGAGCAAACTACCGGCTTAGCCGGTAGTCATGATTAAAATAAAAAATCGAAGAAAATGTGAGTATTTTTAAGGAAAAATGAGCATTAATGAGTTTATAAAATTTTACCACAATTTTCTCTGTGATTTTAGCGGTTTTTTTGTAAATTTATCTTGACATTTGGCGGTTTTGGGATTATATTTAACCAATAGTAGTACTATATATATTAATTTATATTTAGTGCCTTTAACGCATCTGTGTAGAGAGCAATTCTAATTCCCCATACGCGCACCAAATGCGCCACCCTTTGTCTGTATGGGGCAAAGCGATTGCGGGTATCGCGCAGGGTAAACGTAAAAATTTACTTCTGTCGACACTTGGGTGTTTGACAAAGGGGGATGCTTAAATGAACAATATTATTGAACTTAATGACATTTATGTTGCCTTTGACGGTGAGCAGGTCCTCAATGGGCTTTCTTTATCAATAAAAGATAAGGAATTTATTACCCTTTTAGGTCCTTCGGGTTGCGGTAAAACCACAACCTTGAGAATTCTTGCAGGTTTTCTCGATCCCGACAAAGGCGATATTTTCTTTGAGGGTAAAAAATTAAATGGCGTTCCTGCTTATAAAAGACAGGTTAATACCATTTTTCAGCGCTATGCTCTCTTTCCTCACTTAAACGTTTTTGAGAATATCGCATTTGGTCTTCGTGTTAAAAAATTACCCGAAGAAGAAATTAAACAGCGTGTATTAGAAATGTTATCACTTGTAAATCTTGAGGGCTTTGAGAAAAGAAAGATTCATACCCTTTCGGGTGGTCAACAGCAAAGAGTTGCCATCGCAAGAGCCATTTCCAATAGACCCAAAGTTCTGCTTTTGGATGAGCCGCTTGCCGCCCTTGACCTAAAACTACGCAAGGATATGCAAAAGGAACTTCGTAATATTCAACAGCAACTTGGCATTACCTTTATTTTTGTAACTCACGACCAGGAAGAAGCCCTTACAATGTCTGACCGCGTAGTAGTTATGGATAAAGGCAAAATTCAACAAGTTGGTACTCCTCAAGATATCTATAACGAGCCGCAAAATGCCTTTGTAGCCGATTTCATCGGTGAATCAAATATTGTTGATGGCGTTATGTTAAAGGACTACAGCGTCGAATTTTCGGGACAAATATTCGAATGTTTGGATGCAGGTTTCGGTAAAAATGAGTCTGTTGATGTTGTTGTGCGCCCTGAAGATGTTGATATTGTAACCGAAGATAAAGGTATGCTTAAAGGCATTGTTACTTCGGTTGATTTCCTTGGCGTTCATTATGAAATCATTGTAGATATAGGCGGATTTAAATGGATGATTCAAACTACGGATGAACATTTTGTTGATGAAAAAGTTGGATTATTTATAGAACCCGATGCAATACATATTATGAAAAAGACCGAATATTCGGGTCTCTATGGTGACTATAGTTCTTATAGCGAAGAGATGGACCATCTTTCTGATATAGAGCCGGAGGATGACGATGAATAAAAAAAGTTTCGGTAGTCGCCTTATTGCAGCTCCATATATCGTTTGGTCCGCCATTTTTATAATTGTACCGCTCGTTATAATGGTATATTTTGCCTTTACTGATTCTAACGGCCTATTTACTGTTGCCAATTTTTCTCAAATTGGCCGATTCAAAAAGGCATTTGGCATATCAATTCTCTATGCCTTTATTGCAACAATTATTACGCTTCTCATCGCCTACCCTATGGCGTATTATATGACCAAACTTAAAATCTCAAGTCAGCGTATGATTCTAATGCTCATAATGCTGCCTATGTGGATGAACTTTCTTATCCGCACATACTCTTGGATAACTATTTTAGCCAATACAGGTCTTATTAATAAATTTCTCGGTATGTTAGGCATTGGAAAACTTCAACTTATTAATACACCGGGCGCTGTCATTTTGGGTATGGTCTATGACTTTATACCCTATATGATTCTACCAATTTATACCGCTATGTCCAAAATTGATAATTCACTGCTCGAAGCGGCAAGCGATTTGGGTTCAAATAGTTTTTCGCGCATACGCCGTGTAATACTGCCTTTATCTTTGCCAGGAGTAATCTCCGGTATTACTATGGTTTTTGTACCCTCTGTAAGTACTTTTTACATTTCCCAAAAGCTCGGCGGTAATAAGGATATGCTTATCGGTGATGCCATTGAATATCTTTTCAATACAGGACCGCATTACTATAACTTGGCTTCTACCCTTTCGTTAATACTTATGATATTAATACTGATTTGCACTCTTATTATGAATCATTTCGGTGATGATGAGGAGGCAGTAGTAATATGAAAGTTATATCACGCCTCTATATCGCTCTAATTCTTCTGTTTTTATATGCTCCCGTTGCCGTTATGATATTCTTCTCATTTAACTCAGGTGGCAGCGTCTGGGTTTTCGAGGGTTTTTCGTTCGATTGGTATATGGGTCTTGCGGCCAATACTTCTATGTTGGAAGCGCTTCGCCATACTTTGATTATCGCTATATTATCCGCGCTTATATCTACTGTTATGGGAACCGCCGCATCGGTAGGCATTTTAGCGCTTCGCAAAAGAATTAGTCGCAGCGCAATTATGTCGATAACGAATATTCCCATGATGAATGCCGATATTGTAACAGGTGTATCGCTTATGCTCCTTTTTGTGTTCATTGGTAATTTATTCGCCCTTCGCGAATCCCTTGGTTTTTTCACGGTGCTTTCCGCTCATATAACCTTTAACCTTCCCTATGTCATCTTATCGGTTATGCCGCGACTTCGCGCTACCGATATGAGTCTTAACGAGGCGGCTCTTGATCTAGGATGTACCCCTATAAAAGCTTTCTTTAAGGTTATTCTACCTTCAATTTCTACCTCAATTTTTACGGGAGCAATAATGGCCTTTACCCTTTCACTTGATGATTTTGTTATAAGTTATTTTACCTGCGGTCATTATCAAACTTTACCTATCGTAATCTACAATATGACCAAAAAGACGGTAACACCCGACGTTTACGCGCTTTCTACCATTATATTCCTTGCCGTATTTGTTTTACTGATACTTTATAACGCTTTGCAGACCAAAGCAGAAACAAGGAGGGGCGCTCATGTTTAAAAAAGCATTATCCATTATCCTTGTACTTTTACTCTGTATTTCACTTTGCTGTTGCGGTTATGAATATTTCGATATCGAATTAGTTGCCGATTATACCCGTGCATTTGAAGGAACGGAGCTAAATGTTTATAACTGGGGCGAATATATCTCTGATGGTAGCGAAGGTTGTATGGATGTCAACCGTGAATTTGAGCGTATAACGGGCATTAAGGTTAACTATACCACATTTGAAAGCAATGAAACTATGTATTCCCAGCTTAAAAACGGTGGCGTAAGTTATGATATTATCATTCCATCCGATTATATGATTGCTCGTCTAAAATCCGAGGATATGCTCACTAAAATTGACGCTTCCTCCCTTTCAAACTATCATTACATCAGTGAGAACTATAAAGGTCTCTATTTTGACGAAACACAGGAATATACCGTGCCTTACAATGTGGGTATGGTTGGTGTGATTTACAATAGTGCGCTAATCGGTGAACCCGAACACTCATGGAACACATTATGGGATGAAAAATATCGCAATATGTCCCTTAACTTCAATAATCCGCGCGATGGATTTATGACTGCACAAAAACTTCTCGGATACAGTGTTAATTCGACAAATCTAAAAGAATGGAACGAAGCTTGTGAGTTATTAAAAGAAGGTAAGGATATTTTGCAATCCTATGTTATGGACGAAATCTACGGCAAGCTCGAAACGGGTGAAGCCGCCATAGGACCTTATTATGCGGGCGATTTTCTTGTTATGCAAGAAATTAATCCCGATTTAAAATTCTTTTACCCCAAAGAAGGCACTAATATTTTTGTTGATTCGGTTTGTATACCAAAATGCGTTAAAAATTATGAAGCTGCCCTGCTTTATATTAATTTCTTGTTAGAGCCGGATATAGCTCTCGCTAACGCTGAATATATCGGTTATGCCTCTCCGCACGATGCAGTAATAAATAACCCCGATTACTGCTACTATCAAAATGAAATTTTGTATCCAACACCCGAAAATATGCCCGATACAGAATACTACCATGACATCCCCGAAAATATTCGTATGCACTACGAAGAATTGTGGCTTGATTTAAAGCTATATTAAAACAATAACCCACCATCATTGATGGCGGGTTATTGTTTTATACATAATAGTTAAAATGTCAATAGGTCGTTTCGAGTCCTATCATAATACAAAAAATATGAGGCACAGACCTTATGGTCAATACCTCATATTTGTCTATGGGCTACAAAAAAAGATATTTTCGGCATTTTTGCGTATGAATTCGAACTCTTACATAACCGTTCGTTTTTAGTGAAATCGTTCGCTTACGCTCACGGTGAAATAATTTACTCCGTAAATTGTGAAATTTGATGCTATCGCATCAAGTGA
>JAZNFF010000143.1:0-6772 GCA_045588995.1 Acutalibacteraceae bacterium
CGGCCGAAAGTCAGATAGGTTGCTCTTATATCAGGGGCTTCAGTATCTGTTTTAGAAAATCCTTAAAGCCCTTAATTAAACCCATTGATTTAAAGTCACTTTTATCTCACGATTGGCTTATTTGCTCACTCGGTTCCATCACAGGAAAAACTGCGATTTTAAATACAGTTCTCACTTCCTACCGATTCCACGGTGATAATGTTACGCTTATGTCTTCGAAAAGGAAAAAAAGCGTGAGAAATTTGGAAAAAAGAATTCTCGGCATTGAAGAATCCGTTAAGGGACATAATTATTTAACCACCGTATCAAAGGATGAAATTTTAAATAAAAGAATCAAAAAATTCATAAAATTCGAGGAAAAAAGATTAAAGTTTCTCAAAACAAAAAATCTTTTTACCTATCTTTCGCTTTTCTTTAAAATGAGCGAATATAACCGCTATTATAAGGGAAACGGAGTAAGGGTTTGGCTTGGCGATTTTGTCTATGCGTATCGAAAATGATGTTTTAAAGCACTGTTTGTAAACAGTGCTTTATTTTTTTGTCGAGTTATGTTAATATATAATTAATATAACCTTGGAGGTCAGAAATGCTTCAGTTTATTTTAGGCAGAGCAGGTTGCGGAAAAAGTTATACCATTACACGAAAAATAGGGGAGTGCATCCAAAAAGGCGGCACCCCTCTGCTTATAGTACCCGAACAATTTTCCTTCGAAAGCGAAAGGGCGATTCTTAAAAGTTTTGGCGAAAAATCCGCCGATAAAGTTAAGGTGATGAGTTTTTCCCGCCTTTGCGATGAAGCAAGCAGAATTTACGGCGGTGGAGCGGGCAGAGTTCTTTCCGATGCGGATAAAACCATAATGCTTTCTCGCGCTATGAAAAACTGCAAGGATGACCTGAAACTTTGGAAGGGTTATGTGAATTCGGCGGGCTTTATGGAGAATATGCTTAATGCCATATCCGAGTTTAAACTTCACGCCGTTTCCTATGAAGACCTTTTATCTGCGGCGGATAAAATTGAGGATGATTACCTTTCGTTAAAACTTTCGGATACCGCTACGATTTATAAAAATTACGACCTTTTAGTAGGCGAAAAGTTCATTGATTCCAATGATAATCTCGCTAAATTTTATGAGCAACTGAAAATTCATAATTTCTTCCAAGGCAAAGATGTGTTTATCGATTCCTTTAAGGGTTTTACGGGGCAGCAACTTAAGATAATAAAGGTGATAATCTCTACCGCATCTTCGGTTACCGTGGCCCTTACGGTTGATACGGAATCGGCCCGTAAAAACGGCGTTTTTGCAGGTATTACAAAAACCAAAGAGCAACTTATCAAGGCGGCAAGAAGCCATAATATTGAAATTCTTGAAGATATAGTTTTAAAAGAATCTTTCGGCAAAAATGAGTCCCTTAAAAATCTCGAACGGCTTATGGCCGGCTATTCCGATATTTATGGCGGCGAAGGCAAGGAAGTTACGATTTGCAGCGCTTCCGATATGGGCGAGGAGGCGGAATTTGTTGCCCGCACCATAAGAAAAATAGTGCGAGAAGATGGGGCTAAATTTGATGATTTCGCAGTTATTGTAAGAAATACGGAGGATTACGAAGAAGAGCTTGATGCGGCCTGCAAGAGAAACGGGGTTAACTGTTTTATCGACCGCAGAATTTCCATAGCCGATTTACCGATTTCGGTTATGGCGCTTAACGCTATTTCTCTGGCGGGAAGTTTGCGCACCGAAAAGATACTTCGTTTCTATAAATCGGGCACTCAATATATTTCCCTTGAAGAACTCTCGAATGTGGAAAACTATGCTTACATCTGGGGCATAGATGGGGATGATTGGGCGAGAAAATGGGATATGAATCCCGATGGTTTTAGAGAAAGTCAGGATGAAAAATATCTAAAAGGAATAGAAGAAAAACTCGCCGAAATAAACGCTATTCGCGAAAAAATGATAGCGCCGATTCTTATCTTTAAAAAGTCATTTCGTGATAATCCTCAAAAAATGGCAGAGGCGCTGGTTACCCTTATCTTATCTGTTGGCGGCGATAAAAGTATTAAGGCATTATGCGAAAAATATAATAGCGAAAACAATAAGGCCTACGCCGATGCTTTAAGGCAATCCTGGGATGTATTTATGGCAATTTTAGAGAGCATTGTTCTGTGCTTCGGCGAAACCGAAATATCGGTAAAAGAATTTGAAGATGCCCTTAAAAATGCCACCGCTCTTACCACCGTTGGCGTATCACCTCAAACCCTTGATGAAGTGACCTTCGGCGCGGCAGACAGAATAAGACCTTATAGACCGAAATATGTGTTTGTAATGGGGGCAAATCAAGGAGTTTTCCCAAGAAATATTTCATCCATAGGTATTTTTAGTAATAAAGAGCGGGAAATTCTTAAATTAAACAATATTGAAATTCCCGATAAAACGGTTGATGGAGCCATTGATGAAGAATATCTCGTATATTCAAGCGTTTGTATGGCTTCGGAAAAACTTTTTATAAGCTATACCCAAGGTTTATCAGATGGTACGGCAGCAGAGCCCTCGGCCTTTCTTTCCGAAATAGAAGAAAATTTGAATGTTAATAAGATTTATGTACCTTCAAATTTAAACGAAAAGAATCTACCCGAAACCAAAGAATCCGCTTTTGCCGAAATGTGCAAAAGGGTTTCTAAAGATGAGGGGGAAGCCCAAACCCTCAAATATGCCTTAGGGGATGAGTATAAAAATAGGGCAGACAGTGTGTTTGCTATGAAAAAGCCTCCCGAAAACTTCATAAGCGGTGATACGGCAAAGCGGCTTTACGGTAAAGAAATGTATGTTTCACCAACGCGATTTGAAGTGTTTAATTCTTGCCGTTTTATGTATTTCTGTAAATACGGACTCAATGCAAAAAAATTAGAGCCCGTAGAGTTTAGTGTGCTCCAGAGAGGCACCCTTGTTCACTATGTTATGGAGCGGCTTATAGGCGAGTTCGGCAAAGGGGTTGCAAACCTTTCAAAAGAAGAAATATCAGAACTTGTGGATAGGTATGTGGCCGAGTATCTTGACGGTATTTCGGGTTATCGTTCTATGGAGGATGAGCGCCTTAAATATTTGGTGGAAACCATTTCCCGTTCGGCAAAATTCGTGGCTGAAAGATTGGCGCTTGAGTTTGCGCAATCTGATTTTGAGCCCGTTCACTGTGAACTTCGCATTGGCAAAGACGGGGAACTCCCCGAAATAGAAATACCCCTTGATGACGATGCGAAGTTGCGCCTTGGCGGAGTTGTTGACCGCGTGGATAAATGGAACTGTTATATAAGAATAGTAGATTATAAAACCGGCTCTAAGGAGTTTAAGTTCCCCGATATTCTCTTCGGCCAGAATATGCAGATGCTTTTATATCTCTATGCCGTGTCGGCAAGTGAAGAATGGGGTGGCGACCCGGCAGGTATATTCTATATGCCTGCAAAACGAAATAAAAACGATAAATCCAAGCGCCGAATGAACGGACTTATGGAAAACGACCCGCAACTTGTCAACGCTATGGACAAGGATAATAGCGGCGAGTTTATTCCTATTCTTTCCGCTCGAAATACAAGCAACTTTATATCAAAGGGCGATTTTGAGAAGATTTTCGCCTTTATAACCCGCAAACTAAAAAGTTCGGGCAATTTGATGCTCAGCGGCGATATTAACGCCGACCCTATTGACGGGGTTGATGGGGACGCTTGTAAATATTGCGATTTTGCCGCAATTTGCCGTAAGAGAAACGATGAGCATAAAAAGGTTCCCAAGATGAAGAGCGTTGAGGTTATAAGCGAAATAGAAAGGCAGGTGGCGGAAGATGGCATTTAATTTTACATCTATGCAAGAAAAGGCCATCAAGGCGCAGGGCACTGTCCTGGTTTCTGCCGCCGCGGGCTCAGGTAAAACTGCGGTTTTAGTTGAAAGAGTTATCAGAAAAATTACGAGCAAGGAAAACCCCGTAAGCATAGATAAAATGCTTATCGTTACCTTTACCAATGCCGCCGCCGCAGAAATGAAACGAAAAATCGAAAAGCGGCTTTATGAGGTGTGCCGAGAAAACCCCGATGATGAAGGGCTTCTGCGCCAAAAACATTTGATTTCAATCGCCGATATCTGTACCATAGATTCATTTTGCATAAATCTTGTAAGAAATAATTTCGAAAAGTGCGGCGTCCAACCCGATTTTGCCGTACAGGATGATTCTGCCCTCACATCAATAAATAAAGCGGTTATGAGCCGTGTGATAGGGGAGAGAATGAAGGAAAACACTCCCGAATTCAAGCGCCTTCTGGAACTTACGGGTTGCGAATATGATGAAAAAGAATTGGCCAATGAAATCGAGAGGATATATCTCTATTCACAACAACTTCCTTTCCCCGAAAAATTTGTAACGGGGCTTATAAAACCGTATATTATCGCCTTTGATAATGAACATCCTTGGCAAAAAGATGCCTTCGCTAAATCTCTTGAAATCCTTTCAAAAGCAAGAAAAACCTTGGCCAAAATGGCCGAAGTTGCCGTTTTTGTAGGTGAAAAACATAAGGCGTATTGCGAAACCCTTTCTTTGTTGGTGGATGAACTTTTAAGAACCCTTTCAAAAGGCGATTGGAATGAAATGAGAAGGGAAATTTCGGGCGCGCAGATACCCCGTCAGCCGAATGTTCCTTCTGATATTCCCGAAGGAAAGGTATTTAAATACTGTAAAGAGAAAATCGTTAATGCGGTCGGTAAGGTGCAAAAACTTTTTTATGCGGAAGCAGAGATAATTGAAGAAGAAATGGCTCAAAATCGCCCCGCAGTCGAACTTTTTGCCGCTATGGTCAATGACTATAGCAAATGGCTCTTTGAAGAGTATAAAAATGAAAATGTTCTCACCTTCCATAATACCGAACAATTGGCCCTCTCTTTTCTTTGTAAAAGTACACCTTCGGGATACGAACTAAACCCCGATGCCAAGGAATATTTAAGTCGGTATGATGAGGTTTTAGTGGATGAATTTCAGGATGTAAATGACCTTCAGGATACGCTTTTCCATATCCTTTCGGGCGAGTCAAAGCGTCTGTTTATAGTTGGAGATGCAAAACAGAGTATTTACGGATTCAGGGGCTCTAACCCTGAAAATTTCCAAAGAAAAAAATCCGCTTATAAACTTTCTGAAGAAGGGGAAGAGGGTAATCCGCAAAAAATAATCCTTTCGGATAATTTCCGTAGCCGAAAGGGTATATGTCAGTATGTCAATTTTGTTTTCACTAAACTTCTGAATGGGGAAATCGGCTCTATTATTTATAATGAGGAAGAAACCCTTAATGCTTCGGGAACATTCCCCGAAAGCGATGCTAAAGAGGTTGAATTTATATTGGCCGATAAAACCGATGATGAAAGCGAACTCGGCCGCCTCGAATTTGAAGGAAAATGTATCGCAGAAAAAATCTTCGAAATAATGGCGGAAGGCCCCGTAATCACCGACCTTGGCGCACTGCGAAACGCTAAATATTCAGATTTTGTAATTTTGCTTGATAGCGTTAAAAATAAAGCAAATATAATCTCGGAAATGTTGAAAGAAAAGGGCATTCCCGTCAGTTACGGCGCAGAAGTTTTCTTTGAAACGGTGGAAGTTTCCACCATCCTCGCCCTTTTGAAAATAATAGATAATCCGCGAAATGATATTGAACTTCTTACTGTTATGATGTGCCCTGTCTTTAATTTCACGGCAGAAGAATTAGCGGGTATGAGAGCGGATTTTAAAAAGGGCGAATTCTATTCTGCAGTTAATAACGCGGCTAAAAACGGCAATCTTAAGGTTATGAATTTCCTCGAAAAAATAGCCGAAATGCGCCGCGAAGCCGCCATTTTACCCGTGGATAAATTGCTTGTAAAACTCTATCTTATGACCGATTATACGAATTTTGTAAGCGCAATGCCGGGCGGTGAGATGCGCCGTGCAAATCTTATTACCCTTAAAAAATTAGCCTCCGGATATTGCGCAGGTTATTCGGGCGGAATAGGCGGATTTTTAAATTACCTTAAAAATATTCCCGAAAAGGCCATTAAATCGGCCGTTGGCGGCGGAGAAAACTGTGTCAGAATTATGACTATGCACGCCTCAAAAGGTTTGCAGTTCCCCGTTTGCATAATTTCAAATCTTGCGGGAGAGATAAACCGCATCGATTCTTCTGCAAAAATTCTTTATAACGATAATCTCGGTATGGGATTTAAATATTATGATTATGATTTTGATGCGGATTGCGAAGATTTAGGTCACATGCTGGTATCGATGAATGAAATCGAAAAGACCGCAGAAGAAAAAATGCGACTTTTGTATGTTGCCTTAACGAGAGCTATGGACCGCCTTGTGCTTGTGAGTACGCCTGCCAATCCCGTTTCCGCTCTTTCTACCGCCGCATCCAATATCAATAATATGGGCGAGATAGATAGCGAATGGCTTAAAAATTCAAAGCATATGAACGAGTGGCTTTTGGCTACCGCTCTTATGCACCCCGATGCTTTGCCCCTTCGCCAAATGTGTGAAGTAAAAGTAAGAGCGCAAACCGATGCAAGCAGGGCAAGTTTCATAGTAATGAACGCCCAGAGTTTAAGTGATTCGAGGATAATAGCATCCGAAGAAAGCGTTTCGGATATGGATGAGCAAATAGCCGATAAAATAAAGGAAAATGTAGCATATAAATATCCTTTGGATGCTTTGAGTTCCGTAAGATCCAAGATATCGGTTTCTGACCTTGCAAACCGCGCCGAAAG
>JAZNFF010000144.1:0-11316 GCA_045588995.1 Acutalibacteraceae bacterium
GCAAGGAGTATCCCGGTCTTAAATGGCAGGCAATAAAAAATGATAAGGGCGGACTTGCGGTTATCAACAATAATAAGTATAGCTTCTCGGCAAAGGATTCCGCGATGGATTTAACGGTTGTCCGCTCACCATATTATAACGACCATTCGGGGAAGGAAGACCCCGAGGGCATATTTATGGATCAGGGCGAGCACGAATTTTCTTATGGACTTATCCCCGTTTACGAAGATGGCTGGAGCAAGGTCATAAAGGCGGCGGCGCTTCTTAATCAACCCGTTGCGATGATTGCAGAAAACAACCACGAAGGTACGCTTCCCGATACCGACAGCGCTTTAAATGTGAGCGCGGAAAACATCATAATTTCCGCCTTTAAGCGCTCGGAAGATAATAAGGGTACGGTTATAAGGGCCTATGAAACCGACGGAAAAGAAACGGATGTTATAATAAGCGGAAAGGGAATAGCCGCGCCCCTTAAAGCAAAATTTACACCATTCTCGATCAATACATATATGTTGATTGATGGAGAAACAGAGTGGAAAGAGGTTTTAATGACCGAGTTTGATATTTGAATATAAAAATAAACCGCAGAATCAATTGACTCTGCGGTTTTAATTTTATCTTTGTTTATTCGGTTGTTTCGGGATACTTGATATTTTTAACCTTTAAACGCTTAATAGCAGATTTATGTTTTTCAACATTAAGGGGTTGTGCGGCTTCTTCAAGCACCTTTTCGAAATCCTCATCGGAATTGAGGTGACGCAAACTCTTAACTAAAAGGTCGTAGTAATAATCATCCCCTGCGATATCGCCTTTAACGAAAAGCACGATACCCTTATTGTCATCAAGGGTTTTAACCAGAACTTCGCCAACCTTCAAATCCTTTGTGTCTTTAAAGTAATCGGAAGCATAATCGGTATCTTCATCGCCTAAAATTTCGGCATTGATATCCTTGGGTTGAGGAGTTTCCTCTTTATCGGTATCATCTTCCTTGGTTTCTTCTTTTTTGTCTTCCTCTTCATCGGGACCTACATATTCTTCGAGTACGGTTTCGAAACTCTTTCTGCCTGCTCTCAAATCTTCGGCCGCTTTATTGATAAAATCGGTTTTTTCTTTAATTTCGGCTTCCTTAAGGGTAGTGAAATCAACTTCGATCATATCAACGATAAGATATTTCTTGGTAAGAATTTCCTTTAAGGTTTCTTTTTTGGCTTCCTTTTCGCCGCCTTCACCGTAGATAAAATCGAAATACTTTTCGGAATAATAGGTATCGGTCATATAGGTCTTGAAGGTGGAAAGAGCAACGCCGTTGGGCTCAAGGAAAGAAGCGTATCCATAAGAACCCCAATAATACTCGGCATAATATTCTGCCATAGATTTGGTATCCTTATCGAGTTCCAACTTATTTTCTTTGCAAAGATTCTTGCAAGCGGCAATCTTTTTGAGGTTATCAATAGCGGTATCTTCTACCCAAGTAACGAATTTTTTATTATCGATGGTCTGCTTGTGATAATCAATACCTTCGGTAGCGGCATCAACATCGCCCGAAAGTTCCTGATCAACCTTAGTTCTTGCTTCGCTATCGGCGAAAACAAGGGCGCAAAGGTAATATGCGGCAGTGAAATCATTGCCTTCAATTGTAAGGGCGATTTCATCTTTTTTATGGCATCCCGCAAAGGAGAGGCACATAATAAGGGCCAAAAGAGCGGCCATTAATCTTGTGAGTTTTTTCATTTTGAATTCCTCCGTAGTAATCCATTATAGACTAAATAAAATTATATACTAAACTTATATAAATGTCCACAAATTTTTTGAAAACTATAATATTTTGACAAGTTGCGCTACTACCGACTGCGGTTTTTCCCCTGACTTCAGTTTTATAACATAACAGGGTTTATCCTTAAAAGTAACGGCAAAACTATCCGCAAAACCTTGGGAAAGTTTCGAAACCGCCTCCTCATTTAAGGTTTCGGTGTGAAGCACGAGAGAATTTGGAGTGCCTGTTATTTCGTATATACCAAGTGCCGCCGCGCGATTGCGGAGCAGAGAAATATCCATAAGTCCCATAACGGAACGAGGTGGCTCGCCGAAGCGGTCGCAGAGTTCGTCTATAATATCCGTAACATCCTCGTCGTTCTCGATATCGGCAATTCGTTTATAAATGCCAAGACGGGCGGGAAGGGATTCGATATAACTTTCGGGAATATGGGCCGAAATATTAAGGTCGATAGTACATTCTCGGGTTTCTTTACCCTCGATTCCGTTTTCGCGGTTTACGACATCCGAAAGCAGTTTCAGATACATATCATATCCAACCGCCTCCATATTTCCGTGCTGTTCGCCGCCTAAAATACTGCCGGCGCCCCTGATTTCAAGGTCCCGCATAGCGATTTTAAAGCCCGAGCCGAATTCGGTAAATTCTCTGATGGCTTCAAGGCGCTTGGAGGCAATGTCGGAAAGTTGTTTGTTGCGATTAAAACAAAAATAAGCGTATGCCCTTCGGGGAGAGCGGCCAACGCGGCCTCTTAGCTGATGAAGTTGGGAAAGTCCCATTCTATCGGCATTTTCTATTATAAGGGTATTGGCGTTAGGTACGTCCACACCCGTTTCAATAATAGTGGTGCATACAAGCACATCAATTTCGTGCTCCACAAGTTCTTGCCAAACGCGAGAAAGTTCATCTTCGCTCATTTTACCGTGAGCAACGGCAAAGCGGGCGTCGGGGATTCGGGATTTAAGCTTTGCGGCGCAAAGGTCGATACTCTCAACCCGATTATGCAGATAATAAACCTGACCGCCGCGGCGAAGCTCTTTGTTTATGGCGTCAATCAGTACCCCGTCATTATGCTCTAAAACATAGGTCTGAACGGGATGACGGTCGCCGGGCGCCTCATCTATGGAGGACATATCCCTAAGTCCCGACATTGCCATATTAAGTGTACGGGGGATAGGCGTTGCGCTTAAAGTAAGGATATCAACAAAGGGATAAAGTTCTTTAAGCCGCTCCTTTTGGGCCACGCCGAAGCGCTGTTCCTCATCGATTATAACAAGACCTATATCTTTAAATTCCACATCCTTCGATATCAGTCGATGGGTACCGACCACCATATCAACCCGACCTTTTTTAAGACCCTCGACGGTTTTTTTCTGCTCTTTTGGGGTTACGAAACGGGATAGGAGTTTAACGGTTACGGGCATATCGCCAAACCGTTTTATTATGGTGTTATAGTGTTGCATAGCGAGTATGGTGGTGGGTACTAAAAGAGCGCACTGTTTTCCTTCGCTTATGCACTTAAATGCGGCGCGCAGAGCCACTTCGGTTTTGCCGAAACCAACGTCACCGCATAAAAGACGGTCCATAGGAACTTCCCGTTCCATATCCTTTTTTATTTCATTTATGCACTGCAATTGGTCGGGGGTTTCTTCATATTCAAAGCGGCGTTCGAAATTATTTTGAAGATCGGTATCTTCGGAAAAAGCATATCCTTTAGTGGCCATTCGTTTGGCATAAAGTGCGGTCAATTGCTTGGCCATATTTTTAACCGCAGCTCTTACTCGCTGCTTGGTTTTTTGCCATTCTTGAGAGCCGAGACGATTGATTTTAACGCTGCCTTCCTCGGCGGAGCCAATATATTTTGAAACCAAATCAAGTTGGGTTACGGGAACATAAAGCACATCTGTGCCCTTATATTTTATCTTGATATAATCCTTTTTAACTCCCGCGGTGGTTATATGGTTAATCCCGTCAAAAATACCGATACCGTGAGAAGCGTGAACGACTAAATCGCCGTTTTTAAGTTCATCGAGGGAGCCGATTTCCTTGGCGTTTTTAGGCCTTTTCGGCTTCTTTCGGTTTTCGGCGGCAATATGGCGGTGGGTTATGAGCATAAATTTGAGAGCGGGTATTTCAAATCCTGAGGATAATCCTCCCTGCGCTATAAAAAGTCCTTCTCCCGTTATCTGCTCATTGCCTTTAACTATTAACGGACGATAGCCCTTATCTTCGAGTCCGAGGGCCAGAACATTTGCGGCTTTTTCTCCGCCCGCAAGTATTAAAACACTTCCGCCCCTATTGAGATTATATTCAATATCTTCGCATAAAACCTCCATATCGCCGCTCCAAGCGGTTGAGCGTTTGAAGGTGAAATTAATCAGATCTTTAATATTGACTTCGTAGGAATTGCGGGGGAAGTTATCGGCAAAAATCGCCTTTTCGCAATGGGCGAAAAACTCATCTTTTTGAAGGGTGATTTTGGTTGCCGCAGGGCAGATAACTCCGCTTTCAAGGAGTATTTTTATATCTTCATTTTGCATCGTGAAGATGCTTTTAAGCCGTTCGGCGATATTTCCCGATTCGCAAAGAATTAAGGGTGAATCTTTAATATAATCAAAGATAGTGGCGGGGCCGCCTTCATAGAGAAAGGGTATATATAAATCGGGGGAAACCGATATACCGCCTTTTAATATATCAATATCGTTTTCTATATTTCGAAGGGTTTCCCCATCAAGTTTTGGATTTGCCTCTATATATTTTTCTAACTTTTCCGCTAAACTTTGCGCCTTTACGGGAAGTTCACAAGCGGGGGAAATTTTGATTTTTTCTATCTGTTCTTCTCGGCGCTGGCTTTCGATATCAAAATAGGATATTGTATCAACCTCATCGCCCCAAAGTTCAATGCGAATGGGTTTATCTTGGTTTACGGGGAAAATATCCAAAATTCCGCCGCGGATGGAAAACTGTCCCGCACCTTCGCAGAATTCACTTCGGGTATAACCCGCCAGAATAAGTTTCTCTGCCGTGTCCGATATATCAACCTCATCACCTGCGGCAATTTCAAACTGATTTTCCTTTAAAACTTCGGGGGGAAGGGTGTACTCAAGAGCCGAATCTACCGATAAAATGAGCATGTCAAAGTGCCCGTCAAGAATTCTTGACAGGGTGTCTACACGCTTATGCTCATATTCTTTTGAGTACCCCGTAAGCCGTACGAGGTTTAGGTCTCTTTGAGGGAGCAAAAGGGCCTCGAAGCCGAATTGCTGAAGGTCTTCGCGCAGTCCGTTTGCCGCCGCCTCATCGTGACAGATAAGCACGGGTTTTCTGCCCGTTTTCTTATAAATTCCCCCTGCTATAAGGGCTTTATGAATATTTGAAAGCCCGGTAACGCCGAGGGGCAGTCGCCCCTTTTCTATGGAATTTATAAGTTCCGAAAATTCTCTGTCACGCTCTAAAACGCTAAAAAGAAAATCCATTTTTTACCTACTGTATTTATTCATTGCCGAGTCAATGCCTCGACTTATAATTTCCTTAACGGCGCTTACCGCCTTTTTGGTAGCTTCATCGAAATTTTCAAGGTCACCCTTTGAAATTTTTCCGAGAACGTGATTTTTAAGGTCGCTCGATTTATCTATTCTCTCACCAACACCGATTTTTATTCTCATAATTTCTTCGGTGCCTAAGACCTCTATTATATCCTTGATGCCGTTGTGTCCTCCGGCGCTTCCTTTTCTGCGGATACGGATAACTCCAACGTCTAAAGATATATCGTCAAACATAATTATTATATTTTCTACGGGTATCTTATAAAAGGAAGATAGAGCCCCTACGGCTTCACCCGAATTATTCATATAGGTCTGGGGTTTAGCGAGCAGAACTCGTTTTCCGTTTATATTTCCCTCGCCGAAAAGGGCGCTATGCTTATTTTTATTAAAAGCGGCGCCAATATCCTCCGCCAATTTATCAATAGCCATAAACCCTGCGTTATGACGGGTTTTGGCATACTCAAGACCGGGGTTTCCAAGACCCACAACAAGATAATCAAAGGCGCTTTTTTTGGATTTAAAAAACATTTATATCACCTAAAGGAAATAATAACATAAACCGCCTTTTTTTACAAGAAAAAATCGCTTATTTCTATTGAAAAAGGGTATATTCTGTGATAGAATAAGTTGATTTTAGATTAATTCTACTGTAAGGAGAAATTTTAAGTGACTTTAAAAGAAGAGATTAACCGCAGAAGAACATTTGCGATTATTTCCCACCCCGATGCAGGTAAAACAACACTTACCGAAAAATTGCTTTTATACGGAGGCGCTATCCAGACCGCAGGTTCGGTTAAGGGCAAGGCCACGGCTAAGCACGCCGTTTCCGACTGGATGGATTTGGAAAAGCAAAGAGGTATTTCTATTACCTCGTCTGTTATGCAGTTTGAATATGAGGGTTATTGCATAAATATTCTTGATACTCCGGGACATCAGGACTTCTCGGAGGATACCTATAGAACTCTTATGGCGGCAGATAGCGTTGTTATGGTTATCGATGCGGCAAAGGGTATTGAGCCCCAGACCCGTAAACTTTTCAAGGTTACGGCTATGCGCCATATCCCTATTTTCACCTTTATAAATAAGCTTGACCGTGAGGCAAGGGATCCCTTTGAGCTTCTCGATGAACTCGAAAAGGAATTCGGTATCGGCACCTATCCTATAAACTGGCCCATCGGTTGCGGCGTTAACTTTAAGGGCGTTTTCGATAGAGAAAAGCGTCAGATTATGAGCTTTAACGAGCGTCATAGAGGTCAGGAAAAATTAAACGCCATTGAGTGCGATATTACCGATACTGCAAAGCTTGATGAGCTTATAGGCGAATATCAAAGAGCCGAACTTGTTGACCAGATAGAACTACTTGACGGCGCAAGTTTTGATTTTGATTTGGAAAAGGTACGAAACGGAACCTTGACCCCCGTTTTCTTCGGTTCAGCCCTTACTAATTTCGGCGTTGAGCCCTTCCTTGAAAATTTTCTTAAAATGACAACTCCGCCCCTTGCCCGTAATACCAAAGCGGGTGAAATCGAGCCCGATAGCGAGGATTTTTCTGCCTTCGTATTTAAAATTCAGGCAAATATGAATAAAGCCCACCGCGATAGAATGACCTTTATGCGAATCTGTTCGGGCAAGTTCGAAAGAGATAAAGAATATTTCCATATGCAAGGGGGAAAGGCCCTTCGTCTTTCTCAACCGCAGCAACTAATGGCGGAATCCCGTCAGATCGTAAACGAGGCATACGCGGGTGATATCATCGGCGTTTTTGACCCAGGCATTTTCTCCATCGGCGATACGGTTTGCACCTCTAAAAACAAGGTAGAATTCGAAGGAATTCCCACCTTTGCTCCCGAGCATTTCGCTATGGTTGAGCAGATAGACAGTTTAAAACGAAAACAGTTTGTAAAGGGCGTTGAGCAGATAGCCCAAGAGGGTGCAATTCAGATTTTCCACGAGCCCAATTCGGGTATGGAAAGGGTTATTGTGGGTGTTGTTGGTGTACTTCAATTTGAGGTTCTCGAATACCGCCTTAAAAACGAATATAAGGTTGACGTTATAAGAAATAATCTGCCCTTCCAGTATATCCGCTGGATAGGCAATAAAGATATTGACGTTTCTTCCCTTAATCTTACCTCTGATACCAAATGGGTGCAGGACTTTAAGGGCAACGACCTTCTTATCTTCACAAGCGAATGGAATATAAATTGGGCCCTTGAAAAGAATAAGGGACTTATATTAGAGGAATTCAGCAAGGAATAGACATTGAAAGAGGGGATTTTTATGCCATTTAAAAATGCTAAATGGGTGACTTCTCAAAACTTCGATAGTCCTATTATTATAGGTAAATTTAAAGTAGAAAAAGAAACCGTTTCTGCAGATATCAATATCTGCGGGCTCGGTTTCTTTGAGCTTTTTATCAACGGGAATAAGGTATCCGATGATGTTTTGATACCTGCATATACCGATTATGAATCCCGCGAGGGCAGACGGCTTTTATACCCTAACGAGCGCCACGGAAGATATCGCACCCTTTATATGACCTATGATATTTTACCCTATATTAAAGAGGGCGAGAATAGTATTGAGGTGTGGCTCGGCAATGGCTGGTATAACCAAAGGGAACGGATTATTGAGGGTGATATGTGGTATGATTTCATTAAACTTATATACTGCATAACACTTATTGACAGCAAAGGTAATAAAACCTTTGTAAATTCCGATGAAAACTTAAAGTGGAAAAAATCTCCCATCGTTTTCAATAATATTTTCTACGGTGAAAAGTGGGATTTTGAAGCAATCGATGAAACTCTTTATCCCGTGGAAATAACCTCCGCGCCAAAATCGGATATATTTGAAAAGCAAACCTGCCCTGCCGATAAGGAAATATCCGTCATCAAGCCCAAAGAGGTTTTTGCCCATCAGAATCGCAGGGTTTACGATGCGGGTATCAATATTTCGGGATATGCGAAATTAAAGGGCAAAGGTAATATTAAGGTTACATACAGTGAGGGTATAAATGCCGATTTCACTTTGAATTACGGCTCCGCAGGAAGCGACCAATTATCCGCAAACGGAATTCCTCAAATACAGACCGATGAATATATTACAGAAAAAGAACGGGAATTAAAGCCTAAGTTTTCGGTTAAAGCATTCAGATATATTGAGGTTATTGGTGATGTTTCGGAGATAGAGGTTATTGTCGTTCATAGTGATATAAAACCTGCAAGTTATTTCGAATGCGATAATGAAATGCTTAATTGGTTGTATACCGCCCATATAAGAACTCTGCTTAATAACCTTCATTACGGTACAGTTTCCGACTGTCCTCACAGAGAGCGTCTTGCCTATACGGGCGACGGTCAGGTAACCTGCAACGCCGTTATGCATACTCTCGATTCAAAACTTTTCTACCGCAAATGGATAAGAGATATTTATGACTGTCAAAATAAAATCACAGGCAATGTAGAAAACACTGCTCCTTTTGGTGGCGGTGGCGGCGGCCCGGGCGGTTGGGGAGGCGCCATAGTGATTATCCCCTATAATCATTATAAGCATTTCGGCGACAAAGAAATCCTCCGCGAAGGGTTGCCGTATATGCTTAAATGGTATGAGTTTATGCTTTCGAGAGCGGAAAACAATCTCATCAGTAAAAAGGTGGAGGGTTGTTGGTTTTTGGGCGAGTGGTGTACTCCCGCGCGATGCGAAATTTCTCCCGCTCTTGTTAACACATATTATTTCATAAAATGTATGCGAAAGGTTTTGGAAATCGCAAATATTTTAGGAGAGGAAATCGATAAAAAGGGAATAAGCGAAAACATTGATAAATGTGTTACCGCTTTAAGTGAAACCTTCGGCGATATATCCCCCGAAAATGATCAGGGCAGTACTTGTTTTTTGGCTGATTTGGGACTTTACAGTGTAGATAAAATAGCCCAAAAGTATAGGGAAAATCCCGTTTTTGATACGGGTATTTTCGGTACGCCCTTGCTTCTCAAACTTCTTTTTGAAAACGGTTATGAAGATATTGCTTTTGACCTTCTTGCAAACCCCGATGACGTTAACTTTAACTATATGATAAACCGAGGCGCTACAACCTATTGGGAAGCGTGGAAGGGTGGCTCGCATGATCATCCTATGTTTAGCTCGGTGGTAGAAAATATATTTGAGCATATTATGGGTGTAGGTCAGGATGGATTCGGTTTTGAGAATATCGTAATCGCTCCGAAGATTCCCCAAAAACTCAATAATTTCTCAGGTTATATGGATACGAAATCCGGCAGAATTTCCGTTTCCTTTGATAGAAATAAGGGCGAATATACCGTCGCAGTACCTAAAAACGCGAAGCTTATTTTAAACGGAAAAGAAACAAAGCTTTGTAAGGGAATAAATAAAATATCGCATAAATAGGTTAAGAAAACGCATAAAATAAGGGCTTTTCATACTTGAAACCAAGATTTTACAATGATATAATTAAGTTGTAAAATAAAGTTTTAAAGGAGTCCTGATTATGAGATTCTATGAAAACCCCGAGAAAACCAGTGAAAACCGCCTTTCGCCGAGGAGCTATTATATTCCTAAAGGAAAAAGCGAATATATGCTCCTAAACGGTGAGTGGCGGTTTGCGTTTTTTAAAAGGGATATAGACATTCCCGAAAGTATAGAAAATTGGGATAACATCCTCGTCCCTTCCTGCTGGGAAGCGCTTGGATACGAAAATCCTAACTATACCAATGCAAATTACCCCTTCCCCTATGACCCGCCCTATGTTCCCGATGAAAACCCCTGCGGAGTTTACGAAAGAGATTTCGAAATAGATAAGCTCTGGGGCAAGGTTTACTATGTTTTAGAGGGCGTTTCCTCTTGCGCAGTAGTATATATAAACGGGAAATATGTTGGCTTTACTCAGGGTAGCCGTTTGCAAGCCGAGTTTGATATAACCGACTTTTTAAAGGAAGGCAAAAACACCGTTAGAGTTAAGGTGTTAAAATGGTCGGCAGGAAGCTATCTTGAAGACCAAGACCAGTTCCGTTTCCACGGTATTTTCAGAGATACATATATTTTACAGCGTCCTACTGACCATATAAAAGATGTCCATATAGTGGCAAAGGGTGAAAAAATCACCGTAGAAACAGATAAGGCGGCAGCCGTAACAGTTCTCGATAAAGATGGCAAGGTTATTGGCGAAGCAGTGGGTGAAAAGACCGAAATTGAGGTTAAAAATCCGATTCTTTGGAATGCAGAAAAGCCATATCTGTATACCGTCCGCCTCACAAAAGACGGGGAAGTAGTAGAAATAAAAACGGGATTTAGAAGCATAGAAATTTCGGATAGGTATGAGCTTTTAATAAACGGCGTACCCGTTAAGCTTTACGGTGTTAACCATCACGATACCGATAAAGATAAGGGTTGGTATCAGACAAATGAAGAAATTAAAAAAGAGCTTCTTTTAATGAAGGAGCTTAATATTAACTGTGTCAGAACTTCTCACTATCCGCCCACGCCTTATATGATGCAGCTTTGTGATGAAATGGGCTTTTATGTGGTGCTTGAAACCGATATTGAAGCTCACGGAGCATGTCTGCGTTACGGAGTAGTTCATCCCGGTTACGATTCGGACAATCCCGATTGGACCTGCACAAAGCCCGAATGGAAAAAAGAATATGTAAACCGTATGGAAAGAACGGTTTTTAGGGATAGAAACTGTCCGAGTATCATTATGTGGTCCTTGGGTAACGAAAGCGGACACGGTGTTAATCATCACGCGATGGTTGATTTTATCCGTTCCCAAAAGGATGGTCGTCTGGTTCATAGTGAGGATGCTTCGCGGCTTGGATTTATTCATAATGCCGATGTTTATTCAAGAATGTATCCTACTCCCGCCGAACTGGAAAAATTCGTTGCGGATGAAAATATCAAAATGCCCGTGTATATGTGTGAATATTCTCACGCTATGGGTAACGGTCCTGGAGATGTCTGCGAATATGGAGAGCTTATCGATAAATA
>JAZNFF010000145.1:0-14264 GCA_045588995.1 Acutalibacteraceae bacterium
TTTTCTATGGCGCCGTAAAAATTAAGACAGTAACCTAAATTGGATTGATTTTTATAAAGATGCCAATTTTTAAGACCGTTTTCTTTTATGAAATTTTCGCATATTTCATAGGTTTTATCAGTAGAACAATCGTCACAGATAACCACTTCATCCACCGATAAATTTTGCATCAGAATGCTATTAAGTTGTCTTTTGATGAATTTTTCGCCGTTATATGTGGCCACTGCTACAGAAATCATTATCTCACCTTTAAAAACAGTTTTCGAAGTTTATACTTAAGGATAAAGCAAAGTTTACAAAACCCATAAATTTTTGCTTTTTTACCGCTTTTGGCAACACTTATTATAATTTGGTTCAGTCGGCCTTCAAAACGGGCATTATCCGCCGCATTTTTAAAGTCCTTTTCCCCGATTTCTTTTCCGATAAGCGATTTGATTTTCCCTTTTTCGCAGGATAAAAACATATCAATAAAAGAAGAAAAAACGGATTTTATATAATAAAAATCGCAATAGGCATCTATGCCGTTTGTTACGGTTTTCAACTGCTTTGCCCGCTTTTTAAGAATCGCAAGTTTTTCGGGATTATATTTTTTAGTTATACTGCCGAGATTCTGAACATAATGATAAAAGCACTCACTGTAAACCGCAATTTTGGGCGAATATTTAAGTAGTTCCAGATGGAAAGCCGTATCCTCAAATATTTCGCCTTCGGGCATCGTAACACCCGTTTTTCTCAAAAATTCGGTTTTATATAGTTTATTCCAAGGGGCATCCAGAAGGTCTTTTGATTTAAGAGGAATAATTTTTTCGCCGTATTCCCCATCTATCATCATTTCTTCGCAAAAAACCTTTTGCACAGCGCTGCCGAGTTCCGTAAAACAACCGCAAACAACCATATCGGCATCGGTAGAAACGGCCTTATCATACATAAACCCAAAGGCGCCTTCATCCATATAATCATCGCAATCTGCAAAGGCAATATAATCGCCCTTTGCTTCATTTATACCTAAGTTGCGCACTGAAGAAGGGCCGCCGTTTTCCTTTTTGATATAGCGCACCCTATTATCTTCACTCTCGTAAAGTTTACATATTTCGCCGCTTTTATCGGTTGAACCGTCATCTATAAGCACAAGCTCAAAGTCACTAAAACTTTGAGCAAGTATAGAATCTAACGCGCGTCGCAAAGTTTTCTCCCCATTAAAAACGGGAACTATAACGCTGATTTTCATATTAATAAAGTATCTTTCCTTCGGCTACCTTTTTAAGATGTTCGCCATAGGGGGATTTGCCGTATTTTTCGGCAGATTCGAGAAGTTTTTCCTTGGTTATCCAACCGTTTTTATAGGCGATTTCCTCAATAGCGGAAATCTTGATTCCCTGACGGTTTTCAATAACCTTAACAAACTCCGTTGCCTCTGCTAAGGCATCCATTGTACCCGTATCGAGCCAAGCATATCCGCGGCCGAGTGTTACAACATTAAGGGTGCCTTCCTCTAAATACATACGGTTAAGGTCGGTTATTTCAAGTTCGCCGCGAGCAGAAGGTTTAACCTTTTTAGCAAGTTCTACAACTCGGTTATCGTAGAAATAAAGACCTGTTACGCAGTAGTTTGATTTGGGATTTTCGGGCTTTTCTTCAATAGAAATTGCCTTGCCGTTCTCATCAAACTCAACAATTCCAAAGCGCTCGGGGTCGTCAACATAATAGCCGAAAACAGTGGCGCCGTTTTCCTTTTCTGCGGCTTCGCGAAGGTGCTTTTTAAGACCGCTGCCGTAGAAAATATTATCACCAAGCACCATAGCGCAACTATCCCCTGCTATAAACTCTTCACCGATTATGAAGGCCTGAGCAAGTCCATCGGGAGAGGGTTGAACGGCATAGGAAAGATTGATTCCGTAATTGGAGCCATCGCCCAAAAGACGCTCAAAATTGGGAAGGTCGGTGGGTGTGGAAATGATAAGAATATCCTTAATTCCCGCAAGCATAAGGGTGGAAAGAGGATAATATATCATCGGTTTATCATAAATGGGTAAAAGTTGCTTAGAAGTTACCATAGTCAGAGGATAAAGGCGGGTTCCGCTTCCTCCTGCTAAAATTATACCTTTCATCTTTAAAACTCCTTTATACCAATTTTACTTCAATAGAGTTAATTATGACATCGGTTTCGGGCTTATCGGCGCCAACCGTTTTAACATTGGCAATTTTCTCAACCACATCCATACCTTCGCACACTTGACCGAAAACAGTATGCTTAAAATCAAGCCAAGGGGTGCCGCCCATTGTTTTATACGCTTCTGTAATTTCTGCGGGGAATCCTCTATCGGCGAGAGCTTCCATCTGAGAAATCATATTCATAGGAACGCTATCGGCTTCAACGATAAAGAATTGACTTCCGTTAGTGCAAGGTCCCGCATTGGCCATAGAAAGAGCGCCGCGAAGGTTATGAAGCTCAGGATCAAATTCATCTTCGAAACTTCTTCCCCAAATAGATTCGCCGCCCATACCTGTTCCCGTAGGGTCGCCGCCCTGAATCATAAAATCTTTTATAACACGGTGAAAAATAAGGCCGTTATAATATCCGTTTTTAGCGTGAGTTACAAAATTTTCTACGGTTTTAGGAGCATACTCAGGGAAAAGTTTGATGGTAATATCACCCATAGAAGTATGCATAACCGCAACGGTATCGCCGCTTTTAATTGGTTCCAACTGCTTACAAGACATAAATATACCTCCTGATACTTTGCATATTATCTACTATATTTTAACAGTATTCTATCTTTTTATCAATAGTTTTGTTGATAATGTATTCCTTTTTATGCTATAATACTTAAAAACACAGATGAAAGTAGGTGAGTATATGGATGAGCGACTCATAAGGTTAAAGGCAAAATCCAACCGATTACCGAAAAGTCCCGGCGTTTACATTATGAAAGATAAAATCGGTAAAATAATTTATATCGGCAAGGCAAAAGCACTTAAAAATCGCGTTACGCAGTACTTTGGAGCGGGTAGCGGACACACCGAAAAGGTGCGCCAAATGGTATCCATTGTGGAAGATTTTGATTATATAATCTGCGACAGTGAGTTTGAAGCCCTCATTCTTGAAAACTCACTTATTAAGCAAAATCAACCCAAATATAATATTCTTTTAAAGGATGATAAGGGTTATCATTATATAAAGATTACCGATGAAAAATGGCCTCGCATAGAAACGGCTATGCAACTTAGCGCCAGAGGTGAATTTATAGGCCCTTACTACTCCGCCGCGGTGGTTAAAGATACTGTTGAAGAAGTGCGAAAAATATTTAAACTTCCCGACTGTAACCGAAATTTTGATAAACCCACAAAGCCCTGTCTTAACTACCATATAGGTTTATGTGATGCGCCGTGCCGCTTGAAAATCTCACATAAAGAATATTTAGAAAACATTAAATCGGCTACCGAGTTTATTAAAAAAGGCGATACGGGCTCTATGCTTTCTTTATTGGAAAAAAGGATGGAAGCCGCCGCAGAGCGCCTAGATTTCGAATATGCCGCAAAACTTAGGGATAGAATTAATGCCGTTAAAAAACTAAAGGACAGGCAGAAAGTATTTCTCTGCACCCACGAAAAGCAGGATGTTTTTGCCTCCGCTTCCCTTGGAAATATTCTTTGCATAAGTATCCTTATTTTCAGAAACAACAGATTAACGGATAAAAAGCGCTTTTTCTTTGAGGATACAGAGGGCAAAGAGCAGTTTTATGCCGAATTCCTTGCCCGTTTTTATGAAGAACGCGAAGATATTCCACCCCGAATTCTAATCGACACCCTCCCCGAAAACACCTCTCTTTTAGAAGATTGGCTATCAAAAAAATCAGGCAGAAAGGTAAATATTACCGTTCCTAAAGCGGCCGAGCCCCTTGAAATTTTAAAAATGTGCCGCAATAATGCCGCGGATAATCTTTCGGAAAAATCGAAAGAAAGCGGAAAGGAAATGACGGCTCTAAATGAACTCGCCGCCCTTCTCGGACTTTCTAATGCGCCTCGCTACATTGAATCCTACGATATTTCCAATACTGCAGGAGATGAAAATGTAGCGGCGATGGTAGTTTTTCGTGACGGAAAGCCCTATAAAAAAGCATATAAAAAGTTTAAAATAAAATCCTTTATCGGTCAGGATGATTACCGCTCCTTAGCCGAGGTTTTGGACCGAAGATTTACCGAGTATGAAAAGGGTGAAGATGAAGGTTTCTCTACCCTTCCCGACCTTATTCTTCTTGATGGCGGAATAGGGCAAATTTCCGCAGTAGCCCCTGTTTTAGCCAAACACAATCTGGATATCGCCCTTTTCGGTATGGTGAAGGACAGTAAACACCGCACCCGCGCCATAGCCACCTCGGGCGGAGATATTGCAATTAAGGCAAACCGAAGAACCTTTACTCTGATTACCGAAATTCAGGATGAAGTTCACCGATTCGCCATCAGTTTTCATAGAAAAAGCAAATCCAAAAAGATGCTTAACTCCTCCCTTTTGGAAATTGAGGGAATAGGTCCCGAAAAAGCGAAGGTTTTGATGAAACATTTTAAAACCATAAAAGCCATAAAAGAGGCCTCTTTAGAGGAACTTACCGCCGTTAAAGGTTTCGGCAAATCCTACGCCTTAAAGGTATGGGAACATTTTAATAAATAATAGAAAAAACGCCGATGGGAACCATCGGCGTTTATATTATTCTTTGCAAAAAATAATAATTATTTCTAATTAAGCTTTGTTGAGCTTGTTTACAAGAGCAGATTTCTTTCTTGCAGCGTTATTCTTGTGAATAAGGCCTTTGCCTGCGGCCTGATCGAGCTTAGAAACTGCAACCTTAACGGTTTCAGCGGCATCGGAAGCTTTGCTTTCGATAGCATTATCAGCTTTCTTTACAGCAGTTTTAAGAGCAGAACGGAATGCTTTATTACGCTCATAGTTTGCTTTGCTTACAGCAACTCTCTTCTTTGCAGATTTGATATTGGGCATTGTGCCACCTCCTCATATTTATTCACAGTAATTGATATAATACCACATTAGCACTTAAAATGCAAGATATTTTTTGCAAAAATCCTTTATTTTCTTAAATCCGTAACTATACCCTTTATCATAATAATTATTATAGCAGCTAAAACTACGCAAGCTAAAATAATCATTGTATAAACCCAGTTAAAATTATCGCTTTGAGAAAACCTCAAAGAATTGAAAACATCGCCGATATCGCTATCAATTTTGGTGCCGCTATTATAGCAGGAAAGTTGATAAACATTGCCGTTTTTAACCGTTATATACTGGGTAGAAACATATTCTCCGCCACTATCCTTTAATTTTTCGGTAACGGCGATAAAAGTTTGTTCGCCCGAAATTTCTTTGGTATATGGCTTTTCACCCGCAAGTTTTTCGGCTATTTCTTTGAATTCCTTATCGCTAAGATTACCCATATTACCGAGTTTTTGAGAAAATTCATTACTGTATTTCGAAAAGCGAATCTGAACGGAATTATCCTTTTTCACGGCAATAAACAAAAGTCCGTTGGATTTGAAGAAATTGGCGTATTTTTCGCTATCCATACCGATGATTTCGGCTACGGGGTCGGATTTTGTATCCCCATAAGAAACCACATAATCCTCGGGGAATTCAATAACATAACCTTTGCCCGCGGCGGATACGGGGAGCGCCATAATAATCATAAGTAAAACTGTTAAAAGAACAAATTTAATCTTCATATCTTTATCCTAAATTTTGTTTTTTAGCGGCAATAAGCGTATTTTTCATTAGCATAGCAATGGTCATAGGTCCGACTCCGCCGGGAACGGGGGTTATAAAGGATGCCTTTTCTTGCACCCTTTCAAAATCCACATCGCCGCAAAGTTTACCTTCGCTTCTGTTCATACCTACATCTATAACAACGGCGCCCTCTTTAACCATATCCGCTGTTACGAAATTTGCTTTACCTACCGCCGCTACAAGTATATCCGCCTTACTGCAGATTTCCTTTAAATTTTTGGTTTTTGAGTGGCACACCGTAACGGTACCGTTTTTATGCAGAAGAAGCATTGACATCGGTTTGCCCACGATATTCGACCTACCGATAACCACGCAATTTTTGCCCTCAACGGAAATCTCATAATACTTTAACATTTCCATTACTCCCGCGGGTGTACAAGGGGCAAAATCATAGTCCCCTATCATAATTTTACCCACATTCGAAGGGTGAAAAGCATCCACGTCCTTAAGGGGCGAAATGGCGTTTATAATCTTTTTATCATCAAGGCCGCAAGGCAATGGAAGTTGACAAAGTATTCCGTTTATACTCTTATCTTCATTAAGGGTATTAACCAAAGTTAAAAGTTCTTCTTCCGTTGCTGTTTCGGGCAATAAAAATTCTTTAGAGATTATTCCAAGGTCTTCACAGGCCTTTTTCTTATTGGCAACATAAATCTGAGATGCGGGGTCATTACCTACTAAAATTACGGCAAGGCAGGTATCTATTCCTTTGTTTTTAAGGGCTGTTACATCTTCCCTTACTTTATCTTTAATAAAGGCGGAAACCGCTTTGCCATCTATGATTTTACTCATTTTCCTTTTGCACCTCTTGGGATTCTTCCACCATATTTTCGGCAAACATTTCTTCATATTCGCCATCACAATTTTCCTTTTTTGATTTCTTCAAGAAAACTAAAAGCAAAATGCCTGCGGCCACAAAAATAAGGGCAGATACAAGGCAAGAAACCCTGATTTTGCCTATCATTAAACTATCTGTGCGAAGCATCTCGATAAAGAACCTCGCGAAGCTATACCATACAATATATGTAAGGAACACTTGACCTTTAAATTTGCGGTTTTTCGCAATGGCATTAAGAACAAAGAAACCGATAATGCACCAAACCGATTCATACAAAAAGCAGGGGTGAACAAGTCCCTCGCCCATCTCATAAACGGTGCGGGTGCTCTGCATACCCCACCAACTGCTGCCGGTGAAGGTGCCATAGGCCTCTTGATTTATAAAGTTGCCCCATCTGCCGACACCTTGCCCTATAATAAAGCCAACGGAGGCCAAATCGAACATATCAAAAAGATTTACTTTTCTAATATAGCACATCAAAGCGCCGCAAAGAAATGCTCCTATAACGCCGCCGTATATAGCGATTCCCGCAAAGCCCGAAGAATCTCCGAAACCGAAGAAATCCTTGAAACTTGCAAGGGGTACCCCATCAAAAATCACATAATATGCTCTGGCGCAAAGTATGGCAACAGGAACGGTAACCAACACCACATCGAGCATTTTATCCGTATTTATACCAAACCGCTTTTCGTTGTAAATAAGAGCGTAAACTACGGCCAACAAAAAGCCCAAGGCAATAATTATACCATACCAATAAACATCCCAACCGTTTTTACCTATGGGAAGTGTAAAAGCGATAGGGTTTATGGTTAAATGTAAACCAAAAATTTCTACTTCGTAACTCATATTATTCCTCCTTAGGAAGTATTACTGAAAGAACTGCATTTTCCTCGCTGAAAGCATCTAATCTTTTAAGGGCGCTTTCGGCGGTTACCGATTTTAAAAGTTTAATTTCTTCGTAAATTTCGTAGCCGCTTACCGCCCCTTCAACGAGGGACATTGCGCTTCCCGAAACGCTTCCCATTCTTCTTACGGCATCGCCGTACATACCGCATTTAACGGCCGAAAACAACTTCTTATCTATGCCGTTTTGACGGATTCTTTCGATTTCGGCGTTAATTTCTTCTGCTACTTTTTTAGGATTATTGGACTCGCCCTCAAATATCATAGCGGCGTAACCTCTGCCGCAAAAATATTCGCTGGCAAATTCATCATTAATAAGTCCTTCCCGAACCAAACGGGCATATAAAGGCGACGCTTCTCCACAAATGATTTCTAAAAGAAGGGACATACAAACCTTGGTTTTTAAACTTCGGTGGGGAGTAGTAATTTTCTGCTTAAATCCGTAGCAAAAAGCGGGAATGGCAACCGAAAGTTTCTGTTCCACATAATTTTCCGCAACTGTTTCATCCTCAAGAAATTCTTTTCTCGATATTTCTACGGGGGGATAATAAATTATGCTTTCTTCTATCTGTTTTAAAACCCTATCCGTATCAACATTACCCGCAATACAGATAAACATATTTGATGGGTTATAAAAGGTTTCATAGCACTTATATAAAAGCCCTGAATCTATTTGGGCTATGGAATTAACCGTACCCGCGATATCTATCCTCACTGGATGCTCACGGTACATATTTTTAAGCATATTAAACATAACGCGCCAAGGTGCGCTATCATCATACATTCCTATTTCCTGACCGATTATTCCCTGCTCTTTTTGTACTGTTTCTTCTGTAAAATACGGGTGCTGAACAAAATCAAGCAATATCCCTAAATTTTCATAAAAATTATCGCTGCAAGAGAAAAGATAACAAGTGCGGTCAAAAGAAGTATAAGCATTAGCCGATGCGCCCGTTACGGCAAATCGGGTAAAAGCATCCCCTTCCTCGCTTTCAAATAACTTATGTTCAAGAAAGTGGGCAATGCCTTCTGGCACACTTACTTCCTCTCCGCCATCCTTACTGAAAACCGTATCAATAGAGCCGTATCGGGTGCCGAAAACCGCATGAAAAGAGTCAAATTTCGGCTTTTCCATTATATAAATTTCCAGACCCGAAGGATGAACGGCCTTAACGTATCCCTCATTAAAAGGGCCTTCAAAATATTGCTTTTTTATCATACCTTTTCCACCTCGCAGGGTTTAAGAGTATATATGGTATGCAATTCAATTCCCTTTGCCGCATCGCAAACCTCTTCTTTGGAAACAGATGAAATTAAATCGGAAAGTTCTTCGGGCGACAATGGATTTTCCTCAAAGATTTTAAGAGAATACCACATATCAAGGGTTGCCTGACTATCATAATACGCTTTAAGCGAATCCTTCATACTCTTAACCGATGATTCAAACTCAAAGTCGGTAAACATACCTTTTTTCATTATGAACAACTGGTCGCAGATGGCTTTTATGGCTTTTTCCTCATTTTGAGGGTCAATACCGCAATCAACGGTCAAAAAGCCCTTAATTTTAGTAAGTCCTACCGCGCAATAATAACACAAACTCAATTTCTCACGAACATTATTAAATAAACGGGAATAAGGGCCGCCGCCGAATATATCACACATTAAGGAAAGGGCGGCTGTTTCTTTATCCATCCCGTGCATCTGACTTGTAAACCCAAGTACGAGTTTGCCCTGAGTAATATCCATATTTTCGGTTACTGTTATGGGATTTTTTACGGGAGCAAGGCAGGTATTTAAACTGCAATCCGTAATATTCTCACGAACAATTCCCGCAAAGTTTTCACTTATGGTTTCGAAAAGCCCTTTAGGAAGCGCGCTTGAAACAACATTTACCCGAACATACGCCGTTTTAAGCATATTTTCCCAAGCATCATATAGCGCCTTTCCCGTAATCGCTTCTACCTGCTCTACGGTACCGCATTTTGAGATGCCGAAGGGAGTGCCTTTAAACATTTCTTCAATGGCTCTTTTTTTAGCATAGGTACGCTTTTCGCTCATTTCGCCCATTATATGCTCTATCGCTTTGCGTTTTTCTCTTTCGGTATCTTCCTGCGCAAATTCGCCATCTACCGCTTTAGGTTTAAAAATAAGGTCGGTAAGCAGTTCACAGGCCTGACTGGTGAGATCCTCTTCATCAATGGTGAATTCATCGTTTATAACAGAAATTGCCATTTTAAGAAGTTGATAATCCCCCACCTTTTCGCAGGACGAAATAAGTTCTGCGCCGTATAGACGGGTAAGTTTATAATTAAGTTTGGAAAAATCGGGGTATTTTTCGCTGCAAGTGGTAAGCACAAAAGGAAGCAGTGCATTTGGAGCCACAGTTTCTTCCTTTAACGGCATATAAAAATTGAAGGAAATAAGGGTAGTATTGAATCGGTCGTTTTTAATAAATCTGCCGACTACGCCTTCGCCCAATTTAACAGAATCGGATAACATAAAATTCTCCCCCGACTATGAAATATTTATTCATTTTATTATACCACATAATATGCCATAATAACAAGTGTTATTTGATGCACTTTTTTCTTGTAATTATCGCTTATATATGTTATAATATTCCATAATTATACTATATTTAGGTGGTAGATGTTATGAGATGTCCTTTTTGCGGTTATGAAGAAAGTAAAGTTATCGACTCCCGTCCTACCGACGAGGGTGAAAAAATCAGACGCAGACGCGAATGCCTTAAATGTGAAAAACGTTTCACAACCTATGAGGTAATCGAAAGTTTGCCCATTATTGTTGTTAAGAAGGATAATTCGAGGCAGCAGTTTAATAGGGAAAAACTTCTTAACGGTATGCTTCGCGCTTGTGAAAAACGCCCCGTTTCCATTGAAACGGTAGAACACGCTATTGATGATATCGAACTTGTTATCCAGAACTCTCTCGACCGAGAGGTTACAAGTGAACGCATCGGCGAACTTGTTATGGAAAAACTTAAAGGTATCGATGAAGTAGCATATGTGCGCTTTGCCTCCGTTTACCGTCAATTTCAGGATATTGATACATTTATGTCCGAACTCTCAAAGTTACTCTCTAAGGAGAAAAAATAATGACCGATAATAAAGCATTGGCAGACCTTTTACTGCCCCATATTGATAAAACACCCGATTACTATGAAAATTTATATCCCGAGAGAAATCTCCCCGAAGGCGCAAGGGTAACCAGAGTAGCCCCAAGTCCCACGGGATATTTGCATCTCGGGACCCTTTTCACTTCCCTTGTTAACCGCATCACCGCTACAACTACAGGGGGAATATTCTTCACCCGCATTGAAGATACTGATAAAAAGCGCGAAGTTGAAGGCGGTATCGAGGATATTATTGATGGACTTAACCGCTTTGGAATAAATATTGATGAGGGCTTTATAAGCGGCACCGAAGAAAGCGGTATATATGGCCCTTATCAGCAGAGCAAACGCGCCGAAATTTATCAAACCTATGTTAAGGATTTAATTATTAAGGGACTTGCTTACCCCTGCTTTTGCACCGCAGAGGAACTGGAAGCAGTAAGAAACGAACAAGAAGCCCAAAAAATCCGCACGGGTTATCACGGCAAGTTTGCTAAACACAGAAATATAACCTTGGAAGAAACAAAAGCGCTTATTGATGAAGGAAAACCCTTTGTTATCCGCCTTCGTTCTCCAGGCAGCGAAGAAAATCGCATAACCTTTGAAGATACCATCAAAGGCAAAATAGAAATGCCCGAAAACGATGAAGATTTTGTTCTTCTTAAATCCGACGGCATCCCCACCTATCATTTTGCCCATGCCATTGATGACCATCTTATGCATACCACCCATGTGCTTCGTGGCGATGAATGGATTTCTTCTGTGCCGAAGCATATTCAGTTATTTAAACTTCTCGGTTTCAAGGTACCTAAATTTGGTCACGTTTCCCCCATTATGAAACTTGATGGCGGCGCCAAACGCAAAATTTCCAAGAGAAAAGACCCCGAAGCCGCAGTACATTTCTTTGCGGAGCAGGGCTACGATGCAGAGAGCGTTATCGAATATCTTATGACCATTGCCGCCTCTGACTTTGAGGATTGGCGCAGGGCCAACCCCTCGGCGCCATTAAGCGCATTTAAATTCAATCTTAAAAAGATGAGCGTTTCGGGCGCGCTCTTTGATGAAAACAAACTTAACGACGTGAGCAAAATCAAGGTCGCGGCGATGAACAGCAGTACGGTTTACGATAAGCTTACCGCTTGGGCCAAAGAGTTTGACGGCGAATTTTACGAACTCTTAACCGCTGACCCTGATTTTTCAAAAGCGATGTTGGGTATTGACAGAGATGACTCTAAAAAACCCCGCAAAGATATTGCAAAATGGAACGAAGCCAAGGAATATTTTGCCTATTTCTTTGATAGTTTATATACTTCTTCTACCGAACTTCCCGAAAATATATCGGCAGAAGATGCCAAGGCATTTTTAACCGAATATAAGAAAGTTTATAATGAAGATGATGATAAGCAAGGTTGGTTTGACAGAATTAAAGAAGTTTGCCCTCTCCTTAATTTCTGCGCCGATACCAAGGAATATAAAGCCAATCCCGATGCCTACAAGGGCAGCGCGGGGGATTTGAGCACCGTGCTTCGTATTGCGGTTACGGGAAGAAGAAACACACCCGACCTTTGCAGTATTATGAAGGTTTTAGGCAGAACGCGTTGCTTTGAGCGTATCGATACAATGATTAATTCACTTTAAGAGGTTTTTAAAAATGGAAGAAAACAAGGTTTTGAATGAAGAAAATGAGGTTATAAAAAACCAAAATTTCATCCACGATTTTATAGATGAGGATTTAGCGGAAGGTGTTTACAATAAGGTTCAAACCCGTTTCCCGCCCGAGCCCAACGGTTATCTTCATATAGGTCACGCTAAGGCAATTTGCATTGATTTCGGCGCCGCAGAAAAATACGGCGGAAAGTGCAATCTTCGTCTTGATGATACCAACCCCACAAAAGAGGATGTTGAGTATGTTGATGCTATAAAGGAAGATATCAAATGGTTGGGCTTTAATTGGGATAATCTCTATTATGCCTCTGATTATTTTGATTTCATTTACGAGTGCGCGCTTCATCTTATAGATAAAGGACTTGCCTATATTGATGAATCAACTCCCGAGCAGATAAAGGAAATGCGCGGAACTCTAACAGAGGCGGGAAAAAACAGTCCCTACCGTGACCGCCCAATTGAAGAAACCCGCGATTTATTTAAGCGTATGACCGAGGGTGAATTTGAGGAAGGCAGTATGGTACTTCGCGCCAAAATTGATATGGCTTCATCCAATATTAATATGCGTGACCCAATTATTTACAGAATCCTTAAGGCCCATCATCACCGCACAGGTGATAAATGGTGCGTTTATCCCATGTATGACTTTGCGCATCCTTTAAGCGATGCCAAGGAGGGCGTTACCCACTCCCTTTGCTCCTTGGAGTTTGAAAATCACCGTCCCCTCTATAATTGGGTTCTTGAAGCGGCCGATATTGAAAATCCTCCAAGACAAATCGAGTTTGCCCGTATGAATGTTAACTACACTCTAACAAGCAAACGCAAATGCTTAAAACTCGTTAATGATAATTTGGTTTCAGGTTGGGATGATCCGCGTATGGCAACCCTTTGCGGTATGAGAAGAAGAGGTTATCCATCCGAAGCCGTTAGGACATTCGTTGATAAAATCGGCGTTTCCAAGGCGTATAGCGTTATTGACTATGCCCTTTTGGAATCCTGCGTTCGCGATTATCTTAACGAAAATGCTGATAGGGCTATGGCCGTTCTACGTCCATTAAAGGTTATAATTGATAACTACCCAGAAGGCAAAACCGAGGAAATTGAGGTTGAAATCAACCCCAATAAGCCCGAACTTGGCAAGAGAGCGGTTTCTTTTTCAAGAGAAATATATATTGAACAAGAGGACTTTATGCTGAATCCTCCCGGAAAGTATTTCCGCCTTTGCCCCGAAAAAGAAGTTCGTCTTAAGGGCGCTTATTATATTAAATATGCATCCTGCGAAACCGACAGTG
Organism: Acutalibacteraceae bacterium; assembly: GCA_045588995.1. Classification (GTDB taxonomy): domain Bacteria; phylum Bacillota; class Clostridia; order Oscillospirales; family Acutalibacteraceae; genus UBA737. Next base: position 13,626 of record JAZNFF010000145.1, read on the forward strand.
AAGGCAATATTACCGCAGTTCACTGCACCTACGACCCCGAAAGCCGCGGCGGTGAGACCCCCGATGGCAGAAAGGTTAAAGGTACGCTGCACTGGGTTGATGCAGAAAACTGTGTTGATACCGAAATCCGCCTTTATGACCGACTTTTCAACGTTGAAAACCCCAGTGATGAAGAAGGCGTATCCTCCTTTGCGGATAATCTTAATCCCGATTCCCTTACCGTTCTTTCGGGTTGTAAGATAGACGCTTCCTTAAAAGATGTTAAGGTTGGTGATACCTTCCAGTTTATGAGGCAAGGTTATTTCTGCGTTGACAGCGATTCTACTGCTGATAAAATTGTCTTTAACCGCACGGTTGCCCTTAAGGACTCTTTCGGTAAAAAACTATGATTAAAGTAAAAGATATTTTCGGATTTCTTGCTGAAAGATATCCGCTTGATACGGCAAGCGATTTCGATAATGCGGGTTTTTTAGTGGGTGACAGCAATAGCGAGGTTAAGAGAGTTTTAGTTTGTCTTGACTGCGATATTACCGCAATAGAAAGGGCAAAAGAACTTGGTTGCAACCTAATCGTAACCCATCACCCCGTGATTTTCGGCGGACTTAAATCCATAACCGAAAACAGCATTGTTTATAAACT